>JAFUEE010000052.1 GCA_017464085.1 Pseudomonadota bacterium
ATCATCGTCGTCTTCGTCGTCATCATCTTCGTCTTCGTCTTCGTCGTCGTCTTCGGCATCATCATCGTCGTCTTCGTCCTCATCATCGTCGTCTTCATCTCCCTCATATTCCTTGTCCTCATACGCTTCTTCATCGTCATATTCTTCATCGTCTTCTGTTTTGGTATTTTCTTTGGGGACAGAGAGGAAGTCATTGTGAACCGTGAATATTTGAGAATAATTCTCCTGATCAACAGAGTTTGTTTGTGAGGTGGTGGCTTCAGTTGTTTCGGAAGAGGGGGTATCTGAGGATGCTTGTGATGCAGCCTTGAGTATGGCCGAGGCAGGTGTCCAGGGCTGTGCGCGTATGATTTCTGCGGGGCCAAGGTTTGGCTGATCATCTGATAAGGGGCTGGATTGAGTTTCTGCTGGTTTGACGCGAACCGGATCCAGAATGTTTATGATTCGCTCAAGATTTTGGTTGAGCTTGTCAAATTGATTTTCGAGCGCCTCGCCAAGCATGCCGATAGATTTGGCCTGAGAGGCTGAGATTTCCCGTATGGCATATTCTGTATTCGCACTGATGCACTCAGTAAGGTAATAGGTGAGCATTTCAAAATCTTCATTTTTGAAAGCTTTTGCAAAATTTCTAAAAAGTACTGGATGTCGTTCACCATTCTTCCGATTTTTTTGTTTTCCAGTGTAAGCGTTGATGACTTCGTATTCGTCTTCATAGCTGTTGATATCTCCGAGGAGCTGAAAGCAGTAGTTTCTGATATCCCTTGCCTTGGGATTTCTTTTAATACTGGAAATAATTTCACCGAGTTTAATCATTTGTTTGTGCTCCTCTCGCTAGTTATAAAGCATCCGCGCTTTACGCGGATGAATAATATGAATTGTGCACATCTGCGTCAATGTGAAAATAAGTATTGTTCATCTGGCATGAGGAGACTGGTACGCGCGGGGCTGTTGGAGTGCAAGTGGTCTGCAGGGAAGTTTGGTCAGCATCCGAGGGAGCGTGTTTGGATATGGTGGTGTCTGCAATGGTCTGATTTGTTGAACCTAAGTCAGGGATGTGGACAGCTTTGGGCGAATGAGTCATTCGGGAGTGTTTCCAGACGTTGCAAGGAAGCATAAAATAATTATATAGAGCATGGCGCCGGTGTGTGCTGGATGCATGCCGTATCTGAGAGAACTTACGGAAATGAAGAAATATCAAGCAATTGCAGTACTTTTGAGTATGCTGATGTGTGCATCAGCGCATGCAGAGGATGAGTCTGAGGCACATGTGCCGAGCCGGGCGGTGTGGATTGCACCGATGGATGGGCAGGCCCCGTGGCTGGACGTATCGAAACGGACATTTTCGCCAGTTTTGCCGGAGATTTTGTCGACGGGGGGGGCGTATGCGGTTGTGCGTTTGGCGGATGGCCGTATGTATGCTGTGGATGCAGACTACAACATTCTCGGTGCGGTTGTGTTACCCGAGGGGACAACCTGGTTTGCAGTAGATGCTGGTGGTCGCCTCATTGCGTATGCTGGCGGTCACATCTTGGCAGCGAATGGATATGTGGAAGCCGCGAATGCATCTGGTTATGCCGCGATGCTTGATGTGTCGGATGTGCGTGCGATTGATATGGCAGGCAGCACCTTGGCGTATGGAGATGGGGCTAATCTTTCGATTGTGGATCTGGGCGCTGGAACGGTGAAACGCATTGCGCTGGCGGATTTTTTTGATGATGCCAAAGTTGAGGCGATGACGCCTGAGGCGGTGGAGAAATCCGGGCAGTCGAAGAAATCGAAGAAGTCAAAGAAACAGGCATCCGGATCGGAGCAGACGCTGGTTGCGGATGTGCAGGGAATCTGGTGGCGTGCGGATGGCGTAGGCCTTGTGAGTGTCCGCAGCCTTCTGACCGTTCGCACATTTGTGACTGCAGACAACGGGCGATCGTGGCGTCAGATGACGGATGTGCCAAGTGGGATACGTCGGAGTTTTGGGTGGATCTGGGATGGTGCAAACCGAGTGCTGAGCCGTGACGGTCAGCGATTTGTGAAGGTATGTGGGGAGAAGAAGTATTCGCCGGCTGATCGCTGGACGCTTTCGCATGAGCCAGAGGTGGTGCCGTCGGTATCTGACAAATGGTTAGAGCGGGAATCTCCAGAAGCTGTTCTGGACGATTCGGGCAATGAAGTTTGCGCGGACATGGGATGGCTTCCTGAGGCAACGGCTACGCGCGAGCATTCGCTGGCGCTGGATCAGTCTGGGCTTTATGCGCCTGCGTCAGAACCGGGCGGGCTTGAGATGGGGCTGTACAGAATACCGGAAGGCGGCAAGGCAGTGGGGTGGATTGCAGAGCCCGGTGGGGCGCTCTCGTCGGTCGATTTGCCGGACGGTTGTGAACCGCTTTATGTCGCGGGGGTATCTGGGCTTGGACTTGCATTTTGCAAGCTGAATGCTGAGGAATTTACAGTTTATACGCGAACGGCGAAGATGCCGTGGATGCCTGAGACAATTCTTCCGATTGCGCTTTCGGATGATCCCAAGGTGTATATGTCGGAGGACGGGACGCTGATTTTGCGCGGCGCATGTGAAGAGACCCAGCGAGAGGTTCCTGTCATGCCTGATGGTGAAGCACTCGCTTCTGGAGGGGATGTGCAGACTGAGATCGTGAAGGAGACGTATTGCCGTGCGGGCGTAAGGCAGCCGGAAGAAGTGGGTATGCCGAATATCTGGCGTCTTGAGAATATGGGTGCGTCGGCGGATATCGTGCCGCTGACGAATGGCAGGTTTGTTTCGGTGGAGCCTGATGCCGGTGATGCGCGCAAGCTCGTGCTGAGGACATCGACGCAGACAGAGGTTGTGGCTGAATCATTCGATCCGGAGCCATATCGCGGCCTGGTGAGTACAGCGGGCGGATGTCTGGCGCTGTATGACGGATCTGAGAGTGTGGATGTGCTTCGTGCCGGTGATGCGCCAGCCTCAGAAGGGGAGGCGGCGGTAACGAATGTGAAGTTGCTGTCGACCTCAGGGCATCTGGCGGAGCTCGACTGTGCATCATCGCAGGCGATTGCGGAGTCCGGCAGTGAGACAGCATATCGTTTTGAAGAGCCGGCCGGGGAGGATCGCTATGGGCTTCGTGCCAGTGCAGGCGCATTTTTTGCGCTCAAGAATGTGATTACTTGGTTTGCGCGCGTGGAGGGGCTTTTCCCGATTTACAAGGGGCAGTATGAGGTGAGTGTCGCGTATCGCATCTCGGGGGGGAATGTATCGAGCGCGCTCGGGCATATCGGGATGGCCTCGATACGCTGGCGCTATAATAATTTCGAGCTGTTCGATTTTGCAGTCGGTGCAGGCATCGGGTATGGGACGATGTGCGGGTACGACAAGAAGCAGGATCCGGCAGCGATGGATGAGGACGATTCGACGCTGCCATCGGGGTACAGCAAATGCGGTGTGGCGTCGATGCGCTATGAAATCAGCGGGTTTGCGACATATAAATTCTCTGACAACTGGAAGCTGTTTTTATCGGCGCATCTGTTGGGCGGGGAGAGCTGGGGCTTCGATCTGGCAGGTGGTCTGGAGGTGAGATTTTGAACTTGATGTGTGCGCATGTGTGCATGATGCATATCGTGCAGTGCGAAAAGTTCATATTTTGACAACTCAATAGGCTTGTGTTTATGAGTTATAGATGGCAAAATCAGCAGAGTGATCTGGCTATGCCAAAGTAGAGTGCTCGTGGAACAGGAGTGGGATTTATGCGGTTAAAATGTGCAGGACTAACAGATACGGGAATGGTTCGTGATCACAATGAGGATAGTTTCCTCGTGTCGCAGAAGGAGTCATTTGTCGTAGTAGCGGACGGGATGGGAGGTCATCAGTCTGGAGAAGTGGCATCCCGGATGGCGATTACGGAAATCAGTGACTATTATGCGCAGACGCAGTCGCAGACGGAGCCGATCGATCTTCCTCTGTGGCCTGCTGGCAAGCGCAAGCCGAAGAGCCGTGAGGAGCGTCGTTTGATTGCGGCGATTACGCGCGCGAATTCCGAGATTAACAAGGCGTCTCTTGAGAATCCCAAATACAGCGGCATGGGCACGACTTGTGTGGGTGCCTATTTTGTGGAAGAAGGCGTGATTATCGCGCATGTGGGGGATTCACGTTGTTATCGTCTCCGTGATGGGGAACTCAAGCAGATGACAGAAGACCACTCGCTTGCGAACGAGTACATTCGTTCGAAGATATTGAAGCCTGAGGAGCTAGCGAGTTTTCCGTACAAGAATGTGATCACGCGAGCGGTGGGGCTTTCAGACTGCGTGGAAGTCGAGACGAATTTTTTCGAGCACAAGGACGGCGATATTTATCTGCTTTGTTCGGATGGTCTGAGCGATCCTGTTCACGAGGATCAGATGCGAGAGATTTTGATGAAGTATGCGGACGATCTTCCGCGTGCCTGTCGCGAGCTGATCATAGCGGCCAACACGAATGGCGGCCCGGATAATGTGACAGCGCTTTTGGCGAAGACTGTATATTGAGTTTGTTGAGTGATGTTGCGAGTAAGCGGCGAGCCATTCAGTTCGTCTGCTTCGCGAGCACAGTCTGACCGTGAGGGTATTCAGTGGCAGGCCGGGCGTCTGTCTTTTGAGCGTTTGGCGCAATCCAGTATCTGATTTTCAGTACTCTTGACCGGAATGGGGATTTGAAGTGACGAAAAACAAACACGCCAGTGAAAAAAGAAAGACTCAGGCTGACAGGCGTGTCTTCTCAGAGGAGTCCGATCAGGAGATGAAATCCCTTTGGGAATCGATATCCGCTTCGGACAATCCATCACTTTCAGGTCTGTCTGATTCGCTTGATGATGAGTGGTTGATTGATCAGGACGTGCCCGGGGAGAAGACGAGTTTTATCAGTGCTGCGGCGTTTTTAGAGGATGATATTCAGGGGCAGACTCAAACGCTTTCAGAAAAGGTGCAGGGTCTGAAGCAGACGGCGGGTCTGAGCGGTCTTGGGGATGAAACTCGGAGCGCAGTGCCGTCTCGCAAGGGCGGTTCGGGGGAGACGTTTCTAGGGATGCAGCGCGCGAATGCCGATGTGCCATCGCAGCAGGTGAAGCCGGGCGGAACGTCGGAGCCTAAAACGCCGCCAGCGTTGCCGCGTTCGAGCGAGAAGAAGCAGGGCGGCCGGCCTGTGGGTGTGCCTGGTGCGAGAAGTGAGATGGCCGGTTCAGCAATGCCTGCATCGGTGCCGGCGGGCAAATCGGTTGTCAAGCCAGCGTCCGAAGTCAAGGGCCGGCGGACAGTACTGGAGATTCCCGTTACCGCAATCGAGGATGTGAAAGCTGCGGATACGGTGTCTCAGGCCCGGCTCACGCTTGTCGAAGTTCCGCTGTCTCAGATTGAGGAAGCGGTCTCGCAGCCCAAGAAAACGGATGTAGAGCTTCCGATCATGTGTGACGAAGAGACTTGCATCGGTATTCCGCAGCAGCTTGCAGCTGATGTGGAGAAAGCAGGTCTGTCAGAAGCGAGCGTGGAGAAGGTTCTCAGGACGGCGACTGATATTCAGGCGATGGGACTTCCTGAGGATGCGTATGAGAGTTCGCCAGCGGCACCAGGGATGCAGGATGAGGAAACATCGACATCTGGGGCTGTGAGCCGCCAGCCGTCTTCTCCGGGGGCGTTTTCTGCAAAAGCGTCAACGCCGGGCACGGCGTCGTCAAAGTCTGTGCCGTCGAGTGACCGCCAGGTGAAAACAGATGCGGTTGTGAAGCATTTTGACGGGACGAATGAGATCTATGTCCAGTCGAAAGCGTTTGATTCGCTTCGCGAGGATGCAGAGGCGCAGTCTTCTGAAAGCAGGTCGGAACGTCCGGCAAAGCCGCCCCGTTCGCCAATCAGTGTCTCTTCGGCGGGCCGAGTCCCCGATGAGTCGAATGCGTTCGGTATTATCAGCTCGGGCGTTCTCCCCATTGTGGATATCGACAAATCATTTGATTCGCCTTGTCTGGATCTCGGTGATGAGAATAGCATCGAGGTGACGGATGTGGATCATGTGGCGGTCTCGGATGCATCCAGTGTTCGCGGCGTATTCAAGGTCGCTGAGGATAGCGGGCGCATTTCAGTGAGCCCGAAGCTTGCACAGGGGGCGCGTGACGCGAAGCCCAGGGGCAAGGATTCTGAGGATAGCATAGAAGTGGGGGCGCAGCCGTCCAGCCATGCAGAAATGACTGGAGAGGTGTTTGTCTCAAAGATACGTCTGTCGCAGCCATCCCTGATTGCGATGTCTAAAAATGGCAATTCGCTCGTCACCGGAGAGGGCGGAGCGCCGCTTGTGACACGGAAGTCTGGATATGGACTGCCCGATGTGAAATCAGCGAAAGCGGCGGTGTCCCTGCATCCGGAAGATAGCGCGGCCGCGTCAGGCGCGTCTTCGTGCGTTCAGTTTGCAATCGATCATTTGTTCAATGCGCAGCTGACGACCATGCTCCATCAGGATGTGGGGGAAATCGGGATCGGCAAGGATCTGGAAACGATGTTCGGGTATTTTGCCGAAATCGGATCGCTTTCCAATCCTCGTGTGCTGATGCTGAATTCGGAATGCAGTTTTACGAGATTGCGTCTCGTGCGGGCATTTCTGGAGCGCTGTGCGGAAGGGCTGACCGGATTTTCTTGCTATACGACAGCTCAGTCGAACGACAAGAATAATTATGATTTTGTGACATCGCTTCTGTCTAGCCGTATCGGCTGTTTTCCCAGCGCGCCGGAACAGGTGCGGCTTGACTGTATCGTTCATGCTGGGGAGACGATCTTATCGAAGAGCGACCAGCGCTGGGGATGTGATATCCTTTTCAACCGGTTCGGCCTTGTGAAGCACATCTCGGCGCATAAGGAGATTAACAATCTCAAGGCGCGGACGGACCCGAATTCGCTTGAGCTCCTGTTGAATTTGATTGTTGCGGATGCTTCGCGCGGTCCAGTCGTGATCGCGGTGTCGGAGGAGTTTTCATCCCTCAACCATGCATGGCGTGATATTCTCCGCCAGATTCAGGTTCTGAAGACATCGAATGTGTTTATCGTCGTGATGCCGCAGATCGACGAGAGTCCCGAATTGTTGGGATCGATCAGCATGAAGTGTTCGCCGCTTCAGCGGGAGGATGTCCGCAGGATCTGTGAATTCGTGCTTGCCTCCTGCCAGTTTCCGGCGTCCGTTCTGGACAAGATCACGGATAAATGTGGGGTGACCTGGAGCCGTATCCGCCGCGTGCTCGGATTTTTGCGCGAGCGCAGCCTGCTTGCGCCGCAGCGGGATACCAGCCGTATCGAGAATGCGCTCGACGCCCTTTCGGATGACGAGTCGGAGCTTGAAAAGGCTTATTATCTTTCGTTCCCGAAGGAGCATCGCCGATTTTTGCGGCTTGTGAGCCTTCTAGGGAATGGCTTTTATCTCTGGGAGGTGGCGCGCGTGTTCTCGCTAGAAGCGCTGCCGGATGAGGTGCCGTGGTTTAAGGACAAGCGCCGTGAGTGGTGCTTGAATATCGCGTCCGCGCTCAAGCGCACGGGGGAGCTTGTCTTTCTGTCGGAGGATCAGGAGCTGGGTCCGCGCTATCTTCTCGCGGATATGTCGTGTTTTCGCCGCATGCTCCTGCTGTCGGATGAGGCGCGCACGCGCATGCTCTGCGGCGCGTATGCACATCTTCTGGAACGCCGTCATGCGCCGGATCACGAAGTGGCGCACGCATTCGAGGGGGCGCAGCTCTGGGCGGATGCCGCTCGCCATTGGCTGAATATCGCCAACAGCCTCGGGCGCGCATTTTATAACCGTTCCGCATACGCGCTCCTGAAACACTGCCTGACGTTTATCACGCCGATGCACGAGACGCTGTATGCATCGATGATGCTTGCCTGTATTGAGCAGGCGACGCGTCTCGGGGACTACGGCGATGTGTGCACGTATGCGACGATGCTGACACGAGTGGGCTATCTGCTCGACGACCAGGTGTGTTCCAGCCGCGCCTATATCCACTATGCGAATGCGCTTCGTCTTCAGGGGAATTTTGCAGCGGCGCGTGAGACGTTGCTCAATGCGATTCAGCTTTCGGAAAAGATCAAGAACGAGCAGCTCATCGCACTGGCATATCACGCGCTTGCGGAACTCGTTCTGGATGCTGGGGAGAAAGGCTGTCTTGTCAATGCGCTTCGCTACGCCGAGAAGTCGCTTGAGATTCATCGCCGGATGAATGATATCGAGAAACTTGCGGAAACGCAGACGCTGTGCGCGCGCATCTATCTGATGCGTGGGGAGCCTGAGCGCGCGAAGCAGTCCGCGACGGAAGCCTATCATGCGCTGACCGTATCCGGGCGTTGGTTCGATACGCCGAATCCGTTCATCACGCTTGCGGAATGCGCGACAGAGCTTGGGGAGCCGCTTCCGTTTGACAATATCGAGCGCGGGCTCGATATCGCGGACAAGACTGGCAATATCGCGCAGCAGTTTGCGCTGATCCAGACGCGCGTGCGCCTGATGCTGAACACGCTTCAGCGGCAGGCTGTCCGCGACGACCTTGACCAGATGGCGCTCCTGCTGGCCAAATGGCCGCTGCTGCCGTGGCAGACACAGTACTATCTGATGCTCGCGCAGTTTGATTTCAGCCGCAAGAATTTTATGAAGACGACGAAGTCGCTCAAGCTCTTCTTCACGTATGCGGCAAAACTCGGGAGTTCATATCTGCTGAGCATAGGGTATGCGCTGTCGGCGGAGCTGAATTTTGAGGTCTATAAGCGGAATCTCGGCAAGATATCGCTCGAAAAGACAGACAAGCTCTATAACAACGCGACGGCGATTTTTGAATCGGTCGGCGCCTGGCATAAAGTTGCCGAGACGCTTCGTGCGTATGCGGGATTTTTGGAGTATACGAAACGGGGGGATGAAGCGCGGAATGCACGGATTCGTGCGGACAAGGTCGATCCTTACTGCCATTAGCGGAAGTTTGGCGCGCCCTTGAGGCCGGCTGCCTGTCCGGGGCAGGCGGCTTGATGTGATTTTTAGGTTCCATTAGGAGCTGTGACGTATGGCGGAAACATTCGATAAGAAGCATTTGTTCGAATGGCTTAAAGATAGTGCCTACAAGGCACATTGCACATTGGAGAAAGGCGCGCAGAAGACAGCGGAGTTCACGCAGGCTGTGAATGCCAGGATTGAGGCCAATCCGCGCGCGAAAGCGGTGCGCGATCGCCTGAATGTGATCGTGACGGAACAGTCGCAGCGCGTGCAGGATGTGCGCATACGCGGGACGCGCATCGGCGATCTTCCCAATATGGCGCAGAAAGCGGCGGAACGTCAGTTTTTGAAGATTCTGATGAAGCTTCGAGAGGCAGATCCAGATATGAATTGGAGCGAGTTTATGCCCAATCCGGAGGAGATGCCGATTTTTGAAGCGTTCGAGGTGCTGGGACTTCCGTATGGCGCGCCATTTGAAGAGGTCAAGCGCGTCTATCGCAGGCTGATGCGTGAAAATCACCCCGACAAGCACGCCGGCTCTCCCGAGGATGAGAAAAAAGCGACGCTCAAGACGCAGGCGCTGACGGCAGCATACGAGCTGATACGCGACCACTATGGCAAGAAATAATTTTGTTTTCCATGTTTCAGCCAGTCCGGATGTCAGATGTCATGTCTTGGGATGCAGTGCTTTTGGGCGCGTCTCGCATGCCTGAGCGCGCATGCGGGGAGGCTGCCTGGGCGCGCTTGAAATCTCCGTATTGAAAGCGAGTGTCTTTCGGGCAGGTTGTGTGTGGACAGCCGTATCGCCGCGCCGCAGGCGGCGGGGATAGGCGGTTTCCCGCGCCGTATGCAATAGGCGCGGGCGTGCCGCGTACGGCCGCAGGCCGCTAGCGGCGCTGAAAAAACATATCCAAGACAAATCCGTGACAGGAATGTGATAGTAGGGGGATATGGCATTTTGTGGAAATGAAATGTCTTAGACTTCTGTTATCCCATCTGGCGGATTTTTTGCCCGGAGCGATAAGGATAGAGTTATGCCTGGAATTGGTGTGATCAGTAATAGGAATGCGCGTTTGAACAGACTTCATCCCGAGCTGAAGGATCAGCTGGCGTATGTGATCGGCAGCAACGGGGAGGTGACGTCGACGGGGACGATTCCGGATGTCTACAAGGCGGCTGAGACGTTTCGGAAGATCGGGATCGATATTATCGCGATCAGCGGGGGCGATGGCACGGCGCATCGCTCGCTTGAGGTGCTGCTCGACGTGTACGGGACGCATAAGCTGCCGCCGATTTTGCTGCTTCCGACGGGCACGCAGAACATGGTGCCGCGCTCGTTCGGGATTGACGGATCCGGCCTTGCCAATCTGATGCTTGCGGTCGTGCGGTACCGCCATAATGTGCCGATGCAGTGCATCCGCCGCAATTTGCTGCGCGTGAACGGCCATCTGTCGTTTATGTACGGGATTGGCGTGGCGGCGCGTTTTATGAAGGGATATTATGAGATCGGTGATACGACGCCGAAGGGTGCGGCGACGCTTCTTTCGCGCCTCGTGCTGAGCGCTGCGACGGGGACGGAGCTTTGCCGTGAGATGCTCAAGGTCGTGCCGTCGCGCCTTGAGCTGGATGGCGAAGTTGCGGATCAGGCGCGCATTCACACGCTGTTCTGCTCATTTGTGGAGCGTCTTCCGCTTCATTTCGTGCTGTTTCCGGATGCGGGGCGTGAGGAGGGGCGTTTTGAGGTGGCGTATTCGGATGTGCCGCCGCTGAAGATCGCGCAGCAGTTTCCCGAGGTGCTCTCGGGGTCGCGCCGCGATCTGCCTGGTATCAAGCGCCAGCTTGCGAGGCGCATGGTGATCGACCTCGGGGAGCCCGAAGCATATACGCTTGACGGGGAGCTTTATCCTGAGACGGACCATTTTGAGATCGAGGCCGGGCCGGAGCTTGAGTTTGTCGTCCCGTCCCTGCAGTTCAAGGCGGAGGACGAGCATCTTCGCTATGGCCAGGCTGGGCCATGGGGGATGCGTTTCCTGCTCTGATCAGGGGCGGTCCGATTTGACCGTATTTTCTGCAGATTGTAAATTTTGGGGAGGGGGCGGTGGCCCCCTTCGGCGCTATTGGCGCATGTTCTGGCGGTGCGTTCGCGTCTTTTGAGCGTCAAGCGCGGGTATGTGATGGTCATGCGGGTGGATGCGCCAATACGCGCCTGCCCCCGCAGCGGGGCTGTGCCCCGCAACGCCCCCCCCCGTCGGACCGGATGTGAGTGTGTGGGATACATGTATTATCGTTCTGCAAACTGTTATGCGGTTTGACAAAATGGCATGATTTGCTATGAAAGGTTCCACATATCGTGTCACGCGTGTGACTTTGTTTCCAACAGGAGTATTGGACCATGCTTAAGAGAACAGTTCCGATTTGTGCATTTTTTGCGATGGCATCAATGATGCTGTCGTGCGGTGATGAGCCCTCGACCAGCCATGTCAGTGGCTCTAAATGCGGCGACGCCGAATGTACTGCTGAGCAGACGTGCGTGTCTGACAGATGCGTGGAGAACAGCCGTATCTGCGGAGAGTCCGTATGTGAGATCGGTCAGACGTGCCAGGGTGGGGAATGCAAGGATGAGGCGCCGGTGCCCGGCGACCCTTGTGCCGACAAGGCTTGCGAAGGCGGGCAGGTATGTGTGGCAGGAGAGTGCGTGGACGAGGATCCTTGCGCGAAAATCAACTGCGACACGGGCAAGGCGTGTCTCGTCATCAACGGTGCGGCCGGCTGCCATGATGAAGGCTGTATCGAGGGGGACGGCCTGAAGTCCTGCGATGCCGGCCAGACGTGCAGCAAGGGGGAGTGCGTGGATGACGGCTGCAAGGACAAGACATGCAGCGATGGGGAGAGCTGTGTCGCCGGCCTGTGCATTGAAACGTCATGCATCGGAAAGCAGTGCGGCGAAGGGATGACTTGCAAAGCGGGCGAATGCGTGGAGAATGCATGTCTTGAGATGTCTTGCGAGAGCGGAACGGTCTGCCGTGGCGGCGATTGCATCGCCGAAGCCTGTGTCGACAAAGTCTGCGGGCAGGACAAGGTTTGCCAGCAGGATGGGTCATGCAAGTTTGATTCGGATCCTGCGCTCATCGTATCGATTGTCAATGACAAGAAGAATACGAATGAAAATGGCGGATCTGTTGCGATTCAGATCGCGCTCAATCATCAGCCGGCATCTGCCGTGACGGTCAGCGCGGCAATCTCGAATGATAAAGAGGCGCAGGTGATGTGCCACAGCGAGCGCTGCGATATCACGTTTACGCCGGAAAACTGGAATACGCCGCAGATTCTCAACATCGAGGGTATTCCCGATGGCAAGATGGACGGCAACCAGAATTTTGACGTCACGCTGGCTTCCGTTTCGGAGGACAGTGAGTTCAACGGCCTGACGCAGTCATTGACTGGGTTTGTGAACGAGGATGTCGACAAGGTGTCCGTGATCCTGGATTATGATGGGGACATCATGACCTCGGAAGCCGGCCTTGCCGCAGAGATCAAGGTCAGCCTGTCGTCCAAGCCCGACAACGATGTGATATTTACCGTCAAGTCGAGCGATGAGAGCGAAGGCAAAGTCTTTGCGGATTCCGAAGGCAAGACGCCGCTGAACACGATCACGATTTCGCCTGAAAACTGGGATCAGCCGCAGAGCATCTGGGTGATCGGTCAGGATGATGATGCGACGGACGGCGCTGTCGAATACGAGATTCAGTTCAGCAAGACGGTATCGGATGACGAGGGCTTCAGCGGTCTTTCAATTCCTTCGGTCAAGCTGACGAATGGCGACAACGATAAAGCCGGAGCCACGCTGACCGCGACTTCGATTGAAACAGACGAGAATGGCGGTTCGTCGCTTGTCGGGTTCATACTGAATGCGCAGCCGACCAAAGATGTCGTGGTGACTGCAAAGTCGAACAAGCCGACCGAAGCTGTTGCCGAAGTCGATACCCTGACGTTTACGCCGGAGAACTGGAACGTCAAGCAGTCGTTCAAGATTGTCGGTGTCCACGATTATGTGATCGATGGGGATCAGGATTTCCGCATCTCGTTCAATTTCAAGTCGGAGGATACGCAATATAACATTGAGGCGATCAGTCTTTTGGGCGTGAACCACGACACGGACACGGCAGATTTCGTCATTACGGCGGACGAGCTGACCGTGAGCGAGAGCGGCTCTCAGACGGATGTTCTGCTTTCGCTGACTTCTAAGCCGAGTGCGGATGTGACGGTCAAGGTCACGGTGAGTGATGAAACGGAAATCGCGCTCGAAACGGATACGTTTGTGTTCACGTCGGAGAACTGGGACAAGCCGCAGATGATCAAGGTTCAGGGCGTGGATGATCACATCATCGATGGCAGCATCGTGTCGACGATCGGGCTTTCGGCGACCTCTGAGGACACGCACTTTGAGGGGGTCAAGCTGGAAAAGGCGATCGAGATCACGACGGAAGATGATGACAAGGCGGAGATTCTCATCGAGGGCGAAGGCGCGTCCTTGAATGAAAATACCGGGGATACGGCGACATATACGATCAGTTTGGCGGCTCAGCCGACCAAGAATGTCGTGGTGACGCTGAAGACGACGGACGCCAGCGAGCTCGCGCTTGAAAGCGCTGGCACGGTGACGTTTACGCCTGAAAACTGGAACACTCCGGTGGAAGTCAAGGTCAAGAGTGTTGACGATTTGCTGACGGATGGCAACCAGAAAGCCAACATTTCGATGGTGGCTGCCTCGGATGATGAGAATTTTAACGGTATTTCAGCGATGTCACCCGATTATGTCATCGTGGACAACGAGCAAGCGAGTGTTGTCGTTCTGGCGGAGAACACGACGATACGTCCGGGAGAGAACAACGCGACGGTGAAAGTTTCCCTTGCGACACAGCCGACTGCTAATGTCACGGTCACGTTTGTGTCTTCTGATCCCTCGACGGCGAATATCACTCAGACGCTGACGTTCACGCCGTCCAACTGGAATCAGCCGCAGGTCGTGACTGTGGACAATGACGGTTGCAAGACGGCTCAGGTCGATGTGACGATTTCGCTCAAATCTTCGAGTACTTGCGCTTCTTACAATGATCTGAAGATTGATGATGTCAAGCTGACGGTCATTGCGTTTGAGAAGCAGGACTTCAAGTTCTCCGGCAAGCACGAAAGCGTCAAGCTTTATCCGGGCAAATACAAGCTTCAGGTGTGGGGCGCTTCAGGCGGTGACGGTGTCGGCTATCGCCAGGATTATTCGTCGCATGCTGGGCTTGGCGGTTATTCGGAAGGTATTTTGACGCTTACGCAGGCGACTGAGCTGTTTGTCGTTGTCGGCGGCGTCGGCGGCAAAGGCGAAGAGAACGGTGGCAAGTCTCTCGGCGTTGGTGCTGGTTATAACGGCGGCGGCTATGGTTCTGACTGTACGCACAAGTGTGGATCAAGCTGGGGCGGCGGCGGCGGCACCGATATCCGAATCGGTTCGGACAGCCTCTATACGCGTGTGATTGTCGCCGGTGGCGGTGGCGGTCCGGACAATGCTGGCGGAGCAGGCACAGGCGGCGCGGACGATGGCTCTGGCGGTTATGGCGGCGGTGCGAACGGCGGGCGTCCGACGGCAGATGGCGTGATTGTCACGTCCAAGAATGTCGCGACCCAGACGAGCGGTTACAAGTTCGGCCAAGGGGAGAGCTTTACTGGTAATGGCGATGTCGGCGCGGGTGGCGGCGGCTGGTTCGGCGGGTTCTATGGCATTCACGCGCAGTCGGGCGGTTTCGGCGGCTCAGGCTTTGTGTGGGCTGGCAATCCCGATGTTTCGGATGCGACGATCGGCGGTTCGTGGCTGCTCGGCGAAGAGTATAAGCTTTCGGAAGCGAAGACGGTTGCGGGCAATGCGTTGTTTGAATCAACAACGGGTGCGACAGAGACTGGTCATGCCGGCAATGGTTATGCGAGAATCACGCTGATAAAAGAATAGAACAGGGCAGTCATCAGCGGGTAAGAAAAGCCGCGCGAAAGCGCGGCTTTTTTATTTTGTGTGATGTTGGCTCGGATGCACTGCTCTGGGGCCTTGGCTGAACGGGATGTCAGAAGGCGCTGAGTGCGCTGGTGTCAAAGACTTCCTGGTCTTCGAGGATGCGGACTTTTTCTTCGGGGTAGATGTCTGTCAGGATTTCTGGGTGTTCAGTATGAATGGGGATGACGATGTCTGGTGTGGTGATGTCCAGCAGTTTCCGGATGCACTCAGGCGTCGCGTGACCGCTGACATGGAGCTGTGACCAGTTTTCAGCGAGGTCGATGAACGCTTGTAGTTTTTTGGCCTGTTTTTCAGTCACGCATGTCCGGTATCCGTCCCACATGGAATAGAGCAGGATGCTTCCGGAGCGTTCAAAGCTCGCGATGAGATCTGCAAAGAAGTGGTTGTTTCGCACGAACATCACAAAGCCATTTTGCGCGAACTTGGCTCTGAGTTCGGCATCTGCGGCGATGTCTTCGACGGGATAGGGGGAGACTGGCAGTGTCCAGCAGGAAGCCGGATCATCTGCATAGTGATCCGTGATGAGTTTGAGAAGATTGAGCTGATGCTTGTCGCATGCGATGAGTTTGCCGCTTTGCACTGCGGCGCGGTAGTGTGAAAAGATGCGCTCAATATTTGTGGCAGGCGCGAGCACATAATTGAAGCGATAGTTTTGGAATACGTCTAGGGCGATGTGCTCGAGTTCCATTTCGGAAGAGGGGTAAGGGAGCTTGATGGTCTGTGCGTAAGGGGATGCAGGGAGCGGGGCATCCGGGGGGATTTCGGATCTGAGAGAGGTCGCTTCCGTGATGACGATATCGACGTGCCCGACGCGTTCTTGAAGGGTTTTCATGGACTGCATGCCTGTATGTCCATGTGCTCTGAAGTCGCCGGTGTGCAGTATGCGCAAGCCGTCTGCTTGAATGAGGAACATGCAGCTGTCCCAGGCGGAGTGATCGGAGTGAATGGGAAGGAGGGAGATATTCCCTATTTTGAGTTCGGTGTGATCTGTGGTGGAGAATGTTTTGGAATTGAGGATGAATTTGTACTGGGCGGATTTATTGTTTTCGGAGATGTGAGCTGAGTCGTTTGGATGCTTTTGATTGTAAAGTTTGTTCACATTGATGCTTTGCTGGAGTGTGCATAGCAATATTTTTTTTGAAAGTTCGCCCATATAGATGGGGACGTGTTGATCTGCGAGCTGATGGAGCTGGCCGTTATGGTCGGGGTGTCCATGAGTGAAGAGCACGGCATCAATTTTTCCATGGTTGTCAGTCACGCCTGGGATATCGAGTGGTTTGGGGATGTAATTGGGATCGCTTTTGAGTTCAGTCCCCATGTCGATGATCAGGCGTGTCGAAGCAGTTGAAATCTCCGTTGCGCATCCGCCGATCTGGTGTGTGCCGCGATGAATGATGATCTTCATTTGTCCTCCTCAGAAAGATGAGATGGGCCGATAAGATTATGAATGATTTCAAATATAATTTTATTTAAAGATATATAAAGTTTGATTTATATATCTCATTAAAGCAAAGACCGCATCCTTAAAAAGTATGCGGTCTTTAATGTAAACCTACTCTAACACAACTCACGAAGTGAACGCTAACACAAAAAAAGATTTTTTCAGTATGCGGTTGCTGGCTGTTCCGGCATGGCACAGCGCGTCAGGCGGACGCAATATTTCAGACCACGTGGAGCATTTGCGGGACTGGAGGATGACGTGGGTTTTCTGTACAATGTCAGTGGTTTGGGACTGGACATGGCATGTGATGCATTTCACGTGAGTCGCCGTGTGACTTGAGCGCTCGTTTCGAGTGCGAATGCAGTGCGCGGTGTTTTGAGCGTATTGGGCTGTTCGGGCGCGTGCGGGGAGATTTGTGTATGGAGAGCGCATCTGTGGCAAACAAGCCCTTTATTTCATGATCTCATTTTGGTAAAAGTAGTTGCTTCTCTGTCGGGGGTGTTTTTGTCGTGCCAGAAGGCGACTGATTTTCCCCATGTCATGCCTGGAGTTAAGAATGCGGATCTTTAGTGGGAATTATTTACAGATGGCTATTTGGGCGCTTTTGGCGATGCTGCTGCTTGGTCTGAGCTTTGCGGATGGCGCAGATAGCGAGTCACTGGCGTATGCCGAGGAGGATCTGTATCAGGCAGGGGATGATAGCCAGCCTGAGGGGTTCTGGCGCAATGGGTTTGCGTTGTCTGCCGGCGGTGGCTTGTTGATCGCCCCGATCCATGCAGTGTCGTCCGGGTACAGGTATTTCCCGGCATCATCTATAGGCCCGTTGGCCTATGTGGATATCGGGTATAACTGGGATTTCTTCACGCTGTCGCTCGAGATATCGCCGCATGCGGGCTGGCTCTATAAGGACGCTGTTGTAACGGACTCGCATCACACTTATGTTGCGCTCGAAAAAGGCAGATGGGACGGTTATTTTCTCTCTCTGGCACTGAAGTTTGATTTTGCGATTCGCATGACGGATAGTCTGTTTATGAGCCTTGGTTTCGGCTTTGACGTAGCTATGGGCATGGCGGTCACCCGCGAAGTGCTGGAGGCTCAGTTCCGTCTGGATGGGAGCATCGGTATTTATCATCTTATTTCCGATCACCTGGCGATGGGCTTCAAGCTCATGATCGGCGGGAACATTGGCAGTGGAGAGGCAGAGCGGGATGGGGTGCTGCATGACAGCGATCATTCCGCAGTTGCCCTTGTGCCGGCATTTTCGCTGATTTATCACCCCTGATTGCCAGCCGGTGTGCTGGCATATCGTCGCACATTGTATGCTTTGGCGCTATGATTTGGGGGCATATAATTTATTTACACAAAGTATAGGAGTGTTTTTGCCATGAAAATGGATGGTCGTAGGGAGAGTTCCAATCTTGTCGATAACCGCAAAAAGAAAACAGCGGCAGCGGCAGGCGGCGTCGGCGGCGTGAGCGTTGTCGCAATCATTCTGTATTTTATCATGAGCGGCGGCAATATGGATCCGAACGTCGTGAACCAGCTTTCGACAAAAGGTTCAACCCAGACCGTGACGGCTGCGCAGACGCGCAACAGCGAGTTCTATAAGAACAGCTCTTTCAAGGATCAGGATGATCTCGCGAAGTTCACGTCACAGGTGCTTGCTAGCACGGAAGAAACATGGGAAGCAAAGTTTAAGGAAATGGGTAAAAAATATGCTTTCCCGAAGATGATGCTTTTCTCTGGGGCCGTGGATACGGCTTGCGGCCATGCGACATCAAGCTTTGGCCCGTTCTATTGCTCTGGCGACCAGACGGTATATATCGACCTCGAATTCCTGGAGACAATGAAGAAGACGCTTCGCCTCAAGTCAAAAGAAGACAATATGGATTTCGCATTTGCCTACGTGATCGCGCATGAAGTCGGGCATCATGTCCAGAATCAGACGGGTGATTTGGCGAAATATAACCGCCAGGAAGCGGCACTCAAAAAACAGGGAAATGCGGCTGCTGCCAACTTGGTCAGCGTTCAGATCGAGCTTCAGGCAGACTGTTATGCCGGTGTTTGGGGCCATTCAGAGAACGAGCTTTATAAATCGCTGGATGCGGACGACTTTGCTTCCGCATTCGATGCCGCGAAAGGCGTCGGGGATGACACGCTTGGCAATACACGCCGTGACACGTTCAACCACGGCTCGGCAAAGATGCGACAGGCTTGGTTTGCGACAGGCTTTACAACGGGCGATCCCGCGCAGTGCGACACATATAAATATACATCGCTGGATGCGCTTGAGAATAAGAAGTATTGATGATTGAAAGAGGGGCGAGTGATGGGGGATATGGGGAAAATTTAGCATATATGTGTACATTAAAGGAAATTAAAAAAAACTGAACAAAAAAAAGCAAAATTAATTAAATGAAATAGAATCTAATTATTCTGACAACTTTATTGCTATTAGGCTGTTCTCCAGATGCATTAGAATACAGAGGCTCGGTATCCCCTCAGGAATTGAGTCTCTCTCATCATGCCATCATCAATCCTGTGATGGATACTTATTATAGTAAATTGCTGACAGGAGTTGCCGCAATTTTTATTGTGGATTAACCGGAATATAAAGATCAGGTTTATTGTAGCGGATGATCCTGTATAAAAAAGTTGACATATTTTCTGCAAGGATTTTGCTAAATTGGCGAAGCCTTAGGAGGGTGTGTATGAGTAAGAGAAATCGCTATGATCATGAGTTCAAGGTTCAGGCAGTCAAGCTGGCGCTTGAGATAGGGCAGACGAAAGCCTGCATGAGCTGAAACTTCCGGAAAACACAATTTATGGCTGGATGCACGCATATCGCCAAGGACGACTTGATCTTGGCCCAGGCACGCAGACCCCGGCACGGGCATTGACGATGAATGAGGAACTGGTTGAGCTGCGTAAACAGGTTAAAGAGCTGGCGAAAGAAAACAGGCGGCTCAAGGAAGAGAATGAATTTCTTGAGGAAGCAAGCGCTTTTTTCGCTGCGAGCCGTCGGAAGTCAGCAAGGACGCGAGGATGCGTTTCATTGCGCTCAAGACTTGCGACGGCACGAAGAAAGGCAAACTGGCTTTTTACTGCCGGATGCTTGATGTCAGTCGGCAGGGGTTCTATGACTATCTTGAAACAAGCAAACAGCCTTGGAAATATCAGGGAATTGCAGATGCAATGAAAGCCATCAGAGCCGAAGACGTGTGTAACGACACGTATGGGCGAGTTCGCATGCGTCAGGCGTTGATACTGCGGCTGCCAGAGGGAACGGTTATTCCCTGTGAAAATACCATCCAGAAGATCATGGAGCTGTCTGGATTTGGACATTCCCCAAAGCATAAGCCGAATGGGCTCACCAAAGCGGAATGTTCCTGAGCACAAATGCTGGGGACGATAATAAAGAGAGCGATAAAACAGCTTTTAGGGACGACAATATTCTCATCGTTGTTCAGGAAAATGGCGACTATTATGCCTACTATGAAGGTGTCAATTAATTCGTTTTTGTTCCTATCCTATATAAAGAAAAGTGTTCCACGGTATCTGGATAAAACATAATCGTGAGGCGTAGCTATTTGCCTTCGGCAAATACGCTGCGCCCTTTTGCGTCTATTTACCTTCGGCAAATACGCCGCTATCGCTTCGCGTCTATTTGCATTCGCAAATACGCCGCTCACCCAGTGCAGGGCGTTGGTTCGCAACGCCCCGTGTCGCGCTCTGCGTTAATTGCACGTCGTCGAGTTTTTGCACCCTTTGGCGCATTTAGATCCGCTTCCCCAGACACCGTTGCTGCACGTATATTTATAACCGCTTGTGCATTTGGTCGCGCCATTTTTGCAATCGCCGCATCCGCTGTACGAACTGCCTGATTTCCTGCAGGATACGCTGCCTTTGCATTGCGTGGTGCTGCTTGGCCAGGCGCCAGACGCGCAAATTTGATAGTAGCAAATGTTGTTAGATTGAGAATATCTATATTTGCCATTTGTACATTCACCACATCCAGTATAATTACCTGACGCACCTCTGCAAGAACCGCCTGATGCGCATCTGGTGCCGCCTCCCCAGGCACCGTCAGTACATTTTTTGTAATAACACACACCACTGCTTAAATAATAACTATATTTATTATTTGAACATACGCCGCAACCTGAATACAAGCCGTTTCTCTTGGCACAGGAAACGCTGTTGGAACATGTTGTGGACGTCCATTGGGCGTTTTGGCATGTAAATTGGGAACAGATATTATTAGATTCACGATATTCAACTTTATTATTTAAGCATGAGCCGCATACATTGCCATTGCATGACACGCCAGCACATGTATTGGGTTCAAGATTTGCACTGCAAATTATGCCGACTTGAGTCGAGGAATCATTTGTGCAAGTATTTGCGTTATTGCAATTTTTATAGCACACGGAGGAAGTGCATTGCGTGCACTTTGTGTTGAATACTTTCTGCGCATTCCAACAGACATATTGGTCATTGCCCTGACAATAGTATTGATTGTTGACACAATCACCACATTCGAAGTCATTGCCATTGATTTTGCACGAATTCTGAGAACATGGGGTCTCGATATTCCATCTGCCATCTACGCAAGTGCGCCTGATGCATTGCTGTGTGGATGGATCGTTGTATGCTTCAATCGAGTCATTTTTACATTCACCGCATTCATAGACAATCGTCTGCGATGAAATTGGATTTGTATTTTCCGGATTGCCGTTTTCCGGATCGCCATTTTCCGGATTGCCGTTTTCCGGATCGCCATTTTCCGGATTGCCGTTTTCCGGATCGCCATTTTCCGGATAGCCATTTTCCGGATCGCCATTTTCCGGATCGCCATTTTCCGGATCACCGTTTTCCGGATCACCGTTTTCCGGATCACCGTTTTCCGGATCGCATGCGCCATCGGGGCAAGTACATTGATCGCCTTCGCAGGGTTCGACGGTGGGCGCTTGCTGGTAAACTTTGGCGACACACGATACGTCACCGCAGCTATTTTCAGCAACGTTCCATGATCCATCTATGCAGTTGTGCACGGTATTGTCATCACAGTTACCTGTGCCATTGATACATGAGCCACAGCCTGTGAAGTCGCTGTTGCATGAGGATTGGCAGGTGTCTTTGAAATCTTCATCCAAAACCCATTGACCGTTTTTGCAGACTTTGTGTTCGCAGATATTCTGTTTGTTATTGGTATATCGTTCGTCTCCATTGAGGCATATTCCGCATGTGAATGAGCCGTCATCTAATTTTGTGCATGATGCATGCGGAGCACCTGTATTGGGATTCACAGAATCAGATTCGGTACAGAATTTACGCGGATGCCACTGACCATTTTGGCAGTCATAGAGCTGAGATTGATCGATGCCATCATCGCACTTCATTTTATTATTGATGCATTCACCACATTTGGCATCGCCAGTTTCTGAAAACTTACATGAGTTTTTGCATGTTAAAAATGATGAATCGATTACCCATGAGGCATTTTCGCAATTTTGTTTTGAGCAAATATTGCTTATATTATTATCAATTTTGGTAGTGCCATTTATACACTCTCCACACTCATATTGCTTTTTATCAGCATTGATACGGCAGGATGTGAAGCCGCAATACGTAATGGTTTCATATTTTCCATTATTACACTGCTTGATATTATTGTTATCACACATTATTTCCCCATTTATGCATTCTCCGCATAAATTTTGTTTAGATGTTGTTTGAATATCTGTTGTAGGGCGCAAACATGAATTTTTGCATGAATATTCTGTATCTTCTTTCCAGACTCCGTCGATACAGCTGCGATGGCGACAATTGGAATCTAGTCTCTCTTGATAATACTGTCCTTCTGAGAGGTGCAGTAAGAGTTGTTCTTCAAAGCAATCCTGTGAATCCTCATAAGTGCTACAATAATCAATCAATTTTTGATATATATTGTCATCACTGTCTGGCCAAACTACAATTGTATTATCATTTGGACACGTGTCGAGCATGACACCTGTATTCTCCGCCTGACAGGCGGTGAATGATAAGATTATAGCAAGATGCAGAGGAAATCTTTTCATTTTTTTGCCTTAAAAAGTCATTGAAAAGTTGATGTGCTGTGGAGAAAATCTTGCAGTGAGGTGAAGGTCGTTTTTTATGTGTGTGTATTTATATCCAAAGATGGCAGTCAACAGCGTGCCGGAAACCGCAGCCGCGAGGCCAGCTCCGAACATGATGAGTCCTGCCTGATATTGAGTAGTCGTCTTTCCTGTGATGTAAAGAGTTTCGCCATTATAATAGGCATGGCTGGAATTCGGATCAATGACATTGTCATCATCTCTAAAAGCGAGCACTGCGCCAGCTGTCGTGAGCGCGATGCCGGCCGCTGCGACGCTCACACCAGTCCAAAGGCCGATCCCGAGGTCTTCTTTTTGAGATTGCTGATTTGTTTCGAGCATGCTTTTCAGGTCTTTGTTTGACTGGTGCAGCTCGTTTTGGGCGCTTTCGGTTCGTTCAGGAAACTCTGCGTCATGCCGGGCGTACCAGATCAGACGGGCTGCTTCGGGCGCTGTGGCGAAGGTAAAGGTGTCATCGCTCGCTTTTTGGATGTATTGAAGCGATTTGATTTTGTCGCCTTTTTCTCTCAGCGCGATAGAGATGTAATAGTTGAGCATGGGGGAGGTGTCGCAAATCTGGACCAGTTCTCGTGCTTTGCTCAGGGCAGTGTCCCATGACTTGGTTTCTATGGCCCCCTTGACGTATTGGAGCCCCTCAGTCCACTGCTTGTTTTTGTCGAGGTTTTGGCAGTTCTGCGCGTAGGCTGAAAGAGGAAATAGGAGGAAAAATATCAGAGGAAGCAGTTTTTTTGAAATGTTCATAATTGAGTACGGTTAAAGTGAGCATAATTGCTCGCAGTGCAAGATATCGCTAAGTATCAAGGTTTGTCAAATGGACTGCGTTTCTGCCCATAAGAATGAGTTGCTATTCACCCTCATTGGTGTTTTCTACGGTTTGAATGGGGGGGACAGGCAGGCGTTGGCGTGATGAAGCTTCTGGCTTTGATGTCAAGTGCATGGCTTGGCTCTACTGTCTAATGACGCAAAAGGAGCCTGCCGTGGCAGAAGATGCCATTCCTGGCTGAATGGTGATGATAAATATGTAAAATATTTAAATCATCTGTAATCTTGTGATGTGAGTATGTGAATCTTGATTGTGTATCTTTATGTGGCGTGCATGAAATATATTGAAAAAAGGAATTACTAAATGTCCACGTTTATGCCATCGGGGCGAATGCGGTGCATTTCCTGTAATGCAGCACAATTTTAGGGATGTGCAGAGAAATCCTTTCATTTTGCGCGAAAGAAAGGGTTTCCCATTGCACGACCTTGCTTGTTTATCTCACCGAGCTAAACCGAGTTTTCGTTCTCGATGATGATTTTGCCCTTGTCGCCCATGACCGTGAGCAGGTCACCGGTTTTGAGCGTATCGAGCAAGCCGGGCACGGAGACGACAGCGGGAATGCCGTATTCTCTGGCGACGACGAAGGCGTGCGAAAGCGGGCCGCCGCGTTCGGTGAGTACTGCTGAGGCGATTAAGAACAAAGGCGTCCATGCGACATCCGTGGAGGGGGCAGCGATAATCTCTCCATATTCGATGGACGAGGCTTCTTCGAGGCTGCGCAATACGCGCACACGGGCTTTGACGCAGCCTGGGGAGGCGGCCAGGCCATAGAGGACGCGGCCATTGATTTGGGACTGGATGGCGCACTGTTTGGCGTGCGTGACGAAAGTGTCTGGCGGTGTTTTGGCTTCCAGATAGGCTTCATGGCGAAGTTTGCGGAAGAAAACGACAGCGCGCGCATTGTCGAGCGCGCGGTCATCTTTCAGCCAGGCGCGTATCTCGTCATAGGTGAGGAAAAATACATCCTGGCGCGCATTGAGGATGCCGTCTGCCTGAAGCAATGTGCCGAGCGCGAGCAGATACTGCCTGAAGATGCCTAGAATATCTACGATGTATGCTCGCCATTTTTCGCGGAGCCGCGCATTTCTTTGCGCATTATTGAGCAGTGTGCGGAAGATGGGGCGCAGACCTCGTGAGAGCATCGACTTGAACATGTTGGTATGCTTGACGCGCTGGTTCGATACGGCTTCGGTAATCTTTTGGGCGTCTATTGAATCGGCGGCATCTTTGGCGCGCAGATGCATGCGTATGACGCTGTATAGGAATGTTTGGTCTTCCCTCCAGCGCGGGTTGGCAAGCTCTGCTTCCTGATGCGCGCGTGAACCGTACTGTTCGAGAAAAGATGTGAGTTTTGCCCGGAATTGGCTGTATCCTTCGAGTGTGGAAATCTTTTGGTCAAAGGCTTCGACGTCCGGCATGTTGTCGAGCGCGTGTTCGCTGACCCAGGTGTCAGCAAGTGCCGGATAGTTTCGTATGGTGTTTGCGATATCGAGCAGTGCGAGACCTGGTGCGGCGCTCTGCACGTCGAGCAGGCCGCTGAAGAGGTATTGCTCAAGCTCTTCATTTTCCTTGCCGAACTGATCGACAAACCCAGAACACAGCACATAGGAAGCGAGGAAAGCGCCGCCGGCGCTGAGCATGTCTAACGCGCACTCAAAAAAGACATCATCGAGGCGTTTGAATGCATCCTGGATTTGCTGGTGCGTGCATTTGGTGAGATCTGTCGCGAGAAGTTCGGCGCGTGCGCGCTCAAAATCTTCAGCTTTTTGGGGGAGGCTGCGCACGCGCGCCTGCAGTTTGGCGGATTCGACAATCGCATGGGGGAGGTTGCGCAAAAAATGGCCTCTCCCGATCGGCTGGATGCAGCAGGCGTATTCGCGAATGTTCTGGATGCCGGCGATTTTGCCGAAATGCTGCGGATTGACAAACGGAATCTGGCTGCAGACGCTGAGCATCTGCGAGATGTTCAGATAGATGTGCCCATAGAATGTCGTGACGAATGAGTAGTCTTTGGGGACTGAAAGGCCGAGCATCGCAAAGACAGTCTCGAAGCCGCGTTCGGCGATGTGCATGCCGACGCTCCATGTCATGGGTGTCGAGACGCCATAGAGCGCTTCGCCGACGTTGACATTGGAGTAGAGGATCTGTTCGGGCTGTTCGTCTGCGGTGGATGCGATATCGCGGGCCTGGAGGAGATAGAGCGAGCCGTGCTCGAATGCGAACTCGATATCTTGAGGCTTTTCAAAATATTGCTCGATGCGTAGCGCGGTCTGTTTGAGGCGCTTGAGCTGCTTTTCGGAGAGGCATTCCGAATGGCAGGCGGTGTCTGATTCGGATTTGGACAGGCTGAGCGATTCGCTTGTGCGTCCGTTGACGACGTTCGAGCCATGCCCTCGCGAGACATTGATGAGCAGGTCTTTCGGGCCGTTGATCGGGTGTTTTGTGAAGACGACGCCGGCGCATGTGGGCGTGATGCAGGTCTGGATGATGACCGCCATCGAGGGGACAGGCGCGCTGAGGGAGGCCTGGCTTGGGTAGAGCAGGCGTTCTTTGGCATAGAAGCTGAGCCATACGGCGCGAATCGCTTCGATGCAGTCGTCCGGGCTGTTCACGCCGATGATGCTTTCCTGAAGGCCGGCAAAGGAATGTGTCTGGCTGTCTTCGTCTGTCGAGCTGGAGCGGACGGCCCATTCTGCGGCTTCGGTCTTGTCGAGGGCTTCGCGGAGCGCGTCCTTGAACGCTTCGCTGAACTCAATGGCGGCAATTGCAGCCTCGGGCGTATCATGTGCGCGAAGGGCGCGCTTCATGCAGTCGTCGAAGACGGTCGTCGGGATTACGAAACCGCAGGGGACGTTGAAGCCGCCCTTGATCAGGCGCGCGAGATTGAGCGCTTTGCCGCCGAACTTTTGCCGGATGTCGGTGATATTTTCGACGGCATCTGCGATCTCGCTCAGGGTGATAAAATACACTGTGTCAGTCTCCAGCCTTGTTTGCCGCATGAGATGCGGAGTTTTGTGTCATCCGTGACGGAAATGATGGCCTCACGCCCATAAAACCGTATCTTGTCGGGGGAGAGATGGTCATAAGTGAGGAAGCGCTTGATCTGCCTGACGGTCTGTTTGTCGAGTTCGGGGTGCTGATTGCTGTAGTTGTCGATGAGCGAGAGGAACGCGCGGGTCCTGAGCGCTTCGATGATTGCGAGGCGGCGCAGATCGCCTGTCTGTGCCGCGCCTTTGCCCGGAACTTTGCGAAGCTTCCAGGTGCCGTCCTGTGCTTGAAGAATGTCGAACTCTGCGCATGGGTCATCGACCGGCTGCGCGGAAATGTGGATATCTTCCGGGGCGGCGGAATCTTTGAGCTGGGAGGCAAATTCATAATAAAAATCATAATTATCTGAAAAATGCGACTCGAAATCTTCTTTGGTATATCGGGATTTATATATATCACTTAAATATTGATATGTTCTGTCTGCATCTTTGCTTTTGACGGCATCATAAAAATTATTCACCGTATCGACGGCATCTGAGACTTCCTGGGGATAGGGTGAAGGCGCAGTTGCGCATGCGGTCATCAGGCATGCAAAGAACAAATATAAATAAATATAATAATGAGTGTGCATATCACAAAAAAGTGCCGGGGCGTATCCGCGCAAGCGGATAGCGCCGGAGAGCGGGCCATATGCGCCGTGAGGCGCAAAGGCCGCGCCCAAAAAGTTATTTCATCACGGCTTTGTGGAAGACTTTTTTGCCTTTTTTAAGCGTGACGCCGGCTTTGAGCATGTCTGCCGTGAACGCCTGTGCGAAGCTTTCGGCTTTGTCGCCGTTGACGAACACGCCGCCCTGTTCGATGAGCCTGCGCGCTTCGCCTTTGCTTTTGCAGAGCTTGCATGCGACGAGGAGCGTCGCGAGGTCGATGCCGTCCGGGCCGAGCTGGTCTGCGGTAATTTCGGTCGAGGGCATGTCGGAGTCGTCCATCTCCCCGGAGAAAAGCGCGCGCGCCGTTTTCTGAGCCTTGTCGGCCTCTTCCTGGCCATGCACGAGCGAAGTCAGTTCGTATGCGAGGATTTCTTTTTTCTCGTTGATGCGCGCGTCATCCCAGGTTTCCATGTCGGCGATTGTCTCGAGCGGCAGGAAAGTGAGCATCTTGATGCATTTCATGACATCCGCGTCATCGACGTTGCGCCAGTACTGATAGAAATCGAACGGTGAAGTCTTTGCGGGATCGAGCCATACAGCGCCTTTGGCGGTCTTGCCCATCTTTTTGCCCTCGCTGTTGAGCAGCAAGGTGATCGTCATCGAGTAGGCGTCATGTCCAAGTTTCTTGCGGATGAGCTCGCTGCCCGCGAGCATGTTCGACCATTGGTCGTCGCCGCCGAACTGCATGTTCACGCCATAGGTTTTGTGCAGGTGCAGAAAATCGTAGGCCTGCATGATCATATAATTGAATTCGAGGAAGCTCAGGCCGCGTTCCATGCGCTGTTTGTAGCATTCCGCGCGCAGCATGGTGTTGACCGAGAAGCATGCGCCGACATCGCGCAGCATATCAATATAATTGAGCTTGAGGAGCCATTCGGCGTTATTGACCATGATGGCTTTGTCGTCGCCGAACTCGATGAAGCGCTCCATCTGTTTCTTGAAGCAGGCGCAGTTGTGCTCGATGATTTCCGGGGTCATCATGGAGCGCATGTCGGTGCGTCCAGAGGGGTCGCCGATGTAGCCGGTGCCGCCGCCGATGAGGACGACCGGGCGGTTTCCGGCCATCTGCAGGCGCTTCATGAGGCAGAGCGCCATGAAATGCCCGACGTGCAGCGAGTCCGCCGTGGGGTCAAAACCGATGTAAAACCGCGCGCCGCCCTTGTTGATCAGCTCGCGGATCTCCGCTTCATCCGTGACTTGCGCGATCAGCCCGCGCGCCTGAAGCTCCTCATATATTCCCATTGTATCGTCTCCTTTGTCTAACGTATCCTGCCTCGTGGCAGAAACTCGCTTCTTTATATGCTTTTGAGGCGGATTAAAAGCGATTTTATGCGGGCGCGGCTATCTTCGATACGCCGCGCGTGCGCGCCCCTATGCCTGACGGCATACGGTGCGCGTGACTGCATGTTTGTTCTTGCGGAACTGGCTTATGCTGCGATGAACGGTATCTGCCTGGGATGAGCTCGCGCAGGCGCTTATCCCTGCCAGCTCTCGATGACACATGTATGTTTCTTCTCCGGATCGTCTTTATCGTAACTGATGCCGACTAATAGTATTTCATCTGTATAATTCTGAAGTATCGTCGGATAGTGGCGCGTTTTGATTTGTGCGATTGCGCCCTCTGCATCTTTATGGGGATGTGACTTGTCGAGCGCTTTTAATTCTATAACGAGCGCGGGGTAATCTGAATTGCGCCTGGGCAAATATACAATATCGGCGTAGCCTGTGCCGCCAGCGAGCTCTTCCAACTGAAGATATTCATCTTTATAAGCGAAATAAGCGAGTTTGATCGTGCCGCGCAACGACTGTTCATTGTTATAATGGCGCGGGCTGTATTCTTCGGTGTGTACTTTCTGAAGTTCTGACGCGACGGCATCGGCGCGCATGTCTGCTGTGTCTTTCATGAGCTGCACGCTTCGCCTGACGCGCTGTATGGTTTCCTGGTGTGTCACTCTGTGCACGGAACGCGCATATTCGATGCGTATTTCTTCATTAGGGATGTGCACAGTCTCGCGTTCTTCGTCATACGATAAATAGCCGTAATGCGTGAGAAGCGTGAGCACGTCGTCCTCTGTTTTCAGAGAGGATGGATCATTGCGGAACATGCTCGGATCCATGCGCACTTCTTTGCCTGCGAGCAGATCGACGACTGCTTTTCCGAGTCCTTCCTTGTCGAGATTCAGGTATTCCAAAAGGCTTGTCGGATCGGATGTTGCAGGCCAATAGGAACAAAATTTGCCAGCTTGTGCGGCCTTCATCACGGAATTAGGATTATATACGGATCCGATGCCGCTGATTTTATACCCATCATACCAATATTTCATTTTATTAAGATCGATGTGGGATTCTTCGCAAAGTGCATGGATTTCTTTTTCGGTAAAACCCATGTATGGCGCATATTCGCCTGGCTGTAAGATGGTATATTCCCAGAATTCTGAAATGGCAGATTGGGTTCCATCTTTCTTGATGGGAAGGATGCCGGTCATATAGGCGGCGGCGAAAACCTTATTGGTGATGGAACTGTCCTTGAAAAGGCTGCGAAGAAACTGAAGATATGTCTTGCGGATTTCTGCGGTGCTGTCACTGTCGCGGATTGGCGCATCCCATTCGTCGATGATGGCGATGAATTGACGGCCAGTGGCTTTGACGGTATTGTGGAGCAAGTCAGCCAAGGCATCGGTTTGTTCAACATTGGGATAAATCTTATAGATTTCCTCGGATGCTCTGTGGATAATAAACGAAAGCATCTCGTTTAGCCCGGCTTTGCCAATGACTCCGGAGATGTCGAGATAGAGAATATTATACTGATTGAGGTGTTCCCGATAGGTCTCATCCTTTGCGATTTCCAGGTCGTCGAACAAAGATGTAGAGTCGCACCCCATGCAGTAATAGGCGCAGAGCATCTGGGCGGCATACGACTTGCCAAAACGCCGTGGGCGGCTGATGCAGCTGAGTTTGTTTTTCTTGCCGATGGTGCGATTGACTACGCCGATAAGCCCAGATTTGTCGATGTACGTATCGTTCCGTATGACGCGGAATGCTTCGTTGCCTGGATTGATGTAGATGCCCATATCGCCCTCCATGGGAAGCCGGCAAGGGGCAAGCCCCTTGCGCTATGCGTACAGACTATAACATGATGCGGAGGAAAAGGGGAGGGGCTAATGCGCACTGCGCCGTTGGCGCATACGGCTTGGGGGCGGCGGCTATTGCATACGCCGCGGTGCGGTCACTCCTCGCTTGCGCGATATGCGGATGATTTCATGTGGATGGGTGATTAGGTGTTTGGGGATGAGGTGGAGGATTCGTTATTTTGTGCGTCATCTTGGGGCTGGGGTTGCGCGCTATGTCTTTCAACCATCCTTCTATAATTTGTTGCCCTGTTACTCAATTCCCTGCATAAGTCCGCACCAGTATTTGCATAATTGCATAATTCCTCTTTTGTTGTAATGATTTTCATCAGTTTATGGGTCGGGGTGTTTCTCATATTATTTTTCCAATCGATTATTCGATCTATCAGATTATTCGAATTCTCATCCGAAAAATATTTGCCGATCCAAGGTCGGTCTGCAGTGTTCTGATTGGCACAATTTTTAATTCTATTCAGTTTTTCTTGTATCATCATGTTGTCATATCTGCGTCTATTATTCACTTCATAAGCCAATATAGATGCTGTGCGATCCTCAATAATGGCATACTCAATCATGATTGCTTCCAGATAATAGGCATTATCTATCGCTTTCTCTAGTCTTTCAAACTGAGTTTTATAGTTTTCCTGTTTTTCAGAATTGCTAATGACATGCGTGTTTTGGGCTGTCATTGCTTCGCTTGCGGTGATGTTTTCTTCTTGCGGTGAGCTCATTTTATATCCTTTTTTGTGTGAAGCAACCTGAGAGTAGGTTGCGCGATGTATGCCGCCTCGCCATTGAGATATTGTGCGCATGATACGCTGGGGAAAATTTAATAGTTTAACCACATGGCAGGGCGTACACTCATGTGTATGTTGTTTTGATCAGTAATCCACATGCCTGAAATACACAGATAGTCCCCATTTACCATCTCATTCCTTATGTATGCTGTGAGTTTGCTGTCAGCTCCTGGTGATCGGAGCCACCAATATCTAGTGCAGTGGATTTTTGTGCACATGGTGTCTCCTGTTCCTAGAAGGGTTTGTACTTCGGCGATGCTCAACAGAAATATCCAATCTTCAGTATTCGGGCCACCATATGTGCCATACTGTGGATTATTCTCATTGACAACTGTTACTTGGGGAATTCTTGTTCGTTCATCATTAGTAAAGGCTGTTGAGATAAAATTAGGTTTATGATCGAAGCTTTGAAGAGAACCATTTAGCCAACGTCGCAAGGTGCAGTTTTGCCAATATGCTTCCGTACTAGAACTAAATTTCATTTCCTCTAAAACATCTATGGCTAACAGCATAATCCGATGATTGACCGCGTCGTGGTCTAGAATATACCATTGGATTGGGGTGCCATTGTAGTTTCCAAAGATTACCGTCCCACCGATGAAATGGGCTTCACATATATCATTATAAGTGTGATATCCATCATCGCATGTAAAAGTGCATGCGCCGTCAGAACACATATTTGTGGCATTCGCGACGATATTACACTGCGTCCCATGTGCGCCGCAATTCGTGGTGCTGTCTGCCTCGCATGCGTTGTTATAGGTGTGATAGTCTTGATTGCATGTAAACGTACAGACCTTGTTTTGACATGTATTTGTGGCATTTTCGACATTGCATTGTGTACCGTGTGCGCCGCAATTTGCGGTACTGTCCGCTTCGCATGTGCCGTCATACGCGTGATAATTGGCATCGCATGTAAAACTACAATTTCCGTTCGAACATGTATTTGTGGCATTTTCGACATTGCATTGTGTGCCTTGAGCGCCGCAGTTTGCGGTGCTGTCTGCTTCGCACGCATCGTTATATTCATGATAACCTGAATTGCATGTAAACATGCATTTGCCATTCTGGCAAGTATTCGTGGCATTTTCAACATTGCATGTAGCGCCCTGTCCGCCGCAGTTTGTAGTGCTGTCCGCCTCACAAGCGTTGTTGTTCGCATGATAGCCTGCGTCGCATGTAAATGTGCAATTGCCTGCGTTGCATAAATTGGTGGCATTTTCGACATTACATTGTGTGCCGTGCGCACCGCAGTTTGTCGTGCTGTCTGCTTCGCATGTGCCGTTATACGCGTGATAACCGGCGTCGCATGTAAATGTACATGTCTTGTTATTACACATATTATAGGCATTTTCGACATTACATTGTGTGCCGTGTGCGCCGCAGTTTGTAGTGCTGTCCGCCTCACAAGCGTTGTTATATTGATGATATTTTGAATTACATATAAATGTGCATGCCGCATTGCTGCATTCATTATATGCATTTTCGACAGCGCATTGCGTGTTATGCGCACCGCAATTTGTTTCGCTGTCTGCTTCACAGGCGTTGTTATATTCGTGATAGCCTGAATTGCATGTAAATGTGCATGTCTTATTTAGACATGCATTATTGGCATTCGCGACGTTGCATTGCGTACCATGTGAGCCGCAGTTCGTGGTGCTGTCTGCCTCACATGCATTGTTATAGACATGATAGCCGGCTTCGCAAGCCGTGACCTGACATGTGCCTGTGTTGCTGCAAGTGCCGGCAGTGGCATGGCTTGTAAATGTATTGCAATTCTGGCAGGCTGAGCCGCAATGGGTATTGTCATTTTGGCAGAGATCTTCTTGGTCGGCGCCGGTCGGCTGCTGGCAGACATTGCCGTTGCACTTTTTGGCGACACACGCGCCGACGGAACAGACTTGCTTGATGGTGCAGGACTGGCAGGCATTGCCATCGATGCCGCATGTCGTGCTGCTTTGTGTCTGGGTACATTGACCTTGAAGCGTATTCAGGCAGAACTCGTTTTGACACGATGTGGCGACACATTTCCCGTTTTCACATGAACCTGCTTTCCAGCCTGCGAGCTTTGTGCAGTCGTTGTCTTCCGAACCACATTTATTTATTGTATTTTTCACACATATATTGCCTTTGATATGGGCATTGGGGTGGCATTCCACGGCCTTGCAAATGCTTTCAACGCAAACGCCCGACTTGGTATATTCAAGTGTATTGCAGTTGGCCGTTCCATTCGCATTCCCATTGGGGCAGGCCGTCGCGCTGTCAATCTCGCAAACGCCTTTGTCGGTGAGATGGTATCCGGCAATGCAAGCGGTGATGACGCAGGTGCCTTCTTGGCAAATGCCAGCAGATGCTAGGTTTGCTGTATTGCAGTTCACGCACTGCGTGCCGCAGTGGTCATTCTGGTTGATGCAGGCATTGTCCAGAAGGCATTCGTTGCCAGTGCATGAGCTGACAAGGCATTTCCCGTTTTGGCAATATTCATTGGCCTTGCATTTCGTATCACATTGCCCGCAGTGCAATGGGTCGGTTTTGAGCTGTTCTTCCTGCAAGCACATCGGTTCTGTGTTGGAACCGCAGTTTACCATGTTGTCATTGCAACTATAGGTGCATTGGCCTTGAGCGCAGCCACTTGTTTTGGCTGTTTCTTTGTCCGCACAGACGGCACCACAGGCGCCGCAGTGATTGATATTGCTACCATGAATGTTGACGCAGATGTTTTGGTCATTGCCCGTGCAGAGCGATTCTGCTTCATCCTGGCAAGATGACAAGACACATTTTCCGCCAATACATTCCTCGAATTCCGAGCAGGGGATAAAGCTGCTGCACGAGGCATCTGCGCCGCAGAAATTCGTGCTCGTATTTGGATTGATGCATGAACCGCCGCAGACAACTTCACCCGGTCGGCAAGTGTCCTTGCATTCTCCAAGCGTGCAGATTTCTTCTGCGCCGCACTGAGTGTTGATGGAGCCGCAGGCGTCATGGGTATCTTCTTGACAGATTGTTCTCTCTTTGTTGTCGCTGTCAAAGATACTGGCAAGATGATATCCGGTTTCACATTCTTCTGCGAAGCATTTTTTGCCAATGCAGTTTCCGGTTTTCCATCCCGACATTTTGGTGCAGTCATTGGTGTGCGTGCCGCAGTGAGTGATATCATCGGCCTCGCATCTTTCTGCAAAGAGGTGTTCCGTGTCTTTGCACTCGATCTCACACGCGCCTGTTTCTTCGTTGCACTGCGCAGGGGCTTCGCATGTCTGTATGGTTTTCCAAGTTTCAGCCACGCACTTAGAAAGCGTGTTTCCGTCACATGACCAGGTGTTGTTCGTGCATTCGGGTTCGTCGATATCACATGTTCCTGTGTCAGAATTGCACAGTGCGTTCTCAGGGCAAGCCTGACGGATTTCCCATTTGCCAGCGATGCATCTGGACAGCGTGTTGCCTTCGCATTTCCAGGTGCCGTCTGCACATTCGGGAGCTACGTTAGGGTCGCATAATCCCTTTGCTGCATTGCACGTTGTATTTTCTGGGCATGTTTGATTGACTACCCATTTGCCAGCGACACATAGGGAAAGCGTGTTTTCCGCACATTTCCAAGTGCCGATGATTGTGCCGCCATCTGCTTGGCATTCGAGAGTTGGCTTTTCCGGATCAGGTGTGGCTTCTTCTGTGTTGACAGATTCGTTTGCATCTGCGCAGCCAATAGCGAGAATTAATGTTGAGGTAATCGACAAAAAATATAGCTTTGAATATCTCATCACGTGATTTTTCCATGAGATTAGAGATGAGGTAAATTTTCCAAGCTTACAGTCTTTAATAGGCTATAAACTTACTGCATCATAAAAAAAATCAACCTTTCTTTACCTAAAAATGCAAAAATTTTCGCTACGCGAAAACCTAGTATTCATGCGGGTCTGCGCGTTTTGGAGTGGCGCGCGCGTATGCGCGCAGATCGAAGGTCGAGCACATAGCGCGCGGCAAGAGGCCGTATCGCCGCAGGCGATAGGCCGATGCGCGAGGCGTATCGCTACGCGATAGATTGCGCAAAAAACTCGCCATTCGTCGGTTGGCGAGTTATGGTGTTCGGGCGATGCGGTTCGGGAGCCGCAAGGGAGGGATGTATGTCTAAGCGATTGATTCCGTTTGGAGAGATTTCTGAGAGTTTTACAGGCTTGCGTGAGGATGGCATTTATTATGTTGATAAGACGGGGTTTATTCCGTTTTTGATCGAGCAGAAGCGTAAGATAACAGTTGTGACGCGACCGCGCCGGTTTGGCAAGACGCTGATGCTCAAGACGCTCGAGGCTTTTTTTGAGTACAGGGTTGAAGATGGGGTGCCGGTCGATAACCGCCGGTATTTTGAGGGGCTCAAGGTGATGGATGCCGGGGAGGCTGTGCTTCGGGAGATGGGGCAGTATCCGGTGATATCGCTGTCATTTAAGGATGTGTGGGGGGATTCGTATCAAAAAGTAGTGGAACAGCTCAATGAGGCTGTGCGGCAAGCATGCAGACCGCATAAGGCGATATTTCGTGCATCAGATGCGCTGAGCGATATCGAAAGGGCTGCGCTTCAAAGCTATCAGGACGGCCTTCCGACAGAGGCGAATGTCAGGCAGTTTTTGGGAAAATATTCCGAGTGGCTGAATGTTGTGACAAATCGCAAGACGGTGATTTTGCTTGACGAATACGATGTGCCTTTGCAGAAGGCGGCAATTTATGACATGCATCATCCAGGAAGCCAGCTGTTTGATGATACTGTCGGACTCATCGGCAATTTTATATCATCGGGGTTTAAATCGAATGGCAATCTGGCCTATGGCGTGATCAGCGGATGCATGCGCGTCGCGAAAGAATCTATATTTACGGGCATGAACAATCCCGGCGTGATCGATGTGATGACTGATGAGCTTCCAGATGAATTCTGGGGATTTACCGAAGACGAAGTCGAACAGATGCTCTCCTATTATGGATTGGCTGATAAATATCCAGATATCGAACAGTGGTATGACGGGTATCGCTTTGGCGGTCGAAAAGTGTTCAATCCGTGGAGCCTGCTCAATGCCATACGCGGCTTGGTCAATCATTCGGATATGGCCATACAGCCCTATTGGGTGATGACGAGCGGCAATGATATCGTTGATGATGTGATCGAACGCAAT
>JAFUEE010000053.1 GCA_017464085.1 Pseudomonadota bacterium
GCATCGGCGCGGCGGGAACGCTCTGCACGGACGGACGCGAAGGCATCGGCGCGGCGGGAACGCTGCCAAGAGAAGGCCTTGATGCCATGGGACGGCTGAGTTCCCCGGAAGCATCTTTCACAATAGAAGACACATCCACGCCAAGCGATGACGGTCTTCTCGGCGCAATGATTGGTGACGAAGGCGTCGTCGTTGGAAAACCTCCGCTCACAATCGGATTATCCAGACTGCTCGTCCTCCGCGGAATAACCGGCGAAGATGGCGTCACACTCGGATACTGTTTTGGAGCTTCAATCGTCAAATTGGCGCTGAGCTTAAAACCGCTGCTCAGTGTTTTCAGAGCCTTTAAAAGCTCTGTCGCATTCTCGAAACGTTCAGCCGGATTTGCGCGGATGCCGCGCCGAATCAAGGGCACAAAATCCGCAGGCATCAGTTCCGCCAGCGGCTCTGCACCATCAGAACTCATATAATAATCGATATATTCCTGAAGCGACTTGCACTCAACAGGCACACAGTGCGCAAACGCACTGTGCATCATCATGCAGAGTGCAAAAACATCAGATGCTTCCCAAGAATCATTAAAATCTATCAGCTGTTCCGGCGACATATAGGGAAGATCCCAGACTGGATCCAGCTGTTCCAAATCGCGCTCAACAGAAAAATTCAATATCCTTGGCGAAAGGCGTGCCCCCTGCTGATGCAGGATAATATTTACTGGTGAAAGGCTGCGGTGAATGACCAAGCTGGAATGAGCCATCGACACAGCGTCCGCAATGCTCAAAAAAAGCTCGACAATTTCCTTGGCACCCAGAGAATCACCGCGAAGATACTGCTCAAGCGTCGGCCCCTGAAGCAGCTCCATCACGCCAAAAGTCACTCCTTCACGAGACTCAATATTCGACACATGCACGATATTGGGATGGTTGAGCTGCGCCTGCGTGCGATAAGCACGCATGAATGCCGCTTTGCGCTCTGCCCAGTCCGGCGCATCCGTATCCCCGAGCAAGATCTTTAATGCGCAGTACACATCCAGGCGAGTATCCATGCATTTCGCTACGCAAGCATGGTCATTTTGTGAAAGAATCTCCTCAATGTAATACCGATTGAGAAGCGTATCTCCAACTGAAGGAACGTAATACATATCGCCTGATGATGCAGAAAAAGAGCAAACGTCCAGCCTTACCTGGACAAATGAAGCATCTTTAATCTAAATGCGCATACAAGTAAAATCTCATTTTTCAAAAAACGACCGCATGGAAACACGCGGCGCATCTCCGAACGTGCATGCATCCATCGCGGCAAGCTGCGCCTCCGCGATCTCGGATGTCCAGCAGTCCGCCTCTGGCAGTGCCATGACATCCAGACTGCTCAGTTCACATATATCCCGAAGCTCGATTTTTTCGTCTTCTGAATGACCTTCCGGCATCGTCTCAACCACCCCCATTTCGAGCGCATCGCGAAGCGTCATCAAGTATCGCATCGGCAAACCATGTGTCCTGCAAATAAACGGACGAGCGCGATAGATCCTGCACAGTCCGTCATCATCCAAAAACGGACATGCGCCAGCCGGATGAGGCTCTGCACTGCCGATATCGGGAAAAAGCTTCCGAATCACCGCCGCTTCTGCCTGTGTCATGGACAGACCATCCCGACAGCAACCGCAACACCCTGGATGGCAATGAAGCTTCTGCCCGCCAGCTTCAAGCTTCCCCTCGATTTCAGCGCTTCTGGCATCGATTTTCTCATAAAACCCGATCACGACATCTGCAATCTTCTCGGGGGTAAATCCGTTCGCCTCACGATAGGCATCACTGATTTTCATGTTCACTCCTCAAAAAGCCCGCGCTGCCCCCTGCCGCAGACAGAAGAAGCCGGATCTATCCCGAGATGCTCGTATGCCCTGCGCGTCGCCCGGCGCCCGCTTGGCGTTCGCTGAATAAATCCCTGCTGGATCAGGTACGGCTCATACACATCTTCAATCGTATTTTCATGCTCCCCGGTCGCCGCAGCAAGCGTTTTGAGCCCGACAGGGCCGCCATCAAATTTGAGTATGATCGTCTCAAGCAGGCGATGATCCATGCGATCAAACCCCTTGGAATCAATGCCTAGCATCCCGAGGCTCTCTGCCGCAAGCGATTTAGTAATCGAAGCCAGCCCCTGAACATTGGCAAAATCCCGGAGCCTTGCCAGAAGCCTGTTGGCAATGCGCGGCGTGCCACGGCTGCGACGCCCGACTTCAGCCACAGCATCCTCCTCGATCGCGATGTTCAGCAGACGCGCTGAACGCCTGACAATCTGCTCGAGATCCTCAGGCGTATAGTATTCCAATCTCGCCACATGCCCGAAGCGGTCGCGAAGCGGATTTGTCAGCAGATCCGGGCGCGTCGTCGCACCGATCAGCGTAAAGCGCGGCAGGTCAAGCTTGATCGTTCTCGCGCCCGGCCCCTCTCCGACAATCACGTCGAACGCAAAGTCCTCCATCGCGGGGTAAAGATTTTCTTCAATGACAGGATTCAGGCGATGTATCTCATCGCTAAACAGCACATCTCGCGGCTCGAGAGAAGTCAGGAGCCCGGCCAGGTCACCTTTTTTCTCGATTGCAGGTCCTGATGTCGAGCGTATGTTGACGCCAAGCTCATTGGCACAGATCTGCGCGAGCGTCGTCTTGCCAAGCCCGGGCGGCCCAGACAGCAGAAGGTGGCAGAGCGCCTCCCCGCGCATCGCGGCGGCCTTGACAAACACCTGTATATTGCTGACCTCGTTGCGCTGCCCCACATATTCCGAAAAATGAAGCGGCCTCAGGGACTCGCACAATCCGCGCTCCGAAATATTTGCAACTTCGGGATTGAGTGTCTGGTTCTCGCGGGCAGAAGCCGGCGCATCCATCCTGTTCTGGCGCCTGCGCGCCGGGTGTCTCTCATCCTGATCAAATGCCATCTGTGCCTTCCCTGATCCTCTTCAACCTTTAAAATGCCAAGGCGCACCACATCCGCGCGAAACAACCTCTTCCAATATGCTCTCGCATCTGATGCTCGCCTACGACTTCATATTTTTGAGCGCCCAGCGGATCTCTCCCTGAACATCGAGCTGTTCGCCGGATGCATCCAAACGCTCGAGCACGCTGTCGATATCGCTCTCTGAAAATCCGAAATTTTTGAGCGCAGAACGCGTATCAGCATGCGCCGCTGCCAGAACAGGCCGTGCAGAAGCTTCGGGTATCGTCTCTGCAAAATGATACGCCCTAAGCGTTTCCTGAAGCTCAAGCACGAGGCGCTGCGCGACTTTTGCACCGATGCCCGGCACCTTTTTCAGCAATGCGACGTTTCCGGTCAGCACAGCCACCTGAACCTCCCCGGGCGCAAGCACGCTCAGCAGCGAGACCGCCACTTTTGCACCGATGCCCTTGACGGAGATCAGGAGCGTGAAGAGCGTCCGTTCATCGCGCGTCCTGAAGCCATACAATTCGATCGCATCCTCGCGGACCTGCGTGTAGATGTGCAGCTCGACAGCCTCCCCGACAGACGGCATCGCCGATTCGGGCGCTGCCAAAAAAATGCGGTATCCCACGCCGCTCTGCCCCGCTTCGACGACAAGCTCCCCGCGCTCCGCGCAAATCACAGTCCCTTTGATATACCCGATCATTCGGTATCCCCTCAGAAAAAAGCGGTGCGTATCGGCCTAGGCCGATAGCGGCGCTGGAGAGCTGTATGCGCCGCAGGCGCATAAGCGAACCCAAAATAAAGAAACCGTGATGCTCAGCCGAAAATCGGAAGGTAATCGACCTGACGAAGCGCCTCATAGAGACCGATCGAAGTGGAAACCGCCAGATTCAGGCTGCGTATGTTGTCTTTACGGATCGGCAACGTCACGCACCGAGAGTCATAGCGCTCGCGAATCGAAGCGCTCAGCCCGCGCGTCTCTGGCCCAAAGATGAGCGCGTCCCCAAGACGGTACGTCACATCCGTGAACCTGCGCGGTGTTTTTGTCGTGAACAGGTGCATCCTGTCGGCAGGAAAAAGCGCCGCAATCTCGTCAAAGGACTCATGGACGCTCAGGTGCACGTTCGGCCAATAATCCAGGCCTGCACGCTTGAGCTTCGTGTCATCGAGTTCGAACGCAAGCGGCTTCACCAGATGAAGATGCGTGCCGGTCCCCGCGCACAGGCGCGCGATCGTGCCCGTGTTCGGCGGGATCTCTGGCTCCACGAGCACGACATGAAAATGTTTGTCAGCATCCGTCCCGATTTCCGGGGACGGCGGAAATATCTCTATGCCCATGACAACAGCCCATAAAATTATATGAACAACGTGAACAAAATGCCTGAACTTTCAGGCCGATGCTATATACACGATTTTTTCAAGAATGCGCGAAAAAAGACACAGCCCCAAATCCCTTCCTCATCGACATGCATCGCCAACACGGGATGCAGACGCCTCATGAAAGATCAGCCGTGAACACGCGCAAATTCCCGGATAAATTCCGCCAGAACCCGGCAGCCCTCGACCGGGAAAGCATTGAACACAGAAGCCCTGAGCCCGCCCGTCTCGCGATGTCCGCGCAGTCCCAGCATGCGCTCGTTCTCTGCCTCGGCGACAAAAAGCCCGTCCATCTCACGGCTCGCGGTGCGAAACGAAATGTTCATGAGCGAACGGCACTGCGGCTCCCCGACATGCCTGAAAAAACCGCCGGTATCATCAATTGCGGAGCGGACAATCGCCGCTTTCTCGCGGTTTCGCACCTCCAGCGCCGCAAGGCCGCCCTGCCCATCGATCCAGTCGAGCATCAGTTTCATCACATAGAGCGCGAACGTCGGCGGCGTGTTGAGCATCGAGCGGTTCTCGACAAGCCGCCTGTAATTGAACATCGACGCGCGCGGCTCAGGCTGGCAAGCCTCCAGAAACTCATGTTTCACGATCACGACGCAGACACCCGCAATCCCGAGATTTTTTTGCGCAGAGGCAAAAATCAGGCTGTGCGCACGCACATCGATCGGACGGCTGTAGATATTGCTGCTCATGTCCGCGACAAGCGGATAGCGCGTCAATGGCGGCCTCTGCCATTCCGTGCCCATAAAGCTGTTGTTCGCGCAGTAATAGACATAACGCGGGTTTTCGCTGTACGAAATCTCCGAATCTTCAGGGATATGCTCGAAACCGGACGCAGCGCCGTCATAAGCATAGCGGACATCCGTATAAAACGCGGCATCGCGCATCGCATTGCGCGTCCAGAAGCCCGTATGTATGCAGTCGATATGGTCCCCGGGACGCGTCAGGATCGCGGGGATCTGACAGAACTGAAGCGTCGCGCCGCCCTGCAGGAACAGCACATCATAATCATCGGGAATGCCGCCTATCCTTCGAAATTGCGCGTCCAGATCATACATCAGACGGTCAAAAAAAGCCGAACGATGGCTGATCTCAAGTATCCCGGCACCAGGACCAACATCCCAGAGCGCCTCCTGCGCTTTCTGTATCACGCATTCTGGCAGCCCGGCCGGCCCCGCTACAAAATTCCAAGCCCTCGACATCGTTCAACCTCCCTGTCACTCATTACGCCAGAGACGTTCCACGGAACGCCTCCACGCCCCTATCGCCTGCGGCGATACGGACCGTTTCCGCCTTGCGCGCGTCTATGCTTTCGCATACGCCGCGCCGGACGTTCCACGGAACGCCTCTACGCCCCTATCGCCTGCGGCGATACGGCGCGTTTCCGTTCGGGGCGGCGCTATCTGCGATACGCGCCGCGTTTGCAAAAACGAAAAAAGGCAGCAATTTGATTGCTGCCTTAAATGGGCCTGGTTAGACTCGAACTAACGACCTCACGCTTATCAGGCGTGCGCTCTAACCTGCTGAGCTACAAGCCCATGAAAACCAAGAGGGAAACAATATCAAAAGCGCGTATGACCACGCGATAATGAGAGACGTTCCACGGAACGTCTGTGCATATCCGTTAAAGGAGGTGATCCATCCCCACGTTCCCGTAGGGATACCTTGTTACGACTTCA
>JAFUEE010000009.1 GCA_017464085.1 Pseudomonadota bacterium
ACATCCAGCTCCCTCAGCACTTCCACAGCATTCTCATGGACAAATACGCGCTCGGCGCGCACACGACCGCACAGATCATGCGAAAGCGCGCACAACGCATTCTCGCAACTGCCACCGATGCGCTCGTCATCTCAAACGCGCTCGGCGCACGCAAAGGCCCAACACCGAATCTCCCCAAAAATACTCGACAAGTCGCCGAAGGCTACTGGCTCGGAAGCTACCCAAGCTCAAAGGCACTCAACGCTCTGCAAGCGCAAAACATCAAGCTCATCATCACTGCGACGCGCGCGCCAAACATACGCGAGCTCAACGTCTCCATCGACAAGCTCGGCATCACGCACCTCGTCCTCCCTTTCGGCAGCCGCTTCCCTTCCCCTGACAAATTCTATCCGCAAATCCTGAAATTCAAACCGCACGAAATCTTCATCCATTGTGACCACGGCGGCGACCGCTCTGGCACCATGCTCGCGTTCATGCTCGCTGCAAGACATCACTGGCAGCCGCACAAAGCCCTCCTTGCGGTGCTCTATCCCTCAAAAACAGATATCCTCGGGCTGCTCTCAACCCTCAAATCAAGGCAGATCGAAGTCCCTCCCGCAGACCTGCAGCACTACCTCGGCATATATTCCGCCGAATACAATGGCGGCTTCGGCGGCCTCAAGGCAAGGAACTCCGATTATCAAAAACTCATCCTCGCGATGCTCGACGCGCTCGACACGCTGAACGACAACTCACTCCCCTCCCCATGCCAAAACCTCAATCACACCACACACACTCAGACAGACGCGCCACCTCAAACGACAGAAGAAACGCGAAAAATACACAGACACAGACGCAAAGCCGACACCCCACACGCACACAGCCAGACAGACACGCTCTGCCCGCACAGGCACAGACACGCGACCTTCAAACAAACACCAGAGGACAGCGCTACAAAGTCGAGGCACAGACATCGCTCCTAGATTTCCTAAAGCTCAAACTCGCTTCACAAAGCCTCACCTCGATCAAAGCTCTCCTCAAACACGGCTGCATCCGTATCGGCCAAACAGCCGTCACCCAGTTCGATGCGCCGCTCATCCCCGGAGACGAGATCGAAATACTCACTGCACAGCAGGCGCGCTTCGCGCTCACTGACACTCGCTTGTCCATTCTCTTCGAAGACGCGCACCTCCTCGTCGTCCACAAAGCCTCTGGCCTCCACTCCGCTGACACGACGGGCAAAGGCGTCGACAACGCCGCCTCAATCCTCGAAGCCTACCTGCGCAAACGCGCCCCAAACAAGCGCATCTATATCGTGCACAGGCTCGACCGCGACACTTCCGGCGTCATGATCTTTGCCAAATCGCGCGAAGCACAGGACAGGCTCGTCAAATCCTGGAACCAGAGCGTCCTCAAACGCGAATACATCGCGCTCGCGGAAGGCACGTTCGAACAGCAAGATGGCACGATCGACAGCTATCTGTACGAAGATGACCGGAAAGTCATGCACTGCACCGATGATCCGCGCAAAGGCCTGCGCGCCATCACGCACTTTCACGTACTCAGCGCCAACAGCGACTACTCACTCGTCAGGCTCGAGCTCGACACCGGCCGCACCAATCAGATCCGCGTACACCTGCAGTCACGTCATCACCCCGTCGCTGGCGATGCCAAATACGGCGCTGCGACAGACCCCATCGGACGCCTTGCACTCCATGCGCAGAACATCACGTTCAAACATCCCATCACGCACGAAGTGCTCTCCTTCCAGGTCGATGCACCTTTCTCACTTTATTAGGTGTTTAATGCTTCCACGTGTGGCGATAATTGCGCAAAGTGGCTCTTAAGGAAGCTCTGAATAATTCGAAAGCCTCCTGGGGATGCGGGCGTCTCGCCCGCACAAAACTTATGCGTCTGAAATACTATTGTAGCCTCCTGGGGATGCGGGCGTCTCGCCCGCACAAAACTTATGCGTCTGAAATACTATTGTCCAAAAAACGGCAATTGTTCAGACCTTCCTTAAGATTGCTCAAGCAGAAGATCGAACCATCAATCTTCGCCATCCCCCCAGCCGCGCCCCATAATCGTTCGCGCAACCCCATACGGGATGCGCAGGGAGGCATATTCGATAAGGGCAGAACTGTTTTGTGTCCCGCATAGGATTGCATAAAATTCATTTTTTATCCAAATCCAAAGATGACGATTCAGAAAAATCGTAAAAGACAGCATCGTCATTAATAAAATACCCTAAAAAGCTTTTTTTAGGGTATTTTCAAACGATCTGTATGAAGAAAATTCAAAATTAAGCCAATTTTTTGATGACGATTTCGTCTGTGCGTTTTTTCTCGAATCGTCATGGTGACGATGGTCAAAAAAAACAGTTTTGACGATTCGTCATGGTGACGATGGTCAAAAAAACAGTTTTGACGATTCGTCATGGTGACGACGGTCAAAAAAACAATTTTGACGATTCGTCATGGTGACGACGGTCAAAAAAACAGTCGTTGACGATTCGTCATGGTGACGACGGTCAAAAAAACAGTTGTTGACGATTCGTCATGGTGGCGATGCCCCAAAATCGTTTGGCTCTGTTCATCAAGCGTAGATATGGCCCCCAAATTTCAGGCATTATCGGAAATCGAGTATCGATGATGTGACCACCGGCGCGTTCCTCCAGTCGTTCGCGTACCAAATGTCAGGCATTATCGGAAATCGAGTATCGACAGCCTCTCCGCTCATGAAATGGGAGGCATAGCCGTGCCTCTGCGCCCCGACGGGGCGCTATCCAGGTTACCGGGGGCATCAGCGATGCACTCGGCGACGCGCGACGTATCGCCCTCGGCGATAGGCGCGCCACAACGCGCGGCGTATGCGCAGCATAGACGCGCACGCAAAAAACTATTTGAACCGCACGCGCCGCGTGACGCGCGCGATCACGCGATCCACGTCCTCGTCATCATCCGCAAGCACAAGGCGATGATTGAGCACGAGCGGGAGCGCTTCGAGGACATCATCCGGGATGAGGAACGCCGACTGCCGCAGATAGGCAAAGCCGCGCGCCGCCTTCAGAAGCATCGCGCCTGCCCTGGGGCTTGCGCCGCGCAATACTGCCGGGTCTTTGCGCGTCTCGCGTATGATGTCAGAAATGTACTGCGCCATCTCATCCGACACTCGCACATGCTCGAGCGTGCTCCGGATCTCCAAAATATCTTGCACGCTCAGGACCGGCTCTACGACCGGATCAGGCAGCGCCGCCTGCTGAATGATGCGCATCTCCTGCGCCTCCGTCGGATAGCCGAGACGGATCCTGAACATGAAGCGGTCGAGCTGGCTCTCCGGCAACGGATAAGTCCCAAGCTCATCCGTGCCGTTCTGCGTCGCGATCACAAAAAATGGAGCCTTGAGCGGATATGTCGTGCCGTCCACTGACACCTGCTGCTCCTGCATCGCCTCAAGCAAGGCGCTCTGCGACCGCGCAGGCGCACGGTTGATTTCATCCGCCAGAAGCACATGCGTGAAAATTGGGCCGGGGATAAACTTGAACTCCCCTGTATCTATCCTGTAAATAGACGAGCCCGTGATATCCGCCGGCATCAGGTCAGATGTGAACTGAACGCGCTGGAACTCCGCGCCGGCTGCCAAGGCAAGCCCTTTGGCAAGCGTCGTCTTCGCCAGGCCGGGCACGCCTTCGAGCAGCACATGACCGCCCGAAAACAGCGCCGCGCATACCGCGCGGATCACCCACGCATCCCCGATATAGACTTTCCCGATCTCCCGGCTCATTCGATGATAGACAGTTTCAGACATCGCCTCTCCTCAAACACTCTGGCGCGTGCGTGCGCCCTGACGCTCTCTATTACCGTTTTATCCCTTTTCACACAACCCGGCGCAAACGCGGAAACGATCTATATTCAGGCAGAAACGCATTTCTCATCGAAGACCACGCCAGACCATGGCGGCCAGATCGCCGCTTCGCTGCTCGATGACCTCAACCACCCGGTGCCAGACATGCCCGTCGAAATCACGCTCATGGACATCGCCACGGGCATGACACAACAGCGCGAGGCTCAGACAAATGCAGACGGCCGCCTCTCGATCGAACTCGGGCTCAAGCCTGGAAAATACCAGGCGAATCTCCGCTTTCACGGTCAAGACGCCTACCTCGCGACAAGTGATTCCAAAGATATCGAAATCCTGCCCTGCCGCATCCGGACAGACATCGTGTTTCCGCACGACACCCCGTCGCTCACGGATCCTGAGACAAATGAACGCCGCGTGCTCTGGCCCGCAGGCTCCCCGCTGCAATTCACGCTTTCACCGGAACAGCCGCTCTGCGACAGCGCGCCGCTCGTTTACATGACCAGCTTCGGCCCGAATGCAAAGCGGATCACGCTCCAAAACAATGCGCCCCAGGATGTCTCGCTTCCATCCCCGGATACCGAAAGCGTGCTGGCGCTCGATGTCGAACGCATCGCGACTGCTCAGACCGAAGCTGAATCGCGCCAGATTGTCATTTCGCTGCACGAAGCGCTGCTCGCTGACGAACTCGAATATATCCCCAGAGCAGACGGACACGACATCCGCGCAAAGCTCCGCCCGCCATTCGCAGACTTCCCTGTCGTTGCCACGCTTCAGTTCCCTGACGATCCTGAACGACCGGCACACACAGAAACTGCCAATGATGGCGAAATCACATTCAGATTATCCGAAAAAATTAGCGCATGCCATCGCGTGACCGTCTCCCCACATCATGCAGAGCCCGTCTCAGCTGAGATCTGCTTCGTGCAGACGCGCTCCGGACATGCCGGATACTGGCTCCCCGGACTCACGGCCCTGATCATCGCCGGCGGCACGCTGATGCTCGCAAAACGACGCGTACGCCCAAAACTTCCGCCTGCACCAAAACTGGCCGGCAGAGCGGAAACTGTCGAGCAATGGCCTGTTCATATCCCTGCAAAAGCGCTCCGCACGATTTCCGCAGGCATGGCGGAAATCCTCTGCATCGATGAAAAGACACGACTGCCGCTCAAGGCAACCGATATCACGCTCATGGCCGGCGAAAGGCGCGACACCCCTGAACACTGGCCGTTCCTATGCCCGATACACACCGCGCTGCGCATCTCTGCCCCTGGTTATCTCTCATACTCCGGATCTTTCAGCGCACCAGGACGCATCGTCATCACGCTCCAGAAAAGACGCGACTATATCATCGGATGCTTTGAAAGCGCCGCCGAATACCTGACCGGCGCGCATGCCGCATGGGGCGCACTGACACCTGCCGCACTCATGCGCGACCACAATGACGAAAAAATCGAACAGTTCTGCAGATGCGTCGAAACAGCCGCCTTCGGAACAGACGAGATCTCGGATGAACAGATCGACGAGATTTACGCGCTCATGAAAAAGCTCCCGCTGCGAAAAGAAAAGCGCTGAACGCCTGAAGCGCGAACACGCCAAAATATCAATCATTGCCAATCTATTGACACCGTTTTACATTATGATTGATTTTGGCGTTCACGTCGGGACGCCCAAGGTGTTGTTCATGGCTGCAGACCCCAGACATTGTTTCTCTCTCAATGACATATCCCCCGCGCAGATACAGCTTCACAGCCATATCGCATCCGGAGGCATCAGCGATCTGTGGCTGGCATCACATCCATCGGTCGAAGAGCCATTCGTCGTCAAATACTCGAAGACCACAAACACCCCCTATATTTACGGACAGTTCGAACGGGAATACGAGTGCTCGGAAGTCCTGCGCGCCAAAGGCCTGGATCAGCTCTCCACACACATCTACACGTTTAATGTGGATGCCGAAGACCATCCCTATCTTCTGGAAGAGTACTACCCTTCCGAATCGCTCGAAAGCTATATGAAGCACTGCACCGCCTGGCCTGAGGTCCGGCAATGCCTCCAGGCTGTCGTCCGTTGCATCGCACGCATCCATACAGCCGATATCATCCACAGGGACATCAAGCCCGGCAATATCCTGATCAACGACAGCGGCGAAGTCCGGCTCATAGATTTTGCGCTCGCGTCGATCAACGGTCAATGGCATCCCAGCCACAAAGAGGGCATGGCGCTTGGCACGCCGCTCTATATGTCGCCGGAACAGGCTTTTGGCAAGCATGACGACCTCACACGCGCATGCGACTGGTACGCGCTCGGCGTCATCCTGTTCGAATGGCTCTCGGGAAGCGTCCCCTTCAAAGGCAAGACAGCCACAGAAACGATGCAGATGCATTGTTTCGCTGATCCGCCCATGCCTTTGAACCTGAACCTACAGGATGCCCCGAACGACCTGCCAGACATCGCGCAGGCGATGCTTAACAAAGATCCACGCGCGAGGCTTCAGGCCGTCAGGCAGCTCGCGTCATGCCTCCGATGACCTATTCGTCATCATCCACATTGCCGCATGTCTCATATTTTTTGATCTTCTTGTGGAGATTCGTGCGCTCAATCCCAAGCATATCCGCAGCCCGTGACACATTCTGGCCGCAGACTTTCATCGTCGCCTGAATGAAAGCATGCTCCGCCATGCCGCGGAATTCCCTCAAGGTCACGCTTCCCGGCTCGACATAAGACAGTTTCTTCAGGAAATCGTCCTCCGCACAGCAGTCCGCCTCTCGCTTTGCAGCCACCGCATCCGCCTCAGGCGCACCGATTGCCTGCAAAATATGGATGCTCTGCTTGGGCGCAGCGCTTTCCACAGACTCCATGATATCTTCAGGCAGGTCCGAAACCGTGATCATATCCTGGCACATGATGACAAACCGTTCGCAGAGATTGTGCAGCTCGCGGATATTGCCCGGGTAGGAATAACGTTTGAGCACGTCCATCGCGCGGTCGCTCACCTGAAGCGGGGTGCGGCCATATTCCTCGGCAATCTGCGCGAGAAATGCATTGATCAGCAGCGGCACATCATCCAGGCGTTCGCGAAGCGGCGGCACCTCGATCGGCACGACATTCAGGCGGAAATAGAGGTCTTCCCTGAACGTCCCGTCCGCCACGGCTTTTTTCAAATCCTTGTTCGTCGCCGCGATCACGCGCACATCCACGAATGACAGCTTCTCCCCGCCCACGCGCGTAAACTCCCCATTCTGAAGGACTCGGAGCACTTTGGCCTGGGCCGCGAGCGACATGTCGCCGATTTCGTCCAGAAAAATCGTCCCGCCATTGGCCATTTCAAAAAGCCCGCGTTTGCTGGAGCCCGCACCCGTGAACGAGCCTTTTTCGTGACCGAACAGCTCGCTCTCGATCAGCTCTGACGGAATGGCAGAACAATTGACTTTGACGAACGAGCGCTTCGCGCGATCGCTCAGCGCATGGATCGAACGCGCCACGAGGTCCTTGCCGACGCCGGATTCGCCGAGTATCAGGACCTTCCCCTTCGTCGGCGCGACGACTGACACGGCCTTGCGGATCTTCTGCATCGCCGCTGACTCCCCGATCATCCCGCAGTAACGCGCATCCGTATGCTCCAGGCTCTCCACCTTCTGCGTCAAAAAATGTCGTTCCCCGGCATTGCGCACGCTCAGGAGCAAACGCTCGCGGTCAAGCGGCTTCTCAAGAAAATCAAATGCCCCCAAGCGCGTCGCATTCACTGCGTCCGTCAGCATCGCATGACCGCTCATCATGATGACTTCGGGCACCGTATCGAGCTGACGCACGCGTTCGAGCATCTCAAGACCCGACATCCCCCCCATCTGAACATCCAGCAAAAGCACGTCATACGTATGGGACGCAAGCATCTCAAGACCCTCTTCAGCACTCGATGCCGTATCCACTTCATAGTCTTCGCCCATCAGCACCATGCTGATCGTCCTGCAGATATTCTTCTCATCATCCACTACGAGAATGTTCGCGTTCGCCATAAAATTCCCTTACTTGTTGCCGAAACCTTACGAATTGAATGTCCCGTCATGGAACAATGGCCGCATCATACCGCAATCCGGCGCGAAAATCTTTGCACAAATTCACTTTGTTTCCGCTAAAGCTCGTGCGCAGATCCGCATGTCCCCCCAGCCTCTTCAGATCAGGCCGCTATCATTACAAACCGCTGTGATTATGGATACGACTTGCGCCCCATCCAGCCAAACATCCCTGTTTGTTGACAAAAATGAGCTATCGCGCGATAAATACCCCTATCGTACGCATTTTGCGTGCATTTGGTCGCTCTAGCCAATATCGGCATTTTAATAAAGGAGAAGGAGTATCTCATGAGTCTTGCTAAAAAAGCTATTGCCGAATGCATCGGCACATTCTGGCTCGTCTTTGGCGGCTGCGGCGCAGCCGTTCTCGCTTGCGGCGCCACGCCCAGCATCGGTTATGTCGGCGTTGCCCTCGCGTTCGGTCTCACGGTTCTGACGATGGCCTATGCCATCGGCCACATCTCCGGCTGCCACCTCAACCCCGCAGTCACGCTCGGCCTCTGTGCCGCAGGCCGCTTTGATGAAGGCGCAAAAGGCGCTGCATTCTATATTATTGCCCAGTGCATCGGCGGCATCATCGCAGCTGCCCTCATCTTCGCGATTGCCCATCCGACGCTCTCCGGCGCTGTCGGCGGCTTTGCCACCAACGGCTGGAGCGATGCGCTCAACGCTGACGGCCTCAATGCTTTCGGCGGCCACACGTACGGCATGATGTCAGCCATCCTCACCGAAACCGTACTCACCTGCATCTTCCTCTTCGTCATCATCGGCTCCACAGACCGCCGCGCCCCCGCCGGCATGGCCCCCATCGCGATCGGCCTCTGCCTCACCCTCATCCACCTCATCAGCATCCCCGTCACGAACACCTCCGTCAACCCTGCCCGCTCCCTCGCGATGGCAGTCTTCAATGGCGGCGAATCCCTCACTCAGCTCTGGGTCTTCATCGTGTTCCCGATCGTCGGTGCCGTGATCGCCGGCTTCCTCTACAAAGCCGTCTTCGAGAAAGATGACAAATGCTGCTGCGACGGCAAATGCGAAGACTGCAAATGCGATAAAAAAGAAGACAAGAAAGAAGACAAGAAAGAAGACAAGAAAGACTAATTGATCGCTTCTTGAATTCGACACAAAGCGCTCCTCCGTGGGCGCTTTTTTTGTGCCCTTTTTTAGGGCTTTTTTTGCGCGCCGCCTATGCCCTGCCGGGCATACGGCTGCGCCGCGCGCCTTTCGCTTCGCGATACGCCGCGCGTGCCCGGCACTTGCCGGCATCGCCAGACGCATATCACGCTTCGCGAAAACCGGACGCGTATGACAATAGCGGCCGGCGCCTGCGTATGCCGAAGGCAGAGCAGGCGCACAGAAAAAAATAACTTCCACTTGAAATGTTGCTATTTTTTTTCAATCTATACCTCGCTTGCTGTATCATAACAGTATCTCATACGCATCTGCTGCCGGCACTCCGCCGCCCGCAGATCATTTCGTTTCTTAAAGGAGAAAAAGATGAAACGATCGCAACAGCTCAGCATTACTGCGCTCTGCGCGGCTGCCGTCCTGGGCTTCGGGCTCACGTCTTGCGGCGATGACGTGGGAAGCACCAGAGGCAAGCTCAACGCTTCGTGCAGTGACAAATCCCCATGCGAAGACGGACTTGTCTGCAACGACGAAGGCAAATGTGTCGAAAAAACAGACCCCGCTCCCGTCATCACCGATGAAAAAGCAAAGCTCGGCGAAGACTGCAGCGCCGAAAAAGCCTGCGAAGACGGCCTGGTCTGCGGAGAATCCGGAAAATGCGAGAAAAAACAGGATGAACCCAAAGACCCCAATCCAGAGGTCGACACAGATCCATGCAAGACTGCAAACTGCTCTGACGGCACATCTTGCCTCAACGGCAAATGCATCGACAACGAATGCCTCGAAAATGGCGCCGAAAAGACTTGCGATGCCGGCCAGATGTGCGTCAAAGGCGAATGCGTCGATGACGGCTGCGTCGGCAAATCTTGCTCTGACGGCTTCACCTGCATCAAAGGCCTGTGCGAAGACACAATCTGCCACGAAAACGCCACCGTCTGCAAAGACGGCACGACATGCGTCAAAGGCGAATGCATCGACAACGAATGCCTCAGCGAGACATGCGATACAGGCCTGACATGCTCGAAAGGCGCTTGCGTATTCCCGGCATGCGTCGGAAAAGACCCCTGCGCGAACGGCAAAATCTGCAATGCTTCTGGCGAATGCGTTTTTGAAAGCGCCCCTGCGCTCGTCGTGACGGCAGACGACCTCGAAACCGACGAAACCGGTGATTCCGCTGTCGTTTCCATCAAGCTCAACAATCCGCCGCAGGCAGATGTCACGCTCGAATGCAACATCGAAACAGAAAGCCCATCCCCTGAAGCCTCTGTCAACTGCGACAATATCCTCTTCAATGCCAGCAATTACAGCGAAGCTCAGACCATCACGGTCACCGGCCTTCCCGACAATCTCATCGATGCCGACCAGAAGTTCACGGTCAAACTGACGACAAAATCGGATGACGCCGACTTCGCCGGCCTGACCCAATCCCTCGACATGGTCAACAAGAACATCGACACCGTCGGGCTCAAAGTCAGCGCGGAAGAACTCGTCACCACAGAATCCGGCGGTTCCGCGTCCTTCAGCGTCAGCCTCATCACAAAGCCTGAAGCGGACGTCACGATCACGATCGCTTCGAGCAATCCCCAAGTCGGCACAGTCGACGGCGCAACCGATGGCGAACTCACGCTCACGTTCACGCCCGAAAACTGGGACACGCCGCAGGAGGTCAAAATCACCGGGGAAGATGACGGCGAAACGCCCAACGGAGATGCCGCAAACACCTACCAGATCACTTTCAAATCTGCCTCTGAGGACACAAACTACAACAACCTGAACATCAAGCCGATCAACGTCACAAACGTCGACAACGATGTCGCCGATGCATTCGTCGACAAGGCCTTGATCGAGACATCCGAAAATGGCGGCCCGGTCACGCTCACGATCCGGCTCGGTCTCGAACCCAAATACGCCGTCACGATTTCAGCCATGCTTCTCCTCAACAAGGACAGCGATGACGCAACCCCAGAAGCGAACATCATCAGCGAGAACGTGATTGTACTGGACAAAGACAGCTATAAGGAAGGCAAAACCATTCAGGTCCAGGGCCTGCCGGATAACATCATCGACGGCGACAAGGACTATGTCCTCCGCCTGCGCATGAGCTCAAATGACAGCCAGTACAATGGCAAAGACAAGTTCATCCCTGGCAAAAATATCGACACCGACAAAGCCGAAATCACCAAGAAATATGACAACACCGTCGTCTCCGAAGACGGCAC
>JAFUEE010000054.1 GCA_017464085.1 Pseudomonadota bacterium
TACGACAGCCACGACATCTTCGACAAGCTCGCGGTGCACCGCATCAAATCTTATGAAGAACATATCAACAAATATGCGGTCATCAGTTTCGATGCCCAGTCGTTCCGCGATTGCGTCGAGGATCCGCTCGATTTCGTGCCCAGCATACACCAAAGAATTGGATATGAGCTCGTCAAACAGTGGCCAGACATTCTGGATGAAAGTTTACCACTTGCCAGAATGATGCAAGATGTCAATGCCGCAACAGGCACAAAGTTCATCCTGATCATTGACGAATGGGACAGCATTTTCCGGAGAGACAAGGATAACAAAGCCGCACAAAAAGCCTGGGTGAGTTTTCTAAGGAGCGTCTTCAAAGCCGCAGAGGCACGGCAATATCTCGCGCTCGCTTACATCACAGGCATTCTGCCAATCAAAAAATATGATGTCGAATCATCGCTCAACGTTTTCAGCGAATACACCATGCTCGACTCTCACCCGCTCGAACCGTATTTCGGGTTTACTGAAAAAGAAGTTCAGAAATTATGCAAAAAATATAAGATGAATTTTGATGAGACAAAGCGCTGGTATGACGGCTACAGTCTGACTGCAGAGACATCCATATACAACCCGAGAGCAGTCGTTGAAGCCATGCGCAGAAAATTCTTCAATGTCTATTGGACGCAGACCGGCGCATTCGATGTCTTAAAAGATTACATCAATATGAACTTTGAGGGACTGCAGGAGGCCATTTCCCAGATGATCGTCGGTGTGCCTTTTCCTGTGGACACGACCGGGTTTGACACTTCATTGGAAATATTGAATATCAATCATGTCCTGACTGCGCTCATACATCTGGGTTACCTGACTTATGATTTCAATACTAAAGAGGCATGGATACCAAACGAAGAAATCCGAGGTGTCATGCAGACAGCCATCACTGAATCCAACTGGGAGCATACCATCAAGCAGTTCCAGCGGTCGCGCGACTTTATGGCCGCCATACAGAACAAGGATACCGATATGGCGGTTCAAATCATAGAAGAGATCCACGACGACATCTCCGTACCGATCCATTACAACTCAGAAGGCGACCTCACGACGACATTGCTGTTTGCCACGAACGAAGCACGCAATTACTGCCTCCTGTCACGCGAATGCCCCTCTAGCCGAGGCTATGCAGATATCGTCCTCATCCCCACAAAACCGAGCTGGTACAAGCCAACCATATTCGAGCTCAAGCTGGATGATTCCACTGAGTCGGCCATCGCACAGATCGAAACGCGAAAATACTTTTCTGTCAAAGAGCTTCAAAAATATCATGGGGAAGTGCTTGCCGTCGCGTTTGTGTATGACAGAAAGGATAAAAAGCATCGCTGCGAAATCAGAACATTCGAGATATAATCATTTTATATATCAGTATTCGCGGCGCGTATGGCCGTTGCCATAGCGCCGCGCACAAAGGCCGACGTATCGCGCGAAGCGAGATAGGCGGCCCCCAAAAACAAAAAGCCGTATCGAGCGAAGCGAGATAGGCGGCCACAAAAATTAAAAAAGCCGTATCGCGCGAAGCGAGGTAGGCGGCCACAAAAATTAAAAAAGCCGTATCGCGCGAAGCGAGATAGGCATACACGAATTCATCAAGGCAGATGGGAACACAACTGGCTGCGCAAAATGACTACATATTTTGAATGAAATTCGCTAGAGTACAAAAGGTTTACGTTCGCTTTTTGGGGAGAAATTCTATGCGAAAACAAACATTAAACCTACTTGTGCTGGCAATGATATCGTCGCTCTGCGGATGCGGCGGAGAAACGACCGAAACGACAAACCGCTGCCCGGACGGCCAATCGCTGTGCGGAGACGCTTGCTGCGGGCATACCTGCATCGACACGGCCTGCATCGACATGCAGACTCATCATGAAAATTGCGGCAAGGAGGGGCTTGCCTGTGAACAGGATGAAACCTGCGTGGGCGGCAAATGCACGAAGCCCGAGCCGGCATGCGAAGCCCCGAATGTGATGTGCGGCAACGACTGCGCAGACCTGCAGAACGATCCGGAACACTGCGGCAAATGCGAAACAGCCTGCCCGGACAACGAAACTTGCGAAGCAGGAAGCTGTGCAAAGAAATGCGCGGAAAACCTGATACTTCTCGAAGACGGTTCATGCGCGGATCCGATGACAGACAGCGCGCATTGCGGCGAAAATAATATCGCCTGTGCGGGAAATCGTATCTGCGAATCCGGCTTCTGCATCTGTCCTGACAATTATTATGACTGCGATGACGATCCTTCCAACGGATGCGAATCCATAAAACTCTGCGATGCAAGCAAATGCCTCGCGGGGCTCACTGAATGCAACGAACGATGCGTCGATCTGAAGACGGATGACGCGCATTGCGGCAAATGCACGACAGCATGCGAAAATAATACGAAATGTATTTCTGGCAAATGCGAGGAAATGACCGCCGAGACTTGCGAAGCGCCGTCTGAAATGTGCTTCGGCACATGCACGGATATCCAGTCAGACGATGCGAACTGCGGCAAATGTTTGAATGCATGCAGCAAATCAGAAAAATGTATAGCAGGCGTATGCGAACGCCAATGCTATGGCACAACGCGCTGCGGTGATGCATGCGTCGATATCAGTTCGGATGATGCAAACTGCGGAAAGTGCGGCAATCACTGTCAGACCGGCCAAAAGTGTGACACGGGAAACTGCACATGCGACGATATCCATTTCGATTGCGACGGCAATTGGGAAAACGGCTGTGAATCTACAGAAAAATGCGCATGCAACCCGGGCGAAAAACGTGCATGCTGGCGCGGAGAGCCGCAAAACAGGCATGTGGGCATCTGCAAAGACGGCGAACAGGTTTGCGATGAGACAGGGCAATTCTGGGGCGCATGCACAGGCGGCGTTTATCCTTCTGCGGTGACATGCAACGATGCCGGGTTTTATATCGGCGGCGACCAGAACTGCAATAATATTCCAGACGAACAGGAAGCCTGCCAGTCCAAATGCGATGCATTGATCAGCGAAAAATCTTATATCGGGTGCGAATACTGGCCAATATTCTTGCAGAACTATCAGAGATATTGCGAATCATTCCCCTATACGCGATATGACCTGACGCTCGTGATGAGCAATCCGAATGATGCGGAAGCGACGGTATATATATTTGACAAATCTTCTTATGAAGCGAGCACGTCATCGTCGCTTAAACCATACAGAGAGCTGAAGATTCCAGCCAATGATATATTAATTCATACACTTGTCGGCAAACAATATGACAAGGCGCAATCGGCCAATAATTTCAATTATGCAAGCGATGATATCGAAAAATATATGTTATATAAAACGATGCAGTCACCGCTCGCGTTCAAACTGCGCAGCACCCTGCCGATCATTGTCTATCAGTTCAATCCGTTTGCCAAGCCGGAAGGCCATTCTGCGGATGCCTCGCTTTTGATGCCACAAAATGCATTGGGCAACGAATATATGACGATGGGCTTTACGAGCCACGGAGGGGACGTGCACGCCGATGTCTTCTCTGTTGTCGCGACGGAACCAGGCGACACCAAAGTCGATGTCACGGTCTCCGCAGCCATGCTTTCTGGAAAGAATACGCGCACTGGCGAAACAATCGCTGCAATGAAAGCCGGAGAAAAGCGGACGTTCGTGCTCAAGCAGTTCGACGCGCTGAGCCTGATGCAGTCGGGCGCGTCTGAATCTACTGGCTCATACGTCAAAGCCGACAAAAAGATCGAAGTCTTCGGCGGCGCGGCATGTTCCAATATCCCGATCGGCTACGGCGCATGCGATCATAACGAAGAACATATCCTGCCCTTGCAGGCATGGGGCATGAATTATGCTGCCGTGCGCACCAAGCCACAAAAAGATGAACCCAATATCTATTATATCCTAGCGCAATCAGACAACACGACCGTGACGCTCAGCGGCCCCGCAGGAGATCAAACGACGAATACGAGTTTCACGCTCAACGCCGGCAAATTCAAGCGCGTAGACAGCAAAAACAGCTTTGATGTGACTTCAGACAAGCCGATATATGTCGGGCAGTTCCTCGTCGGGATCAATTACAGCAATGCCACGCGCGGCGATCCTTCATTCATATCAGCCGTGCCGCGCGAACAGTACAGAAAAGAATATACGTTTGCCGTGCCCCCCGGGTATGATGCCGACTTCGTGACAATCATTTCGCCCAAAGATAACAATATCATCTATTCAGGCGACGGACACATCACCAATGGCAAGCAGACAGCCTTCCAGAATACTGCTGTCACCGCCTTGCCTCCCGAAGTGTTTTCCGGCTTCGCGCCCTTTGGCAATCAAGGATATGTCTATGGCTATCTGGATCTTGACGGCGGCAAGCACAAACTCGTCGCCGACAAGCCTTTCGGCCTGATCGGATATGGCTTCTATCAGCGCACGTCCTATGGCTATCCCGTCGGACTTGACCTCAAAGAAATCAACAAGACAAACTAAACATCAAGAGCCCGGAAACTGCATCCTTATGTGGTTTCCGGACATTCCACGCTGTTATGATTTCTAATTCCTAATTGCTCAGCGATCCCGCGCATTCCGTCGGAAAAACCGTCACATACCAAGCCATTGCCGTGCGAAGTTCCAGCGGTATCGCATCCTCATGGAATATCAAAAGCCCAACGGCGGAAAACGGCGACTCCAGTTCAACGCCATCACAGACATCCTTGCGTTTGTCATCCGTTCTGACAGCAACAGAATACAGCCGTCTTGACTGAAGTTTTCTCACTTCAAGCCCCGAAGACCACGCATTATTCTTTTCATCATAGTGATAAATATATTCTGAATCTTTCCAGGATACAGAAGATTCATGAGCCATGCTGCAAGAAAGCACCAGTTTGTGCTCGACATCCGAATCCAGCCATGCCGCAAGCGATGCATCCTCCAGTGTTTTCACGCGTCCGACAGTCACCCCAAGCTTGCGGATCACGACTTCATCTGGATCATAGCGCACCGCGAGCTGCAGGCGATCGCTTCCGGCACGAAGCGTCAATCGCTTTGCAGCCTGCGCGATCATCCAGTCTTCATTCAGATGCACAGGCCGATAATGGCGCGTCTGATCCGCTGTATCCATATTCTCATAAAGTTCCACTTCCTCCTCTTCAGATCTGGAATTATAGCCACACCCGCACAGAAAAAGGAAACTCAATATACAGATGATCAGACGTTTCATTTTAACTCTCCCCAGGGCGTTGCCTGCGCCTTCAACGGCGATTGCTACGCATCCGCATTATCATTGCAGATTTGCTGGAGGATGCCATTGACGAAAGCCGAACTCTGCTCAGCCCCAAAGGCTTTCGCGAGCTCGACAGCTTCATTGATCAGAATACCCGGAGACGATTTCTTTTCGATCAGAAGTTCATACGTCGCCATGCGAAGGATGTTGAGATCGACCAACGCCATGCGTTCGATTCGCCAGCGCTTGCTAGATTTCTGGATAAGCGCATCGAGTTCCGTCATGTGCGGAGCCATTTTGCGCACGAATTTCATCGCTTCACAAAATGCAAAACGCCCGCGTGCATTCAGGCCGTTTTCAGAGAGGTAGCCATCAAAGGGAAATTCATCGCGAATGAAATCATCCGACGATATCAGAGCCATGACATCATTTTGGATCTGTTCAAACCCCAGCGAGCTTCCGTTAGGAATTGTCTTGAGCAGTGACTTCAGATCGCTTTGAATCTGCTCAGAGCGGAGCGAGCTGTCATTCAATACGGTATCCGCAGACGAGCTTTCATCCGGCGTTTCATTCATCAGAGACTTCATCTCTTCGCGCAACTGCCTGACAGTGATGTCCCTGAGCACCCTGAAGCGATACCAGGTGCCATTGGCAGATGCCTGCACAAGCGACATGACATCGTCCTGGTTCTGTTCCAGAGTGCTCATCTTTCGAAACTGCATGAGATAGAGCGAAGCCAGAACGAGCATGCGCATCGTCTTGCGCATGCGCGTGCGCTGCCCTGAAATCTGCTGACATGCATTCTTCGTCGTCCCGCGATAGGAATCACCAAGTTTGCGAGAAACTCTGCAGACCGCATCCTCCACGAGCTGCGCAGAAGATGCTTTCAGATTTGACAAAAACTCAATTGTCAAAACGCTCAGCACCGCCTCGCGCCATGGATGAATCTCATAATTCTCTCCATGCGTCACAGAGAGGATCTCTTCCACGAGCTCATCCGTGACATCTTCATAGGGCGATTCGCGCTTTACGATGGCTTTTGCCAATGCCATATCAGCTCCGGGCACTTCTGAGAACACCTCACTGTCATGCGGATCACGCTTGAGTGCCATGAAGCATTCAGCCGCGACATCCCTGGTGAGCACTTCCGCTTCAGTCAATGCTTCGGGAACATATTTATCTTGTTTACTGCGATTCGAAGCCATGCAAATAACTCTCTCAAATTCGACTTTCCGGAGCAACCGCCATTTCAGAAACGGCTATATCCTTTCGTTTCTGTAAGGAAACGCTCAGTCATGCTCCACAAACAATATATAAAAACGCCACAGCGCCGCATCAACATGCGACCCTTTGAACAGAAAGCTCACAGAGACCGGAACATATCAGCCATTTCGATCGCCGCAAGCGCCGCTTCCGCGCCCTTGTTTCCAGCCTTTGTGCCCGCGCGGTCAATCGCCTGGTCGAGCGTATCCGCCGTGATGACACCGTATGCGATGGGAAGATGATACTGCAGGGAAAGCTGTGCGATGCCTTTCGTGCATTCTGCCGCAATATAATCAAAATGAGGCGTCGCGCCGCGTATCAGCGCGCCAAGACAGACAATCGCATCAAATTTCCCTGCTGAAGCAACCTTGTCCGCAGCCACGGGAATCTCGAAACAGCCGGGAACCTTGAAAATCTCCACGCTCTCGACATCGCCGCCATGTCTGCGAATTGTATCCAGCGCGCCTTCTACCAAGCGTTCCGTAATAAAGCTGTTAAAGCGGGCAACGACGATCGCGATCTTGAGATTCTGAGCCTGCAAAAAGCCTTCGTGTATAATTGTCATTTGATTTCCGTAAAAATGAAGAGGACCCGCTTATTTCACATTGAGCGGCCGAGTGTCTGTTATATGAAGCCCAAACCCGTCAATCGCGGCGAGTTTTTTGGGCGTGTCCGTCAGAAGAATCATATCCGATATGCCGAGCGAGCGAAGGCACTGCGCGCCAAGGCCATAGAGCTTCGTGTCTGGCGCCACGCGGTTGACATCTTCCTCATCCGCAGCTTTGCCGCACATCGCAGCTTCAAGCTCGTGATCTTCACGCTGGATATACAGGAGCGCCCCGCAACCGTATTCACGGATCCTGCTGAGCGCCAATGAAAGCGCATGCTCGTCGTCGTTCAGGCCGAGCAGGTCATTCCATACCGCGCCGCTGTGCACGCGGACGAGCGGCGTCTTCCCCCCATCCTCGAGGTGATAGACAAGCGCGAGATGCGTCATGCCATCCGTGCAGCTCTTAAATGATATGGCCTTGAAATCTTTGGCGATGCCATCGTGCAGCATCTTTTCATGCGTTTTTTCCACGAGGCATTCCTCGCGAAGACGCCAAGAGACGAGATCCGCAATCGTCACGATCGGCATGTCATGTATCTGCGCGAACACTTCGAGATCTGGCATTCTGGCCATCGTGCCGTCATCCTTCATAATCTCGCAGATGATGCCTGCCGGCACTTTGGAACCGCACAGCCTCGACAAATCCACACTGCCCTCGGTCTGACCGATGCGCACAAGCACGCCGCCAGGACGCGCCGCTATCGGAAATACATGCCCCGGACGCGCAAGATCTTCCGGACGACACGCTTCAGATGCCGCAAGCTTCATCGTATGCGCGCGGTCTGCCGCGCTGATTCCGGTCGTCACGCCTTCCGCCGCCTCTATGCTCACATGAAATGCCGTATGAAACCGGCTCGTATTGTGCGCTGTCATCGGCGGTATATCCAATTCCGCAAGCCTTTTCTGGGTCATCGTCAGACAGATCAGCCCACGGCCGTATCGAGCCATAAAATTCACGTCTTCGGGCGTCACATGCTCTGCAAGCATGCACAAATCCCCTTCATTTTCGCGATGCTCGTCATCCACAAGAATGATCATCTTGCCCTGACGTAACGTCTCTATGGCCTTCTCTATCGTTGCTAACATACCATCTCCCAAATATGCCCCCCAGCGATCCTCAGGCAGAAAACTCCGCCAAAGATATCACCCTTGCGGCACACGTTCGAATCTCCTCAGCAAAATCCCGCCTCACGCAGCCTGTCAAGCGTCAGCGAAGACGTCTGCGGCTCTATATCACTTTGTTTTACACCATGACAAGCGAGCAGTTTTTCGACATATTTCCCCAAAATATCGACCTCGATGTTCACGACATGACCGACAGATAGAAAATCCCCCGAAAGAACTGACTGCGTGTGCGGAATGAGCATGATTTCAAACGACCCGGAACTGACCCGGTTGACCGTCAGTGAAGCGCCGTCGAGCGCGACAGATCCTTTTTCGACAATATATTTCAGAATGCCAGCAGAAGCCTCAACCGTCACCGCGCGGCTGCTCCCGCTCGGCACGACGCGCACGACTCTGCCCGTGCCATCCACATGCCCGAGCACCCAGTGCCCGCCAAGCCTGTCACCAACGCGAAGCGCGCGCTCAAGATGCACCCTGCTCCCAGGCTTCAGCGTCCCGAGATTCGTCCTCGACAGCGTCTCCGACGACGCATCCACGCCAAACTGCCCCTCACGGAATTCCACTACAGTCAGGCAGACGCCGTTCACCGCGATGCTTTCCCCCATCACATAGTCGCGCAGGCCGCAACCAATCACGAGACGCACGCCCATCCCCTGCGCCTGTATCTGTATCACCCTGCCTGTCGTCTCAACCAATCCGGTAAACATAACCCTCCTGCAAGCACGCTCGCTATGATTCACAAAGACGCAAACGCCTTCTGGCTGTGTATCCTTCCCGAAAGCCTCACATCCCTGCCAAGCCGGACGACATCCTCGAACTCGAACGACGGCGCCTCAGACATCGCGCCGACACCGACACCGCCGATACAGCCTGCCGCCTGCGCGCCACCCGTCAGTTTCGGAGCCATATACACATGCACCTGATCGATCAGGCCAAGATCAAACAGAGAACCGTGCAGACGCGCCCCCCCTTCGCAGTACAGCGTCGTCATCATATATTTTTGCGCCAAAATATGCAGAACTTCCCGTAAATCGAGCCCCTGCGCATCCCCCGAAACGCATTCCACATCGACCCCGAGAGACGCCCACGGCGACAAATCCGCATCCCGACGTGCCGTAAACAGAAGCGTCTTCTGGGCTGACGTATCGAACACGCGCGACGCCAGAGGTATCCGAAGCGTCCGGTCCAAAATAACGCGCACCGGCTGCCGCCATGCGCCATCAAGCCGAACATTCAGCTGCGGGTCGTCCGCCAATATCGTCTGTGTCCCGGCAAGTATCCCTTCGTGCCGCGCGCGCTCCAGATGAACATCCCGGCGCGCCTCAGGTCCCGTGATCCACTGCGAACTCCCCGTCCGCGTCGCCGTATGGCCATCGCTCGTCATCGCCCACTTCGCCGTCACAAATGGCCGCTCATCGCGCGTCCGCGTAAAAAAAGCCGCGTTCAGCTCCATCAGCTCGCGCTCGCATACGCCGACCGTGCATTCAATCCCGGCTGCTTCCAGACGACGTATCCCGGCACCGCGCACACGCGCATCCCAGTCCGCAGACCCGACCACGCAGCGCGATATTCCCGACGCAATCAACGCCTCAGTGCAAGGCGGCGTCCGGCCGTAATGATTGCATGGCTCAAGCGTCACATAAATCGTCGCACCGCGCACATCATGACCGCGCGCCGCCGCCTGACGCAATGCCTCGACCTCCGCATGAGGCTGACCCGCACCGTGATGATAGCCGCGTCCAAGCTCCTCCCCATCGCGCACGATGATCGCGCCCACCATCGGATTCGGATGCACATCCCATCCGCCGCGAGCCGCTTCAGACATCGCCTCTTTCATCCACGCTGTATCATTCATGCGTTTTTTTCCCGCTCCATCTTCTTCACTCGCACTCGAGGCCGACTTTTTTGGAAGGGGGAGGACTCCCCCTGCGCGGCTATTCGCTTCGCAAATACGCCGCTACCCCCTCTCGATTCCTCTGTCCGATATCACCTAACGCTTCAGATTCGCAAACGGGTTGTTGCTGAACTGCTTCTGATCCTGCACGCGACGCCCCTTCCTGTCCTGACGCTGCTGCGTCTTCTGCCCATCCGCGCGGTGATCCGACGCGGGCTTCGCCTCATCCGTCAGACGGCAGCTCAGCGCGATGCGGCTGCGCGCCAGATCCACTTCGATCACCCTCACTTTCACCGCATCATTCACGCTCACGACTTCGGAGGGATTCGACACATAGCGGTCACAAAGCGCGGAAATATGCACCAAGCCATCCTGATGCACGCCGATGTCCACAAACGCCCCGAAATTCGTCACGTTCGTCACCACGCCATCCAAAATCATGCCGACTTTCAAATCCTCGATTTTCGTCACCGCCTCATTGAATTTCGGCGGCTCAAACTGCGCACGAGGATCTCTCCCGGGCTTCTGAAGCTCCGCGATGATATCGTTGAGCGTCATCTCCCCGACTTCGTCAGAAATATACCGCTTGATATCGATCTTCGAGACGAGCGCGTGATTGCCGACGAGCTCATTCACCGAATGCCCCATATCCTTCGCGATGCGTTCCACAAGCTTATACCGTTCGGGATGCACTGCGGAGGCATCCAACGGATTCTCACTCCCTCGCACACGGATAAAGCCTGCCGCCTGCTCAAACGTCTTCGGGCCGAGACCGGAAACTTTCAGAAGCTGCGCACGTGACGTGAAGTTGCCGTTCTGCTCACGATGCGCGACAATCTTTTTCGCCATCGAAGGGCCGATACCCGCTACATATTTCAAAAGCTCTGAAGATGCCGTGTTCAGCTCAACGCCGACGCGGTTCACGCAACTCTCCACAACCTCTTCGAGCTTGCGCTTCAAAAGCGGCTGATACACATCATGCTGATACTGACCGACTCCGATCGATTTCGGATCGATCTTGACGAGTTCCGCCAGCGGATCCTGAAGCCTGCGCGCAATCGAAATCGCGCCGCGAACTGTCAGATCCAGATCTGGAAACTCCTCTCTTGCGACATCCGACGCCGAATAAATACTCGCGCCAGATTCCGACACCATCACGACATAAGGACGTTCCGCTTCAGGCATCGTCTCCACGATTCCGCGAACAAATGCTTCCGTCTCTCTCCCTGCCGTGCCATTGCCAATCGCAATCGCACGCGAAGGATGACGTTTCATGAATGCTCTCAGATCGCGCTCTGCCTCCGCTTCGCTGTGCACCTGCGGATAAATCGTCGTATTCTCCAGGAATTTGCCCGTCGCATCCAGGGCGGCAACTTTGCAGCCTGTGCGCACACCAGGGTCAATACCGATCACCGCCTCAGCGCCGAGCGGCGCCGCAAGCAAAAGCTTCTCCGCGTTCTGCGCAAATACATCTACTGCCTCGCGATCCGCATTCTGCTTCATATCCACGCGAACATCAGACTCTATGCTCGACTGAAGCAAACGCTCAAATGCGTCTTCACACGCCTCATGCAGCATCCCGCCAAAGGGAGACGTCGCATCAAAATGCATCAATCCTGCAATACTGTTCACGGCACTGTCTTCATCGATCTCTATCGATGCCCGCAGAAATCCCTCTCGCTCTCCACGGCGAATCGCAAGAAAACTATGCCCCTTACAGTCATTCAGCGGCGCACTGTAATTGTAATACTGCTCAAATTTGGAGCGTTCCTCTGCCGCTTTATCCGTGCCTTCCGAAACGATTTTCCCCGTCTCGCTCATATATTGGCGCAGATAATCGCGCACATCCGCCTTCTCTGAGACGACTTCCGCCACAATATCAGAGGCGCCCTCAAGCGCATCCTCCGCACTCTCCACGCCCTTCTCCGCATCAATGTACTGCTGCGCAACAAGCTCAGGCGTACCGTCATGGCTCTGAGAAAGAATGATTTCCGCAAGACCTTCAAGCCCTTTCTCACGCGCAATCATCGCGCGCGTGCGGCGCTTCGGCTTATACGGCAAATACAAGTCCTCAAGACCGGCTTTGGTCGTCGCGTCATTGATCTGCTTCTTCAGCTCCGGCGTCAGCTTGCCAAGCCCCTCGATGGCAGCCAATATCGCATCTCGGCGCTCATTCAGCTCATTCAGATAAGCCTGGCGCTCCTCAATGCTGCGAATCTGAACCTCATCCAGACCGCCTGTCGCCTCTTTGCGGTAACGCGCAATAAAGGGAACGGTCGCGCCCCCTTCCAATAGATCCATGACCGCGCGCACGGATACAGCCGATATGCCAAGCTCCCCACCAATGACCGAGCTCAATTCTTCTTTTGTCTGCATGGACTTCCCTATCCTAATCATATCGAGAGCACAAACTGCTCACAACAATGCTGGAAATAAAATCAATAACAACAATATGAATGTCAAGATATCTGACCAGCACACGTTCATCTCAATGTCCCCGGATCTATACAGATCCGGGGATGGTACCACTATTATCCTTCTTCAGGACGCGCACGGCGCGTGCGTCTTGCTCGTGTACGTGCAACAGGCTGATCCGCTTCAGCGGCTTCCGAAACAGCCTCAGCAGGATGCACGTCTATCGTGACAGGCCTCGACACCTCAGCTGCATCATGCGCTTCCAGCACAGGCTCAACCGACATATCAGCAACAGCCGCCGAATCCTCACGGCGCGTACGGCGCGTACGGCGAACCGCACGCTGCTTAGGCGCTTCCGCACGCTCAGAATCCGGCTTGACGCCTTGTTCCTGCTCACGCTCAATCGCACGCTCTGGTTCCCCGACGCGCTCTGGCTCAGCTGCCGCAACAGGCTGAATATCTTCTGCATCCACGCTCACACGCGTCCGGCGCACTCTGCGCGAACGACGCGGCGCTTCCACAGCCTCTTCCTCTGTCGCGACCACGGCACGATCACCTTCCGATACCGGCGCTTCCGCAACCTCTGGAGCTGCGGGGGCATCTGCTTCCTCCAGGACCGCAATCTCTTTGCGCGTTTTCCGAGCTCTTGCCGAACGCTCACGGCGCTCCCCGGGCTCTTTCGCCTCGCGCTCCGAAACCTTTTCACCCCGGCGGCTTCTGCGGCGCTCGGGCTTCTCTGAACGCTCCACCGCCTCAACAGATGCGGGCTCCGCAACGGCTTCGACAGCAACATCCTTCGCATCCTCAGCTGCGCCCTCCGAAACCGTCTGCTCGGTTCCAGCGGCTGCGGCAGGCTGTGATACGACTTCTGCAGCCTCCAAAGCGACCGCACCGATGCCCGCACGCGTTGTACGGCGCGATCTGCGCGAACGTACCGAACGCTCCGCATCCTCCGAAGCAGCAGGCACATCTGCAACGACAGGCGTATCAACCACTGGTGCCACTTCTTCAACGACAGAACGATTCGCTTCAGCCATCTCCGCTTCGACAGCGCGCTCCGGCTCGACCAGCATCGAAACTTCCGAGGCGCTGATATCATAAGCCTGCTTGACAATATCTGCCGATATGCGGCGCGTATGGCGCACGCGGCGCGTCGAGACCTGACCGCCCTCGCGCATCTGAGCGAGCAATCTGCTGTCCAGTTTATTCTCAGACGTTTCAGCAGGCTGCGCCTTCACCGCATCAGCACTCACTGCCACATCTGCTGCGCTTTCAGCCGGTTTTACAGCAACCTCATGCTGTTCCTCGACGTTTTCCACGACGGCTTCCACGCGTTCTCCGCCCTCATTCATTTCAGATCGACGGTGGCTTCGACGCTGCCTGCGCGGCGCAACTGCAGGCAGCTCCTGCGTAATCGCCATGCCAAGCATCTCATCTGCCGTCTCAGGCTCCGCTACTGTCATCGGAGAAATCGCGACATCCGATGTCACGAGCTGACCGTCTTCCACAAGCGGCTGATCTGCCACTTCGCCCATCGCATGACGGCGATGTGAACGGCGGCGGCGACGACCGTTCTCGCGCACGTCTTCTGGCATTTCCACAGACGCGGCAACTTCAGGCACATCTGCCGGCGCCGTCTCGCGGAATGCCTCCTCAATCTCATCCTGACCCATCTGCTCGACAGCATCCAAAAATGCCGCATCGATATTCAAAGCCGCAGCAGGCTCCGACGCCACATGCGCTTCGGCAACACTATCGCTGATGTCAGCGGCTTCGCTGGCCTCGCCCTCTCTCTGGGCATTATCCGGCTCGACACATTCCCCGAAAATCCGCGCACAGCGCTCCGAGAACCACGCAGACAGCGCCGCGATGCTCTCATCGGTGACCTCAAAAGTCCCCACTGATTTGCATGCCTCAAGCAGAAAACGCGCGAGTTCATCCGGACGCGCATGACCGCGCACATCGAACAGGCAATTCATACGCGCGCATGCATGACGCGATGAAATCTGATTGCGCAATGCAATGACGCGCTTGTGGCATTCTGCCTTCGGCAGCTGCCCGGCATCCAGAAGCCAGTCACTCACCTCATCCATACGGCTGAGCATCTCGCGACGCGGCACATCGCGATCGCATCCACATGCCAACACGCACACCGCATGCAAAATATCCATCACAAACAGACGCATATCGCTCTGAAGGCTCAGCTTCTCCCCTGAATTGCTCTTGCGGCGAGCGCGGAAACTCGGACGACGCCCAGACCTCTCCTCACCAGATGGACGGGAAATCTCCATGCGATTCTTCATCTCCCCGACAAAAAGACCGAGCAGAGAAATGCCGATGCCGTCACGCGCATCCATATCAGGCTGATCAGCTTTGGCTTCCCCCTGTTCGCGTCTTGGGGTTTTGCCAGTATCCGACTTGTTGCCCTTCTCTGATTTAGACTTCTCACCTCTGGAAACATTCTCGGCTTCACATTTGCCCGCAGCTTCCGCCTGAACGCCTTTCAGCTCCGCCTCTCGACGCGCCGCACGTTTGGCCGCGCGTTTCTTGCGCGCCTCATCACTCGAGAACTCTTCAAAATCATTCGGCCGATAACCGCCGTCCTCGCTCTCACTCGCCTGATATGCTTCCGCGACATCCACGATTGATGCCGCATCCTGCGCCGGCGCGCTCGCGCGCTCTGGATGAAGCTCCTCGGCCTGGCTCTTCGAAAGCCACTCAATCTCCTCCGCGCCACGCGTCACTTCGCGGCTCGCGACAATCTCAATGCGAATGCCATAGTCCAGCTCGAGCTGCGCAAACTCACGGCGCATCTCATTCTGAAGCTGCTGCGCGATATCCGGGTGAAGCTTGATGATCACGCCACCCAGTTTTCCATCTACGGCATGCGCATCAATCTCGCGGATCAACGTCATACCGATCGCATCCGCACTCGGAATAAACCCTCTCCCTCCGCAGGTCGGACATTCCAGATGCGTGCGCTGCGAAAGCGCCTGGCTGATGCGCTGGCGGTTGATTTCAAGAAGCCCGTTCGCGCTGATCCGCTCAACCTTGCAGCGCGCCTTGTCACGGCTCAGGGCATTGCGCATCACGCGCTCGACATCGCGCTGATATTTTCCCTGACGCATGTCAATAAAATCGATCACAATCAGACCGCCGATATCACGCATCCGCAGCTGACGGCCAATCTCGACCGCAGCCTCAAGATTCGTCGAATATGCAGTCTGATCCTGCGACTCGCGCTTCGTCGAATGCGCAGAGTTCACGTCAATCGCCGTCAACGCCTCCGTCGGATCGATCACGATAAACCCGCCGCTCGGCAAACGCACCGTGCGCGCATAAATCTGCTCAATCTGACGCTCTATCCCATAACGCGTAAACAGAGGCATCTTGTCGTCATAAAACTTAAGCTTGTCCTCCCCTGAAGCAATCGTCGCACGCACATACGCAAGCGCTCGCTCATAACAGCACCTGTCATCGATGATGACTTCATTAATCGACGAATCATAATAATCACGCATCGCCTGAACGACGATATCCTGATCATTATAGAGCAGTTGCGGGCCCTTGCCGCGCGCAAATTCCGCCTCGATCTTATGCCACAGCTGAACGAGCACTTTCGCATCGCGAAGCAAAATCGCACGCGACTGATCCATCGCATTCGTGCGCACGATGCAACCATAACCATCCGGAAGATCCAAGCTCCGAATCTTCTGCGTCAAATCCGCGCGCGCATCGTCGTCCAGCTTGTGCGACACACCGCTCTTCGCATCCCGTGGGCGCAGCACCAGATAACGACCTGCAAGGCTGATGTTCGTTGTCACCTGCGCACCTTTCAACGCCGACGCATCCTTGATGACCTGAACAATCAGCTCCTGCCCAACAGTCAGCACATCTGATATCCGATAACTGTCGCGCACAGGCTTCGAATACACGCTCTCCACGACATCATTAAACGCCAAAAACCCATTCCGGGAATCGCCAAAATCAACAAATGCAGCATTCAGGCTCGGCGCAATATTCGTCACCACTGCGCGATAAATATTGTTCCGAATCACACCGCGACGCTTCGTCTCGATCTCAAAATCTTCAAGTGTCTGGTTTTCTACGATCGCAACGCGCAGTTCTTCCTCACGCCGCCCATTAATCAGGATCTTACGAGTCAAGGGAACTCCAAAATTTCTTAAAAAAACAGTCCATAAAATCGCCGCATCGCCCCGAGAGCTCTGCTCAGTCCACTCCGGACCCAATCGGTGGCGCGGGCTAACCCATTCGTCCTGCTCGCTTATACCACTTTATATCCATACTGCGCGACTTTTTTTATTACGCCGCCCTCAGCATCCGGCTCACGGGCGGCACTTGTGACCTATGGCCTGCGGCCATACGGCCACAAAAAACGGGGCTATGCTGCGCATACGCCCCGTTTCAACCCATTCCTGCCCCCCCCTCTGGACAAGCCCGCCTCAAGTCGCGTCATCCTCCCCGCTTGACTCCGGCACATCTCCAGACACATCTGCCGCCAATGTCTCTCCTGGCTGCCCGAGGGCCTCAGACTCCGATGCCTGACCGCAACGGCTCTCCGACAACAATCTCGTCAGCTCGTCAATCTTGCGCTCCATGCTGTCCAGCTGCGCTTTCACATCATCATTATTATCACTCACCATCGCATCGACAAAAATCGAATTGATCAGAGACATCCCGATCACACCGCCAATCAGCAGCAAAATACAAAAATAGAGACGCACCAGATGCACACCAATCGGATTCCCCATCCCGCTCGCTACTGCATCCGGAATCTCATACCAGCCCTCTATCGAAAACAACCTGAATGTCGAATAAATCGCATCCAGCGGCGTCGCAAAAAATGCCGGCGCATAATCATCAAACAAACAACACCCGATCAGCGCAAATGTCACGATGATGATGCAGAATATCAGCAAAATTGCATACGACTGCTGCACCGCAAGCTTAAAATTATGCGCAATCGTCGAAAAATTCTTGAACATCGACACCATGCGGAAAAATCTAAAAATCCTGAAAATCCTCAGCACGAGCAAAAATGACAGATTCGCAAACATATCCGGGAAGAAAAGCGCCAGTACCGACGGCAGAGATATCAGCACCAATATGCCGTCCATCACGTTCAATCCCGAGGTCCAGTATGCCTTCACCCCATCGCGCACATGCTTCGCGATCATTTCACCCAAAAAAATGAGCGTGCAGAACACATCGAGCAGAGAGACAAAAAAATAATTCACTCCGCTCTCCTGCAAAAAAATCAGCACCGCATTAAAAATAATGATGCCGACCATGCACTTCTCATTCAAAAAGACTTTCTCCCCAAGCCACTTGAACATATCACCAACCTTTGCGAAACACGCCATCCGCTAAAATTATAGGCACTGCCCTGACGAACAGTGCCCATATCATCCTCAATATGGCGAACGCCGCTTCCGCTTTCACCAACGGACTGACATCACTTCAATACCAAGCGACGCCATCATTTCTCAACCAAAGGCCTGCATCCATTCGAAGACACCGACCACACACTTAGAAGCAGACTAATCTTCCTGCTCAATCCCAGGCAAACAATAACCGTTCAGACAAGCCTCATTCTTCACACAAGCACCCTCTCCACACGGGCACTTGTCCGATGTGCAAATCCACCCGACAGCCCGATACGACACCGTGCCTGCATCTTTGCCGCATGCGCCAGACATCCAAGTCTCATAGCGACACACATAAAGCGAAGGATCGCGCGGCATCTCCATGCCTCCGCAATAATGCTCACCCACCAAGACTTCATCCCAGACCCGGTTGTAATTCGGTGTCATCGGAGCCGGATCATTCGCAATATCATATTCATCTCGAACTTCGCGCACCTCGCTGATATCAAACGCCACGCGCTGTCCCCCAATCATGCGGAACACAGGATTCTCATAGCAGGCGCCGCCAACACAATACGTTTCATTCCTGCATGTCGTCTTGCCACATGTGCACCCATCCTCCTGAATGCACAGCGCATAGCCATGCGTCATCTTGTACTGGATCCCTTCAGGCACTGGCGAACCAGTCACGCGATCCACACAGCTTCCTTCCCGGCAGACACTTCCCCACGGACATGTCTCTTTGCCGCACTGACACCCCTCTGTCGAAGCACATACATTTTCATATTTGCCCTGAACAGAGGCGCATCGCCAAGGCACGCCCAAAGACGCACTCTCCCCGCAAAAACAACCGCCGCCCCTGAGCGTTTCATGCTCTCCACAGCTGACTGGACGGCACACATCCCCTTTGGCAATAAAATTATCATAGCATCTGCAGTGAACATCTGCATGACACACCCAAGAAAGGCCTTCCGGACGCTCTTCACACCGATAATCCTCATCCGGCGCCGGTCTGCCACCACAAAGGCAAGCACCATTCTGACAGACCATATTCTCAAAACACAGAGCATTGCCGCAGTTGCAGCCATCATGCGTCGGACATTCCCAAGCCCCCGATTTGCACAAATAATTCTTGCCAGGCGCTTTCACATTGCCACAAAGGCATCCCTTGCCATCACATGCCTCCCCGCGTTCACATTCGGTCTTGCCACACCTGCATGTGTCATGCTCGCATCGCGCCGTATCATCCACGCAGGCATACCCTTCCTCAAGCGGATATGCCCCGCAATAACACTGCTCATCCATGCAAAGCGCGCCATTCGCACACGCTTTTCCGCCACAGATGCAAGTCTCCTCGGTGCATTTCCACGCCTTCTTCTCGCGGCCACGGGAATCCATCAATGGCTCAGACGACACATCAGCAGTCACATCCGCATTCTTCGCGTCTTTTCCCTTCCCCTTCTTTTTAACCTGCGGCTTCTCATGCATCATCTTGACCGTCAGGCAAGCATACCCCTTCGGATTCGCCGGCGCAGCAATCGGCTTCTGCCCTGCGCCATGGCAATAGCGCGTTCCGCCAGCGCATACGGCCGCGTCAAATGCCGCAATCTGCTCAAAAACCTTCCTGCCATCCTGATCCGCGTATGACGGCTTGCCACTCTCGGGCAGTTTTATCCTGGCATCCGAATATACGTCCGACCAAAAGCTGACATAACCGTTTGCTGGCTTTTCAAAAACCTTGCACGTATTCACCGAAATCATTGCCGGTGCTGCATCAACTTTTTCCGCACCTGCAGCCGGAGCCTTTCCTGCCTGCGCATCCTTGTCATCCACTGGCACAACAGCCTCGACACCTGCTGCATCAGCCGCCCCTTCTGCCGGATGCTGCGCCACTGTCCACGGAACCACGCAATCCCCTTCCGGGCACAGCGTCACATGCGTCGTATCCTGATCCCCATCCAGATGATAAAAACACCCAGTCATCCCCTGCATGATCTCCGGATTATCCGAAACGACACCATACTTCATGTAATGCCGCCCATCGCGGAGCCGGCACCCCTCATCGCGTTCACACATGAAAAGCACTTCACGGCGATTGCCTACCTTTACGGACGTGCACGAGAATTCCCCAAAATCGCCGCTCACGATCTCATTGCCGCAACCTTTGTCCGTCTCTGCCGTCCGGCAATAGCACATCCCCGCCCGGCAAATCGCACCTTTGGCACAAAAGCTTTCACCGCAAGGACAGTTGCCGTCCACACAGTAGACATCGCGTTTCGGATCCGCAGGCGCCTGAACACATTTTCCATCCGTGCATCCGCCGTGACAGGCCTCCCCGTCTCCGCAAGCACAACCATCCGTCTTCTGACACAGCCATAAGCCGTCCTGGCACGCATAATTTCTGCTGTCCTTGCCAGACGGGCGGCGAATGTCACCACACATATCCGCAGGATCCACAATCTCTTTTTCCGCCGCAGGCGCCGCGACAGCCTCTGGCGCTGCCGCCTGCGGCACTTCATGCGCTGGCGCAGTCTCTGGCTCTACCTCGGGTACCGGCTCGACTGGCGCCGGCTCCACATCCTTCGACTCACACCCACAAATGCTCAAACATGCAGCAAAAAAAATAACACTCGCTTTACGCTTCATATCCATCTCAACACGCTCTCCGGCTCTTCTCTCCGAGGCCGATACTTAATAATGCTCGATGACAGTCTCCTGACCAATTCTCCCCCAAAAAGGAAAGGCGCTATATTTACCATCATTTAGACAGAGCAAAACCAAAATTTCACGACGAAACACACGTGCACGCTTCTGCACACGATCACATGCGCACACTGCGACGGACAGGATCAGAACTGCGGCCGGCAATCCTTTTGAATAATTCGCACACCACACGGGGCTGCGGGCATCTCTCGCGCGCAAAACTTATGGGTCAGAAAGCTTGTGGCCGTATCGCAACGCGATAGGCCGCAACAAATAAGGCCGTATCGCAACGCGATAGGCCGACCACACACAAAACACACTTCCAGTCTGCGCGGACAAAAAAAATGCGGCGTTTCACCGGGGGAAGTAAAACGCCGCTGGGGCTGCGATAATCAATGATCATCGCAGGGGGGTAGTTGTGCATTTATCACTAGCGTTCCATCTCGTCAATACATTTTTCATCTTCTGCGAGTGACTGTGAACAATTCTTTTCTGTTTCTGCCCCAGGCTCAGAAGCCTGTGCATCTGAAACAGCTTCTTCTGAATGCGCTTCATCACCGCTGGCGCTGTTTTCCTGCGACTCCGTGCCAGCCCCGGACGCCTCTGCCGTCTGACGATGCCTGCCGCGCCAGATCAAAAAACATCCGACCAAAATCAACGGTATGCTGATCCACTGAGATGTCGACAGCAGCACGCCGCCGCGGTCATCATCGCGCCAGATTTCGATCACAAAGCGCAAAATGCCATAACCGATCAGCAATATCGACAGCTGACGCCCTTCAAAATGCGCCTTCTTGCGCGTGAGCCACAAAAATGCAAACAGCGCCAATGACCCGAACAGCTCATACAGCTGCGTGGGATGCACAGGCAGAGACAAAAATTCTCCAAGCGCCTGATTCTGCGCATAAAGCGCGTCGGGAAAAAATTCCCGGTGATGCTTCCAGGCATCGGAATACTGCGGAAAACGAACCGCCCACGGCACATCCGTCACTTTGCCAAAGCAGCATCCTGCAAGAAAACATCCGAGCCTGCCAAACGCAAGGCCAAGCGCAATCACAGGTGATGCAATGTCCGTCAGCTTCAAAAATGACCACTTCCAGCGGCGGCTCAAAAACCAGGCCGTGCCGACTGCAAGAAGAAATCCGCCATAATATGTCAGGCCGCCAGCCCAGAACATGAACGGCCTCAGGCAGTCACGCTCCGGAAGACAGGCGCCCTCACGGCAGACCGCCCCGATATTATACCCCGCATTCTGAGCTGCCACGCACTGATCTGAATTCATGCACGCATGACCGCTCGGAAGCGGCTTCGCCAGCGCATCCGGATCAAAACACAGATGCACATAGTCCATAAAAAATCCGTCAAAAAGCACGTGCGCGAGACGCGCGCCCACGATGCTCGCGATCACAAGCATAAAACAGAGGTCGATCATCTTCACGGGACTAAATCCCACGCGAACCGCCTCTCTCCGCATCAACAGCGAGCCTACAAAAAATCCGATCATCACCATCGTGAAATACGACGGAAGCGCCCAGATTCCCTCTCCGATCAAAACTGGATACATCGAGCTATTTCCCCACTACATCAGGTGCTGTCACACAAGCTCACAGGCTTTGCCTTCCGCACGCATAAACTCCTAAAGCGCCATTCGCGCCATCTCCGCGAGCCTCATGATCTGAACAGAAATTTCGGAATCCCCCAAAACATATTCATCACCACGCCAGCTCAGACTTAAAATATGGAAAAGCCGCAGCATCCAGCTGCGGCCCCTCTCTTTATGCATCTACGAAATCAGTTCCAAAATCATTTCGCCGATTCGCCCGATGACGCGTCTTCACGCTCATCGGCTTTTGCATCCAAAGGCTCTGCGGCTTTCACCTCAGATGCTTCGCCCTTGTCCCCATCGGCAATCTGTCCTGCATTCTTCTCCGAGCTTTCATCTGCATTCACCTCAGATGCTTCGCCCTTGTCCCCATCGGCAATCTGTCCTGCATTCTTCTCCGAGCTTTCATCCTCAGACTCGTTCTTTTTGGGCTCCCTGTGAATGAGCAGATCGATAATCAGAAAGATCACACCGCAAGTCACGAACACATCCGCGACATTGAACGTCGGCCAGTAATACTTGTCCCCGATATGCCATGAAACGAAATCAATGACATAGCTCAGGCGCACGCGGTCTATGATATTGCCAAAGGCACCGCCGAGCACACAGGCAAGCGCGAGGATCAGCGGTTTCTGTTTCTTCCAGGAGCTGAAGCCGATAAACACCAAGATCAGAATGACTGCCAAAATACCGGTGATTCCAAAGAAAATCGAACGGAACTTCTCCGGCTGATTGGCGAGGAAGCTGAAAGCGGCACCGGGGTTGCGCGCATATTGATAATCGTAGTAGCCGTCAATGACGGTCAGTGAAACATACCCGAGCTGAATCTCATCGCCAGCCTTCACTTCATCCTGAGGCATCAGGCGTTTGCCATCACGCGTGCCGTTCGCCACGATATACTTGTTTTCCTTCTCGGAATTCTTCGGATAACGCGCGCTGATCAATGCCTCGAACGTCATCGGCTGCGCCGTCTCCTCGACGTTCAGGGTCACCACATGATCGGGATAGCGCGGCGTAGCGAGATTGTCTTCCGCCCAGAATTTCGACCACTGATCGAAAAAGATTGAAAGGATCAGTATGATCCCGACAATCAGAAACTTAAAATACTTGTCTTTCATCATGAAAACTCAGGCTATGCCCCAAAGGGGCGATCACTTATGGTTACGGTCAAAGCAAACACATCATCGACACCGGCGCTATCGCATCAAAGGGCCGCCGCCCCCCAAGCGTCACACAATGCCTACGATAAACGAGTTTAAAGAGCTTTACTCAAAACCGCCTCCCATTCATGAAGAAGGGGATTTAGGGGAGAGTTCAGGCAAGCCATTTAAATCTTCCAATGCCTAGGCATCATGCCGGAACTGTCCGGGCTGACTGAAATCAAAAGGCTTCGGAAGCTCGAAATCTTCCAGCCGGATATATTTGGGTTCCAGCGCCTCGAGCGCGATATCTGGCGCACTGTCGCCAAATTTTTCAAGAACGCGCTTCGCAAGCATTGCCGCGCTCGGGGATGACGGCTGAAGCAGCAGCTGATCTGACATCTCGGAAAGTTTTTTCGAATACCCAGGAAATGCGGTTCCAGTGCACAAAATCTTCTGCCCCGGATACATGCGCGACACATAGACCGCGAGGTCTTCCGGCCGCATCAGAAGCTCCTCAGACAGCGCGCGCGGCGCGCCTTCATACATATCGTAAAACGATACATAAATCTCCCCACGGCGCGCATCGATGCAAGCGGCGACAATCGAAGCGGAGGGAAGCGCGGAGCACGCGAGCGCATCAAGCGAAGACCCGGCATAGAGCGGACGGTCGAGCGTCAGCGCAAGCGATTTCAGCATCGCCATCGACACGCGAAGCCCCGTGAACGCGCCTGGTCCGCGCGACACGACAAAGCGGCCGATATCCGCCACTTTCAGACCGCAATGATGAAGCGCGCCATCGACAAGCGAAAGAAGCCCCGGGCCATCTTTCGTGCGAGATTTCGCATACGCTTCAAATAACACATCACCGCCATCCAAAATTGCCAGCGACTGAACAGGCGTCGCCGTATCAAGAGACAAAATATAGTTCGTCATGTCACAAATTTTCAGGAGAAAAACAAATTCCACATGCGCTCAATATCATTCTTGAACGCCAAAAGAATGAGCATCGCGACCATCGCGAGCCCCACATAAGCGATGATCTGACGCGCGCGCATCGATATCGGACCGCGTTTTATCGCCTCTACAAACAAAATAGCAAGCTTGCCACCATCCAAAAGCGGTATCGGCACGAGATTGATGATGCCCAGGTTAATCGAAATCACCGCGAGCATGCGCATAAACGCGTCGATGCCGTCCGCACCGGCCTTCGAAGCCATGTGACCGATCATGATCGGACCGCCGAGCGATTTCGTCGACACTTTGCCCTGAACCATCTGCCCAAGATACATCACAAGCATGCCGGAAGCCATCACCGTCGTGCGAATCGACACACGACCGGCATACGCAAGACGGTCACCCGGCGTCATCGGCACGCGATCCGGATCCACATACGGAGACTTCTGATAAAATCCTGAATAGATCATCGGCCGCTCATCCTGAAATTCCCCGATCACAGTCAACTTTTCGAGCTGTATCGTCGTCCTGAACACCTCATCGCCGCGCTGGACAACGAGCTCATGAGGCTTCTCCCATGACTGGACGAGATGGTTCACAAATGAGCGGAACACATTGACCGACTTGCCATCCACTTCAAGAATACGGTCTCCCGCGCGAAGCCCTGCCTTGTCTGCCGGAGAATTTCCGTCCACTTCTGACAAAAACATGTTCGCTGACGCGATTCCAAGCGACTCCAGACTCCCCGCGCCAGGAATCTCAACTTCCATGCGCCTGAGCGTATGCACCGAACCGTATTCGACATCCAGCTTTTCCGGGCGAAGAAAAACAAGCTTGAGGCTCTCCCCACTGTGATGCCGAATCGCCTGCTCAAGATCTGGATACGAACGCACCGCATGGCCATTCACGGAAGTGATTTCGTCAAACGTCCTGAGGCCGTACTGTGCCGCAAGCCCGCGCTCTGACGCAATGCCGATCACGCTCGGCGCAAGATCAGGCGTGATTCCCACGCGGCCGACTGTCTGAACATTGATGTCCAGTATATCGCGAATCGTCGTCTTCTCAGGGGTCACTTCCACCTTCAGCGCCTGATCATCCCGCAAGATTCCAAGCGTCAGACGCTCTTCCGGACGCGCCGCAATCTCGTCATGAACCTCCCCCCAATAACGTATTTCTTTGTCATTGATCGACGTGATCACATCGCCAGGCTCAAGGATGCCCACCGCCGGAGAATTGTCCATGATCTGCCCGACACGCGGAACCACATCATCCGTCACTGTCCCCATATATACCGCAAACAAAATCGGTATCGGCAGCAGCAGATTGAACAGCGGGCCGGCAAGATTGATCAGAACCTTCTGCCATATCGGCTTGTTGTTGTATGCCTTGTCAAAATCCGGATCGGACCTGTCGGTCACTTCCTCGAAATCCATGCCGTACATCTGGACATAACCGCCCAGAGGAAGACACCTCACTTCCCAATCCGTATCCCAGCGCTTGAAGCCCCAGATCTTCGGGCCGAACCCGATCGAAAAATGCTCCACACGAACATGGAAAATACGCGCAGCGATATAGTGACCGAACTCGTGCACGAACACGAGCACGCCTATCAAGATAACGACATATATGACGGCCATCTAGGCTTCCTCAGACCATAAAAATTCTGGCAAATATATACACCCATGGCGCAGAAAAAATCAGCGCATCCACTCGGTCGAGCACACCGCCATGGCCCGGAATCACGTTCCCGGAATCCTTCACGCCGAAGCTGCGCTTGAGCAGAGACTCCGAAAGATCGCCCGTCTGCGCCAAGAAATTCGACACCACAGCGAGCAAAATCACCTGCCAGACCGAAAGATGTCCAAACACGATGAATTTCGCCGCAAATGCCGCAATCAAAGCGCTGACAAATCCGCCCACCGCGCCTTCAATCGATTTCTTCGGGCTCAGAACCGGCGCCATCTTATGCTTGCCCAGCGCACGTCCCGTAAAATAGGCCCCTGTGTCAGAAAGCCATGTCATCGCCATCAGCGTGAACACCCACGCATTCGCACTCTCCCCAAGATCCCGCTTGTAAAGCGCGAGAAACAAAAAAAGCACACCGACATACGCCGCACACCCAAGGGTACCTGTGATCACATTCGAGGCACGCGAAATCTCTCGCGGACGAAAACAGTTGAACAAAAATGCGCCCCACACCGTCACCGCGCATGCACCGCCCAACACTAGCCAGCTCCATTCCCCCGAAAATGGCGCCCCGCTTCCTGCCACAAGATACGCGGCCACCGCTGGTATCAGAGACAACCCCACGCTCACGCCGCGCGTCACGCCGCTCTCCTGGCCATTCGTAATCTTCATGAACTCCCAGCCGCCAAGACAGGCCGCCACAAGCAGAAAACTCGCCCACATCCAGTGATTTCCCCAGACGATCAGCGCAAGCAGCAGCGGAAGCAGGACTACCGTCGAGATCACTCGAAGCCCAAGATTGGACATCTTCTTTTTGCCGCCGTCAGCTTTCTCCACAGGCTCTGCACTTTCACCTGCCGAAACCGCTTCCGGCGATTTCACTTCACGCTCTGCCGCTTTTTCCATTTCTTTCTCTGACATCACCCACCGATTCCTTGCTGTTTTGGCGTGGGGAAGACTCCCCCCGCGCGGCTATTGCCATGCGGCAATACGCCGCTCCCCCCTCTCTACCATATTTTGGCAGTTCCATACATCATGGAATATGCCACACGAAACGCTTCCCCAAACTTCACTCGCAATGTCCAGTCGTCATATACCGCTGCTTGTCCGCACTCAGCAGCTTCACCGCGTCCTCAAAGGTCTCTGCATAGCTCCAAAAGCCAACTTTTGAACTCACAGCCACTTGTTCCGAGGCACAATACGTCTCAAGCCGCTGAGACGTGAAATCCGTGTAGACCATGCCATAGCCGGCTTTCACAAGCGCTTCTGCAAGATCGACATACTTGCCACCCTGCTTGAGCTTCATATAGGCCAGGTAACGGCCGTTTGTCGCATCCAGCAGACAAGTCGCATCCGATGCGCTCCGCGTCTCGCATTCGATCTCCACAATGCCATTGTTTTCTGACGAATAAACCAGGTCATTCACAAAGGCAGCAGCCTCATATCCGCCACGCTCATTTTTGTCAGTATAGACATCATCCTGAATATAAGCTTTCGCGCTGTAGCTGCTGTCCACCGTCGACTGCCTGCTTTCTTTTGAACATTCTGGCGTATCAATGCCGTGCAGACGTATCGTCACCGCACCATAGGGTTCACAATCCCCATTGTCCAACCGCACTTTGAGTGTGTCACCATCCACGACGAGAAGCACTGTGCCATGCGCGCCATTCTTCATCCTGCAAACCGCATCTGCCTCTTTTTTACACTTTGATGAACAGCCGTCACCGTTTGCCGAATTGCCGTCATCGCATTCCTCCCCAGCTTCCAACGTGCCTGTCCCGCAGTTGCTCTTCCCTTCAGACGAAAGCGAGAGCACACACGCACCCGCTGACGTCACCTCGCATATACGCGCTTCACCATCCAGAACATAGCTGTATATCGGGTCACACACCTCTCCTGCCTCATGCCGGCCATCGTTACAACGCGTCCCTGGACCAGGGTTCGGCTTATAGAACGCTTTGCCCTCTTTCAAACAACTCGACGAACAGCCATCTCCATCCAAAACATTCCCGTCATCACACGTTTCCTGCGTTTCCACAATGCCATTGCCACATCCAGGCACGACAGGCTCCTGAGATCCGGATGGGTCTTGCGGACCTGACGGCTCCCCATCCACATTTCCCTCAGTCTCTGAACACCCCATTGACATGCCGCAAACCAGCATAAGAACAAACGCCCACAAAACGCCAGCATACGCACTGCTTCGCATATCTATACTTCCGCTCGATACCCTCTGATTCCACATACACACATCTCGCTTTCCAGATCACAAGTCTCCCTCAAAGCATAAGGAATGCGCCTCGTGCTTTGAACACGAACACTATATTTATCACGCTCAAGGTCTGCCAACAGACCGCGCCCCCTATATGCCGCAAATCCCCCATTTGAGCAATAACAGCTCAGACACGCCACTGCATTCAAAATAAAAATCAAAAAAATCGATACGCTTCATGTCACAAAAATTTTTCGCTGGCACCATTACGCTGTGAAGGCACCTCATCCCCTCGCACCGGAGCATGTCATGAAAAAACAAAAACTCAGCAGAGACAGCGTACTCAACAACTTTTTTGGCAGACCAGAGATTTTCGCCGATCTCTTCAACACCTGGATCTACGATGGCGAACAGGTCATACGCCCAGAAGGGCTCGTGCCTGCAGACAGGCTGCTCAGCGAAACCATCGGCAATTCAAAAGGCTTCGTCAAGTTGACAAGATTCCGCGATATCTTTAAGGTTTATCGAGATAAAGATGCCACATACATCATGCTCGGCATCGAAAATCAGTCAGCCATACACTATGCCATGCCGCTCAGAAACATGATTTATGATGCCCTGGCACTGCTTGCACGCGTCCGTCAAAAACAGAAAAAACATCTCGCACTCAAAGACCTCAAACATCCAGACGAATATCTCTCCAGATTTTCCCTCACAGATCATCTCGATCCCGTCATCACCCTCGTCGTCTATACAGGATCTCGCCCTTGGGATGGCCCGCAGTCTCTCCACGAGATGATCAAGTTTCCAAATGAAAAACTTCGGCGATATGTGCCTGACTACTTTATCAACCTTATCGTTCCTGTTAAACTGAGCGAAGCTCAGCTCGCAAAGCTCAACACCGAACTCTGCGAGGTCTTCGGGTATATCAAGTATGCTAAAGACAAAGACCTGCTGTATGCATTCATCAGACAGCATCCAAAATTTCAAGAACTCTCATACGATGCAGTCATGGCAATCAATGTCTGCACGAATGCAAAGATAAAACTCACCACCTCAAAAGAGGAGAAAATAAACATGTGTCAGGCACTCATCGATATGAAACAAGAAGCATGGCAGGACGGACACGACTCGGGATGGAAAGACGGACACGACTCGGGATGGAAAGACGGACACGACTCGGGATGGAAAGACGGACACGACTCGGGATGGAAAGACGGACACGACTCGGGATGGAA
>JAFUEE010000055.1 GCA_017464085.1 Pseudomonadota bacterium
CGCCCGCACAAAACTTATGCGTCTGAAATACTATTGTCCCAAAAACGGCAATTGTTCAGCCCTTCCCTAACCGACGAGAACGACGATCTCCAAAGGTACGATGGGCTCAGCGCCCCGACGGGGCGCTATCTGGGTTACCGGGGGCATCAGCGATGCCCTCGGAGACGCGCGACGTATGCGCATCATAGGCGCGCCACACGCGCGACGTATGCCGTCAGGCATAGGCGCGCCACACGCGCGAGCCGTATGCGCAGCATAGGGGAGCCACACCACACGCGCGACAGATACCGTCCTGCACTAAAAATCCGATGATTAAAGCCAATCAATCGGATATACACAGCTCCCCATGTCTGCGGACTTATCAAAGCCGTCTTTTTTTGAGGAGAACTATGTTACATCTGAATTTTGGATTAGATTTCGAAGCACTGGCAGATGACCTGATGACAAGACTGAAAGCGGAGTGGACAGACCCGTTCGACCCGCCAGCCATCATTTTTCCAGACCTCGCGCTGGAACACTGGTTCAAACTCAAATGGATGACCAAATACGGCACGCTTGCCAATCTCAACACACAATTTCTGGATAAATTTCTTTTCAACGCACTGAGCGGCGCCCCCTCCCCGACTGAACCGAGGATGAAGCGGCTGCCCGGAGAGCTGATGCGAAACATGATACTCGCGTGGCTCCAGATGCCGGCAGGCGAAGGCAGACAAAACTGGCAGACCCTCAGCGACGAAGTCACAAACTATATCCAGTCAAACGATATCCTCGATGAAACGCGCTTATTCGATCTCGCCAATCAGATGACCAGGCTGTTCATGGAGTATGAAAATAGCCGTCCAGGCGCTTTCAAAACACCAGAAGGACTGATCCAAGTCTGGCAAAATCAGGACGAAAACTCACGCTTCTTTACAAAAGCTCCAGCGGAACGCGAAAACTGGCAGAAAACCATCTATCAAAAGATTTTTGTGGGCAAGGATTCAGTTCTGGCCTGCATCAATCAGTCCATCAAGCAGCAAAACATCCAATACCTCTCGGTTCCGCAACTCTATGAGCGCTGCCGCACTGATACAGGCAACATTCATTTCAAGGGCGCCCCTCAAAAACCTGTCTTTTTATTCTGGCATGCCGGCATGGGGCAGTTCTACCGCGTCGCGCTCCACGAATATTCAAAAGACCACGAAGTCCACGCATATATACAGAACCCATGCATGGAATTCTGGGAAGATGTCGATCACAAGCTCCACTTCCAACACCCCTTGCTGCCCGAAGGCCTTCCGCTCGAAGATCGCGATGAATTCGGGCTCGACACGCCCGACAATCCATTACTCGCCAAATGGGGGCGCGGCGGACGCGATAACATCAAGCTCTGGTGCGAAAGCGCGAACTACGACTTTGATCAGCATTATAAAAAATTAGATTATGAATATACTTCAAATACTCAGATCAACCTGCCGGAAGACAGCACGCTCCATACCATTCAGAACCTGATCGCCAAAAGAGCGGAAACGCCCAAACAGGCACTTGCGAAAGATCAGAGCCTCACGGTCACAAGCGCCCCCTCAAAAATCCGCGAAGTCGAGAACCTCCACACACAGATATGCCAGCTTCTGAAAGACAACGCGGACGGCTCCAGAGGCGCCAATATCCGCGACATCCTCGTCGTCGCCCCTGACATCAATGCCTACCGCACCGCGATCTATCAGGTCTTTGGCGCAGAGCGCACGCAGGCAGAAGAGAACAAGCTGACGAAGCGAAACGGGGATAAGGTCACAGAGCCCGCGCTCTATATCCCGTTTACGATTCTTGACGGCGCAGCGCGTGAATCCCTGACCGCGCGCGCGCTCGATGCGCTTCTTCGGATCACGGACAGCCGCTCGCTCTCGCGGCTCGAATTTTTCGAACTCGTCCGAAATACCGTCGTTCAAAATGTGCGCAATATCGATCCCGATGAGATCAGCGCCTGGGAAGGCTGGCTCACAGACATGCAGGTCTTCCGTGACCGGGATATTCCCAATGGAGACGGCTCGGACAAATATAAAGACTGGCAGACTGGCATCAAACGCCTTCTGCTCGCTCGGCTCACGGATTGCCGCGTCAGCGATGGCGAGGATATCCTCCGGCCGTTCGCGGATCTCGAAAGCAGCGACAGCGACTCGCTCTGCCGCTTTATCGATGCCGTTGAATCTCTCGAAGACCTGTGCAGCAGACGCGCGCTATACGCCGACGGCCTGACGCTCAAAGACCTCGATGAATGGTTCATCCCCACTCTGAACAGCTGGATCTCGATGAAAAACGCACCGCGCATCCTCAGCGCGGAAAATATCATCTATACGAGCGTGGCCGAAAGCCTAGAGATGCTCAAAAACCAATACCGTGCAGGCATCGAAAAAATACCGTGGAAAATCCTCGCACAGACGCTCAGGGAGGCCGCCGAAGGCACTGATTATACGACTGGCTCGCTGTTCGTGAACGGCTTGACATTTATGAATTTCACTGCAAACCGCATCCTGTCGACCAAACATATCTTTTTCATGGGCATGGATGCCGCGAGCTTCCCCGGAAGAGATCCTGCGAATTCATTAGACCTGAGAACGAGCGAGCTCTGGCCTGGAGATAATCAGAATGCATATAAAAATAGATATGCATTCCTCTGCCAGCTGATGAGCACCTCGGAATCCATACATCTGAGCTACGTCAACAAAAATCTACAGAAAGATGAAGACTTCTATCCCTCGAGCATCATCAATGACCTGTTTGCATTCTGCGGCGATCAGGATTGGCACCCGGAAGAATTGCCGCTCGATGAAACCAGACCCATCGGGGATCTGTTCACCGCACGCGCATTCAGAAGCCATGCGATCTATCAGTCCATGTCTGAAGGCTCTGAGGAAGAAATCACCTTCAGCGATGAAATTTCACCAGACACCCGCGCACTGCCTGAGCGCGTCTCGCTCGGCAAGCTCAAAAAATATCTCAATGATCCGTTCCAGTTCAGAGCGGGCGAAATCCTCCAGACAGATGATGACGACATTGATCCTGAAAAGATCGTCTATGAGCCGATTGATGTCGATAATATTGAACTGCTCGATTCAATCAAAGAAGTGTCCAATATTATCGTCATGCATGCGGACGATGAGTTATCAGAAGAGAAAGCCGAACAGGAAGTTGAAAGAGTCACTCAGTTAGATGATGTAAAACAGGCAAGTGAGGCTGTCTTGAAGCAATTTATGAATCAGCTTCGAGAAACAGGTTTCCGAACCGCTCCGATTTATGAAAAGCTGATCATAGAAAAGATCATGACCGGCGCGCAAAACGTCGCCATCCAGCTGCTGACCGGCCATCTTGCTCAAGCAGATGACGATAATGCAATCGATCTGATAATCACTCAAGAACTCCCAGAAAACGGATCGCACACCTGGCACCTGCAAGGACAAGCGGAAAGACATATCTGGTCTGAGGATACCCAGACTTTCGACATCACCAGTGTGATGCTTGGCAATAATGATGACAAATGCCACAGATACCTGGCCGCTTATGTGAATGCGCTCGCGCTTGCACTGAGGAAAGGAAACAATTGCAGCGATCCAGAGATGCCCATTCATATCAATCTTCATATCTGCAGCACTGTGGGCAAAATCTTACACCGATATTTCGACATCACGCCCAAAGAAGCCGAAGATATCCTCAAAAAGATTTATCACTATGCCTATGTCGTGCAATTCGCCAAAGCCGCGCCAATGAAACTCATTGAGGATAATATTAGTAAAACAGGAGAACATATCCCTCAAATCAAGAGCTTCAACGCCCTCAAAGAAGACTTGGAAAAAGACCATGGCGCCTGGAGATACTTCAAAAAAGGCAAGATCTTCGATCTGAATACCGATATCGGATACGAGGCGCATGATCACAGCACCTTTGTCACACAGTGGAATGCTGTCAAAAATCAGCAGCTGGGGCTGCTTCAAAAGCTCCATCCGATATGCTGCACGCTGACGGATGCTCAGCCTGCGGAAGCTTCATCAAATGAATAAAGACATCAATCATACACAAGATTTCAGGAGATCATAAATATGGATAATCTGCCCATTTTTGACAGCAATCAGATCGGCAACAACAGCGTCTTTGATCCCTCTCAAAGCATGTTCATCGAGGCATCTGCAGGCACCGGAAAGACCTATACCATTCAACAGATCGTCGCGCGCTTGATATGCGACGGCACAAAACTCGACCAAATCCTGATCGTCACCTATACAGAAAAAGCCGCCGGGGAGCTAAAAGACAGAATTCGAAAGAAGATCAAGGAAGTTCTCGATAACAAGCATCTCGTCAAAGATGTCGGCGATGAACTCGGCAATGAAAAGCTTGCACTTTTTGAAACCGCATTGCGCGAGCTCGACGGCGCACAGATCTTCACGATTCACTCATTCTGCCAGAAAACGCTCAAGACTTATGCTTACGATGCCTGGCGCCCATTCGATATGCAGCTCGCTGATGATGCTCTCGTCAAAAATATCATTCAGCGCAAAATCCGAGATGAGTGGCCGAATGATCCCGAGTTTCAGACCTTGCTCAGATGTTATGAAAACGCTGAGGACAATGCTGACAACACTGAGAGCAAAGGCCTTAAAACTGTTATTGAAGACATTGAGAATATACTCTCCAATGCCATCAGCAATTATTATTTAGATCATGAGGGGAATGAACGTATTATCAACATATCTAAATCAGATGAAGAACTAAAAGAATATGCAAAAGTACGTGACTGTAATGATTTATTAAAGATAAATGAATTTAATATCATTTTTAACACATTAAAAACACATATAAATTACTATCTAAGCAAACCAACATCAAAACCTGGCAAGCGAACCGTTCAAGCAATGATTGACCTTATTACAAACTGGAAATCCCCTGAAACGCTCATTTCCGGATATCCCAGTGCCTACAAACAGGATTGGAATTGGCCAGATGAACTTGCTGATGCTTACACAAAACTTCTTGAAATCAAAGAGAGGTTAGCGAATTCAAGAAATACTTATAAAATTTATCGAAATTGTTTTCTCTATCATCAGCTTCCCAAGCTCTATCTCGAATGGCGCAAAGAAAAGCTCGATCACAAACTCGAATCCTATCAGGATATGATCACCGTCGTCCATCAGGCCATCGTCCTCGACAGGGATAACACGCTCAAAGAAGAACTGCGCAAAACTTATGCTTATGCGATTATCGATGAATTTCAGGATACGAACAGGCTGCAGTGGGATATCTTCAAAACGCTGTTCTTTGAAGATACTGACCAGAACAGAGTGCCAGATCACGCCATCTTTGTCGTCGGCGACCCCAAGCAGTCCATCTATGCCTTCCAGGGCGCCGACCTGACTGTCTACGAGGAAGCGACCCAAACCATTGGCAATGGCAAACGCCTCAGCACAAACTATCGCTCAACAAACGAGATCATCGAGGCTTGCAACTGCCTTTTTGACTCAGAAAAAGGCTCGGAATTTTTCGGGGACTTTTCGGGTTCCGCTTCCCCTCAGCCGCCGAAAGCGCAAACGGAGTTCGATCATATTCCCTCAAAGCCCGTATGGCTCTCGAAAGATAGGATTCGTGAAGATGAATTTGCCAAACTTGCAGCACAAAAGATCGTGGAATGCTGCACGAAAACACCCGACGGCAACACGCGCCTGCGCGTCTTTGACAAACAGAATGCGACGCAGCTGCGCGATGTCTCATTTAAGGATTTTGCAATCCTGGCGCGCACAAGAACCGAATTTCCTCCGATCGAATCCGAACTCAAAAAGCTCGGCATCCCCTTCACGCGATATAAGGATGACAATCTCTTCAACAGCCGCGAATGCATGCAGTGGATCGCATTGTTCAAAGCCATCGATGCGGAAGACTTCACGGCATATAACCGCAGGCTTCTCAGTGAAGCGCTGCTCACGGATTTCTTCCCTGCCATAGAGACCGGACGCCGGATCGAATGCGGCCTGCACAACACATCGGTCATCACACAACGGCGAAAGCTTCTCTCCGTGATAGAAAAAGCCTATGATGACCCGCAATGCAAAGAACGCCTCCAAATCGCCAAATATCACGCGCTGGCAAGAAAATTCCGATGGGCCGAAATGCTCGAATGCATCTATCGCGAATCCCACATCGAAACCCAGACTGCGCGCGATCTCTCCAAACTCCAGTCACTCGCAAAATTCCAGCAGATCGGAAATTACAGCATCGAATATCTCTATGCGCATCGCTGCACGCTGAAAGAACTCGTCAAGCATCTCAACAACCTTATGAAGAACGCAGAACAGACGAGTGATAAAGACGGCAACCTCGTCGCGCGAAACACAGACTTTGATGCCGTACAACTCATGACGATTCACGCCTCCAAAGGGCTCGAATTCCCCATCGTCATCGGCGTCGCCGGTTTTAAAGGCTATAACATTCAGGCAAAAGGCCCTTACGCATATCATGAACACAATGACAAATATCTCGGTTTCAATGACATCGCCAAAAACAATCAAAAAGGAGAAGATATCCTGGAGTGGCATCGACTGTTTTATGTCGCCTATACGCGCGCCTCTGCGCTGATGGTCTTGCCGAGATATCCTTTAACAAAATACAAAGATAATGAATTTCTCGTGAACAGCCTCTCGGCTTTTGCAAAACAAGACAACTTCTGGGCGGAAATCACACTTTCTGCGCAAAGCCGCAGCGAACTCAAAGCAGAAGTCCTCAACATTCTCAATACGAACAGCCAAAGTGCAAACCAATGCGATATGGCCCTTCAGGTTCAACAGAAAGCAGCCATCCAAGCGCTCCAAAACAGCCTCGGCAAAAAGAGCCTCATCCAGCATTCCTATTCGACACTCGCGGATAAGGTTCAGCTAAAAAAAGTCGACCCCGATCCCGAAGCCATCGACAGCAATGGCAAAAGCACCGACCGTGCCTCGGATGGCGAAGAGCCCGGCGAAGAAGCGCTCTACAGACTTGAGCCAAACGTCGACCTGCATCCGAAACACATCTGCCATGAATGCGATTACCAACCGGGATGCGACGCCATATCGGATGCGGACTATCCCAAAGGCAAGCAGCTCGGAAATGCCATCCACGAAGTCTTTGAAATGATGGATTTTAACAAGGCACAGTCCAGTCTCAGCGAGTTCCAAGACGATCCCGAAGTCAATGACCTGATCGAACGGACGTATGCCAAATACGGCCTCACGCTCAGCAATCATCCCAGCTGGCGCACCGTGACCTCGGAATTTGTCTGGAAAACGCTCAATGCGAAACTCCCGGCCATCGAAGGCGGCAATGATGCGCACTGCCCCTTCTCCCTCAAAGACCTCAAAGAAGATGAACACTTCGCCGAAGTCGAATTCTTCCTCGAAGGCGCCCTGATCCGCGACAATAACATCCTCGAAACGGGCGAATACTTCAGCAAAGGCTTCATTGACCTTATTTTTGTCCGCGAACTCAACGGCACAAAGCGATATGCCATCCTCGACTGGAAATCAGACCGCATGGAATGCGACGAATACGCCCAGCCCAAGGCGCTCAAAACAAAAGTCGACCGGGAATACGCCGTGCAGCGCGTGCTCTACGCTTACTGCCTGATCAAATGGCTCAAACAGTTCTACAGAGAGCTGTCCGAAAGCGAGATCTTCGAGCGGCACTTCGGCGGAATCTATTACGCCTTCGTGCGCGGCACTGCCAGCAACACTTCAAACGGCATCTATGCACAGACCTGGGATTCCTATCAAACACTCGAAAACAGTTATAAGAGCCTCACAGACCTGATGTTCAAATCCGCACCACAGGAGAATAGCAATGACTGAATTGATCGATCTTAAATCCTGTTCCATTCAGGACTTTTATAAGACGCTCCGCTCGCTCAATGGCATTGAGCCCATCGATGCAAAGATTCACAAACTTCTTTGTGACATGCAGCCTGATATGAGCCTCGATGCACAAAAAGCGCTCTATATCTATTTCTCGCTGATGGATGACGGAAACACGAGAATGCCGCTCGACGCAAATGAAGCTCAGGCCAAATGGCACTTAAAATTCCATAGCCTGATCAGGCTGATGCAAAGCGAGCTTGCGGAACTCCCCATCAATCCCGAAACCGCAAAGAGCGATTTCGATGACATGATTGCAAAAGGCATCAAAGACCTCGCGCATTGCGACAAGATCATTGAATACCGCGCCAGCGGCCTCGCTGCGCTTCACAATGATATTTGCAAGCCCTTAGTGAGCGCGACCGACCCAAAGACAAACACGGTTTATCTCTATGCCACACGCTTCTTTGATGCAAAATGCATCATCGAGCACAGGGCGAAAGATATTTTCCCCAAAAAAGCCAGAAAAATCACCAAGCGCGAAATGAACGCCGTTCAGAAATCTTTCCTCTCTGACCTCAAAGAGCCGTTCACACTCGCTGAACGACAGCTTGAAGCCATCATTCGCGGCCAGGATGAAAACCTGATCATCACAGGCGGCCCGGGCACAGGCAAGACGACCACGATATGCTTCCTGCTCTGGAAACTCCTCAAAGACCATCCGGAAATGCGCTCATGGGAAATCAACCTCGCTGCCCCGAGCGGCAAAGCTGCAGACCGAATGCGCGAAAGCCTGCTCTCAAGCCTTGATAAATTCAAGGATTCGTCCTCAGAGATCTATCGCAAGCTGCACGATCTCGAAAGCTACACGCTCCATCGGCTGCTCAGCTACTCCCCGATCAAAAAACAGTTCACATATAATGAGCAGAATCGCTTCCCACAGAACTATATCTTCATTATCGATGAAGCGAGCATGATTGACCTCGATCTGTTCGCAAGATTTATGGCGGCGCTGCCCGAGGAAAATTTCCGGCTGTTCATTCTCGGAGACCCCGACCAGCTCCCCTCAGTCCAGGCTGGCGCCGTCTTAGGCGAAATGCTCAATACAAGCAGCTTCGCCACGCAGCTCAATGAATCCAAACGCTTCGACAATACCTCCGAAATCGGAAAGCTCTCCATTGCCATCCAGCTTGCCAAAGATCCCAACACAGCCATGAAAGACAATTGGCCTGAGGGCTATATCAAGCCGTTCTTCTCCCCGTTCGAAGCCATCGCGTTCGATCCACAATCTCAGGATGCCATTCACACGCTCTCGCTTTCAGATTCCCCAAAAAACGCAGAAAAGGAACTTGCTGCCCTGATCAAAAACTGGACAGACGCTTTCTATATCAAGCCTGATTTTATAGACCTGGCAAACCACATCCGTGTCCGCACATCAAACGGCACGAGCGAGCTCGTGGACGAAAATGATCAGCCCGTTTCGCGCCAAACCCTCGACACACTCTGGAAAGTGACAGAAAGCGCGCGCATCCTGTCCGCAAACCGAAACGGGCTCACCGGCGTTGAAACGCTCAACGCGCTTGTCCGAAAGAGCCTGAAGATCCCGACATCAGATCCATTCTTTGTCGGACAGATCCTCATGCTCAACGAAAATCAGTCCATGCTCAAGCTCTATAACGGCGACTGCGGCATCGTCCTTGGAGAGCCTGGCACCGGAAGGCTCCACCTGATGCTCAAAAAGGCCAGGACACAGACCGTGAACCACACAGACACGACTGCCATCGATTACGTCACCTATCCGCTGTATATGCTGCCGGCAAAGTCTCTCGAATCAGCATTCGCCATCACGATCCACAAATCACAGGGCTCCGGCTACAAACATATCATGATGTTCCTGCCCACGATGGAGGGTCACCCTCTGCTCAACAACCAGATGATCTATACCGGCGTCACGCGCACCGAAAGGCAAAGCCTCACGATCGTGACGACACAGTCCTCATTCGAAGCCGGATGCAAGACGATCATCAAGCGAGACACCGGCATCGACTTATCTGACGCGTAACCCCAAAGCCGCATATCGCAACGCGATAGCGGCTTGGATGCCTCAAAGAGGGCGAAGCAATCACATTGACTCAATCCCCCTGAATGGGGGGCCGGCGACTTCACAGGCGTTGAACAGAGCCAAAATAAAAAGCCGCGTATCGCGACGCGATAGCGGCTTTAAGGAAGCTCTGAATAATTCGAAAACCTCCTGGGGATGCGAGCGTCTCGCCCGCACAAAACTTATGCGTCTGAAATACTATTGTCCAAAAAACGGCAATTGTTCAGACCTTCCCTAAGCGTTTAGCGAGCCGAACTTTGGGCGCGGACGGGCTTTCTAAGGAAGCTCTGAATAATTCGAAAACCTCCTGGGGATGCGGGCGTCTCGCCCGCACAAAACTTATGCGTCTGAAATACTATTGTCCAAAAAACGGCAATTGTTCAGACCTTCCTTAAATATGCGCGCATCGGGGCCGTGCCCCGAAAGCGCATGCCTTAAAAGATCGCAAGCGGCTCGCTGCGCACCCAGTCATCGATGCTGAACGCCTTGAGCCCGGATATGATTCGCAGGCAGCTCGCGTCACTGCGAAGACACACGGACTGCTCCCCGTTCGATGCGCCATAAATCTGCGTGCCGTAAGAAAATATGCGCAGCAGCTCGCTCGATTTGCCCGAATTCATGCCGACCTTGAGCGCGACCAGCTGGCCATGCTCCGCCTGAACAAGCACAAACATGAACGATTTTGCCGCAGGCGCCACTGAAAGAATACGGCCGCACGTGAGGCAGAGCGCACCGAGGTCACGCACCTCCCCCGTCTTGCAGTCAACCGCACGGACTGTCATGTCACGCATAAACGCGAAAAGCGTATCGGCTGTCTTGTCTTTGCCAAAGATGATCTCCGCTGCGCCTTCCAAAGCCACCCGGACCTGATCTGCAGCGCCAGTTCGCGCATAAATCTCGATGCCGCTACCCGAAAGGACTGCAAACCTTCCTGCATCCTCCGAAAGCGCCAGCCTCTGGACAGACGCCGCATGCAGGCCAAGTTTCGTCAGAGACCTGTCGTAAAAATACATATCGCCTGAGATATCGGCCATCAGGACGCAATCGCCTGATACTGCCAGCCTCAAAACAGGCTTATCGGAAACGAAAAGCTTGGACAAATCGCCGTCATCGAGCTTGATGCGATAGACCGCGTTATCGTCACAGGCGACAACCATTTCAGAAAATCTCACGCCGGCACAAGCTGCCACGCAAGGCGCAGGAAGTGGAGAGGATGAGAGAATCTCTTGGGACTGGCTGAAAAACGCCGTCGCGCTCTCTGGCCTCAGCGCCATAAAACCGACTTTTTCCGCCGTCGGAAAGACATAGCTGAAACCTCTCGGCGCACGCGGCGTCTGAAGGACGAGCGCACGTGACTCGATATCGTAAATCCCGATATTGCCCGCGCCGTTGCCGAAAAGCACATATTTCTGACCGCCAAAATCATGTGCCGTGACTCGCATGTTCAGCGACAAAAGACAACTGCACGTGCCCTTCAATACATCGCATGCATGCAGGGAGGCATCATCACAGAACGCATAGACCACATCGCCCCGGTAGCTGACCGCAGTGCCAAGCCAGCGATGCCCCTCCGGCGCATCCATCGCTGCATGCACCACGTCATCAAAGAGGCTGAAAATACGAATCGATCGGGCAGACTCTGCAATGACATAACGCTCGCAGGGATCCTGCTTGAGCGACCTCAAGCCGGGCACTTCATGCTCAAAGACCTCCCCTCGATACGAAATCCGGACGATGTCGCCCTCAGAGGTATATTCTGGCAGACCGAGCATCGGAATCACGCGCGCAGACACATCCTCGGGCACCGAAGCCTTCACCGCATCCTCATCCGCAAACTCGATTCGGCGCTCCCCAGAGGCCATGCGGCATACCACCGCCTGCGTGCCGTCCCACGACAGCTCTGCATCCGCATCCTCCAGCAGGTAAATGCCAAGAATATCAAGCGTCTCGAGCACCCACACGCGAAGCCAGCCCTCCGCATCCAGGCTCGCGAAATATCGAAGGCATGGGGAAAACGACACGCGCGTCAGCGCCGCACCATGGCCATACTGAGACACGATGCGCACAGGACTTACAAATTTACTCGTTGTCGGAACAAAACGATGCGGCAGATCGACCATTTCTTACCCCTTAATCCAAGAGAAAAGCCGAGATATTATGATGCCAAAGACTTTCCGGCGCAACGAAAATTCAACGAAAATGCCCTTACTTCGCAAATTCGCGCAGCATCGCGCTCACCTGGTGAACATTATACGGCTTCTCAAGACCGGTCACATGCTCCGACGCCATCCAGCGCTTCGTCTGATCGTCCAAATACCTCGATGTCACGATGATCGACGTCTCCGGATTGCTCGCTTTCGTGCGGCGCACGATCTCATAGCCGTCCACAATCGGCATGCGCAGATCCGTGATGACCACGTCGAACTTGTGCTCGCTCAAGAGCACAGATGCATCCATCCCTGAGGACGCGGTCACCACATAATAGCCCTCAAGCGAAAGCATCAGCGCAAGATTGCGCAACATATCAAGATCATCATCGACAACGAGCAGACGCACTCGATTTGATGTATTATTCAAACGCACCTCCCACAATCAAAAAATTCGGCGCACCTGCTATCACAATTGCACAATAACGTCAATCCTGTACACATCACGACTTCGCCACGCATACGCCCCACACAAGCGATACCCCCGAAATCATTGCCCCCACGGCATCATCCCCCTTCGCATATACGGCACGCCCCCCCCCCTCATACCACGCTCAGAAATATCCTGCGGCACGCCCCCTCAGGACTCAAGCGCTAAAACAGATCGTCGACATCCCATCCGGACTTCTGCTTTTCAGGCTTCTTCGTATCCTTTTTCGTATCCGTTTTTGAAGCGGATGTTTTCGCAGCGTCCGCTTTCTTCGCATCCGTCTTCGAGGCGGATGTTTTCTTCGTGTCCGTCTTCGCAGTCTTCGTATCCGCTTTTGCCGTCTCCGGCGCCTTGGCTTCAGTTCCGGCAGGCTTCGGATCGGTCAGCATTTCCGGATGTCCCCCATCCGTCGGACGCCCGTCTGCGGACGGCATGCGCCCTCCAGGCACCTGCGCCCCACCCCATACAGGCATACCTCCTCTCCGGATCCCGCCTCGATCTTCCCCCCACGCTTTGTGCTGACGTCTCAACGGGCAATCGACGACAGCCGCTGTCCGTATATTCGGAATGATCGTCAGCGAGTAATCTTCAAACTCATCCATGCGCACAATCAGATTCCATTCACGCTGCGGTCCCGTAGAAGATATCATGAGCGGCTTCACATTCATCGGTGTCACGCCGATCTGATAATTGTCCGATGCGCGTATCACCGCAGCGCCGGACGGATTGCTCGTGATGCGCACCTGCACGCGGAGAAGCTCGGAAATGCCATGCCCCATGCCGCGCGCCGCGCCCTTGAACAGCGCGGTCTCATAAGCCGGACGCTTCACGGTCTTCGCCACTTCGTTTTCAGGCACGACCGTCTTCTTGTCGATATACTGCTTCACGATCAGAAGCGTCACGATGAAAATCAGGACAAAAATACTTCCGATCACGAGAAGCATGACCGTGTTTCTCGAACTCCCCGGCTGCGCCACAACGCCCATCTGCGTCTGAAGCGATGCCGCAGGCTGCTCTGCGGACAGTACCGCCTGCGATGGCGCCGGAGATGCCGTCGTCGTCATCCCCTTGCGGCGCATATTCTTGCGGCGCATCTTCGCCGCAAAAAACTCGTTCTTCAGATCGCCATCATCAAGCCCCCTGAACGCTTCCAGAAGCTCCTGCGCATTCTGATAACGCTCTGCCGGCATCTTGCGCAGGCACTTCGTCACAATCGCCCCAAGCTTCGTACCCTCAAGCCATTCCTCGATGTAAAACTCTTCGGGGCTCATGATCGTCATGGCGACATCCATCGGGGAGTCACCCTCCACCGCCTGATAGCCATTGAGCATTTCAAGAAGGATAAGGCCGATCGAAAATATATCGGATGCAGGCGTCAGATCCAGCCCTTTCAGGTGCTCGGGGCTCATGTAGGCCGGCGACCCCGTCCAGGCACCCGCCTGCGTCAGCTTTTCCGCACCCTTCGACGGATCCAGAAGCTTCGCAATCCCGAAATCGATCACTTTCACATAAAAATCGCGCGACTCCGGCTCCTTCTCGGTCATCCAGATATTCGACGGCTTCAGATCGCGGTGGATGATCCCCTTGGCATGCGCCTCCGCAAGCGCCTCGAGCACCTGCATCATCACATGCTTGACCTCGCAGAACGTGAACTTGTCGCGGCGGTCGATGAAATCCTCGAGCGAAAAACCCTCCAGGAACTCCATCACATAATAAAGCGTGTCGTCATCCGCCTTCCCGCTGTCAAAAATCTTCACAGCATGCTCGTTCTCGATGCAGCTGCACAGCTCGACCTCGCGCTGGAAACGCTTCTCCGCCTGCTCGTAGTTCTCAAGATTATGACGCAACGTCTTGATCGCGACGCGACGGTTGTTCAGCTCGTGGTCGATCGCCTCATAGACCACGCCGTAACCGCCGCTGCCTACGCTCTGCACGATCTCATAGCGGTCGTTGATCACATGCCCGGGCTGAAGCTCATGCTTCGCACTCCCCTGCGCCTGACTGTTGAACGCCACGCCCCGCTGCGTCCTGCTCACAGTGATGCGGCCATCCCCTGACGCGTCTTCGACATGCTGGGACGTCCCGCTGAGAAAACCGCCATGCCTGCCTGCCGCATCATGACCAGACCCCGACAGACTGCCACGCCGTCCGCCCGTATTCACTTCCCTGAGGCTCTCGCTGCTGTTCAAGCTTTCACCCATCTCAATCCTGAATAAAACAAACCCACCCCCTTTCAAAAGCCCCCAACTGTTCTGTCTTACCATAACACATTACATTTGCAAAAGTATCAATAATTACAGTTTGCAATTTCATCCGGCCGCATCCCATCACCACACTCCGCACGCGCGGCTATTTCATAAGGGCAACCGGGCTTCCACATCGGGACAACCGCCCCACTCCGGACGGGCGGCTATTTCATACGCCGCCCGCCTCGGCTATCCGCCTGACGGCGGATACGCCTCGGCACGGCCGCGCTGACACACCGCCCAATAAACATGCACCGGACTCAGGCCCGACATTCATATAGGATAATTCGCTTGACGCAACCCCACGATAAGACTAACATCCCCCGGCTCATGTATCTGGACATTTCTTTGTCCATACACGTATTTCAACATTACAACAACCCACATCAAGTGCAGACAGGAACTTATCGTCATGAGTTTTGAGATCGTCGAGAAAAGTCAGGTCCTCCGTGAAATTACTCTCACCGTCCCCGGTGAAATCGTGAAACGCATCGAAGGCAAGCTTGTGGAAGATGCCCGAAAGACAATGAAGCTGAAAGGCTTCCGCGCAGGCAAAGTCCCCGCATCCCTCATCCGTCAGCGCGCAGGCGCCTCCATCCTGGAAGACGCTCGCCGCGAAAGCCTTCAGGTCAGCGTCCGCGAAGTCCTGGCCAACATCGAAAATCTCATCCATGTCAGCGAAGTCGAAATCGTCACCCCAAAAACCGATGATGGCGGCTTCGTCGCCAAATTCAACGTCGAAATCACGCCCGAACTCGAAGCCAGGAATTACAAAGGCCTCGAAGTCACCGCTGAAGATGCCGCCGTCTCTGACGAAGATGTCGCCGCTGAACTCGAAAAAATGCGCGAACGCCACGCCGTGATCGAACCCGTCGAAGACCGAAAAATCGTCCAGGACGGCGACGTCGTGATGACCACTCTCTCCGCACCCAACGCCGCCGCTGAAAAATTCTGCCGCGCAGGCGACAGGCAGATCTCCGTCGGGAAGGGCTTCCTCAATGAAGACATGGAAAAATGCCTCATCGGCGCCTCCATCGGCGAACCCGTTCAGCTCATCGCCAAGAAAGATGGCGAAGATGACGCCATCGTCACCTGCGAAGTCAAGGAAATCAAAAAACGCGTCCTCCCCGAGCTCGATGACGCCTTCGCGCTCGATACCGGCGATGCCGAAACACTCGCTGAACTCCGCGAAAAAACTCAGAAACGCCTCATGGATGATGCCGAAAAAGCACGCGATAACAAAATCGAGGACGAACTCCTCAAACAGCTCCGCGATGCCATGCCCATCGATATCCCTGAAGGCTATGTCAAGGCTCGCGCCGCTCAGGCCATCCGCCTCCAGCTCGAACAGATGATGCGACAGCAGATCAACGATGACATGCTCGCTCGCATCATTCAGAACATCAAGCCTGAAGAACTCGAGGAATATCGCGTCGACTATCACAACGAGATCATTCTCAATGCAGTCGCTAAAGCCGAAAATATCGAAGTCTCCGAAGATGATACCGTCGCCGAGGCCAAAAAATGGTTCCAGCACCTCGACGAAAGCAAAATCAAAAATTGGCTCAAGACTAACAATGCCGCGCAGTTCGTCGGCGATCAGGTCAAGCGTGACCGCGCGCTCGAGCTCATCAAGGCTGCTGCCGTGATCAAGAAAGCCTAATACCCCCTCCGTGCAGGACTGGCGCATGCATGCGCAACACACCTGCACGGCTCTGACCTTATTTCTCTGCAAAGGAGAAGCATTATGTACAACCTGGATATCATGGATATATCCGACCTGGATATCATGGATATATTCAGTGTGGATGTGCAAGACATGGAGGATGACGACGAGATGACCTTTTTTCCAAACGTAATTGAACAGACTCACCGCGGCGAACGCGCATGGGATATCTTCAGCCGTCTGCTCAAGGATAGAATCATCATCCTGGGCTCCTCGGTCACCGATATGGTCGCCAACAGCATTATCGCCCAGCTTCTCTTCCTGGAAAGCGAAAATCCCGAAAAGGATATCCAGATCTACATCAACTCCCCTGGCGGAAGCGTCACTGCAGGCATGGCAATCTATGACACCATCCAGCATGTCCGATGCCCCGTCTCCACGATCTGCATCGGACAGGCCGCAAGCATGGGCGCCGTGCTGCTCTGCGCAGGCACAAAGGGAAAACGGTACTCGCTCCCAAACAGCCGCATCCTCATCCATCAGCCGCTCATCTCCGGCGGCGGCATCTCCGGACAGGCCACCGATATCGATCTCCAGGCAAAAGAAATCCTCCGCATGCGACGCGTACTCAACGAGATACTCTCGCGCCACTCCGGCCAGACCATCGAACGCATCGAGAAAGATACCGACCGCGATTACATCATGAGCGCCGATGAAGCCAAGACTTACGGCCTCATCGATGAAGTCATCCGGCGCCAGAAAGACGGGCATCCCGAAAATCTTCCTTTCTCTGCTTAATTCCCCCGATCAGGCCGACACGCGCTTACGGCACGCGGCCTGACACTCTCGGCTTTTCTCAAAAGGAGATCTGCACTTGTCCCTCCGGTGTTCATTTTGTGACAAAGAGCGCGGCGAAACAAAGCGCCTGATCGCAGGCGCAAACGTCTACATCTGCGAGGAATGCATCCGTTCCGCTTACGAACAGGTTTCGGATACCATCGATCCAGGCGGCCTCGGACCAGGCAGCAGCCTCGCCTCGGGCATGACCGTCCCAAAACCTAAGGACATCAAATCCAAGCTCGATGAATACATCATCCAGCAGGACTATGCCAAAAAAGTCCTCTCCGTCGCCGTCCACAACCACTACAAGCGCATCCTTTCCCCCGTCAAGGAAGGCATCGAGCTCGGAAAATCAAACATCCTCCTGATCGGTCCGACAGGCACCGGCAAGACCCTGCTCGCTCAGACACTCGCTAAAATCCTCGATGTACCGTTCGCTATGGCGGATGCCACAAGCCTCACCGAAGCAGGCTATGTCGGCGACGATGTCGAAAATATCGTACTCAACCTCATCAACGCAGCCGATGGCGACATCGACCGCGCTTGCAGAGGCATCATCTACATCGACGAAATCGACAAAATCTCGCGCAAAAGCGCCAACCCATCCATCACGCGCGACGTGTCCGGCGAAGGCGTGCAGCAGTCACTCCTCAAGCTCATCGAAGGAACTATCGCCGCCGTCCCACCAAAAGGCGGGCGAAAACATCCGCAGCAGGAATTCATCCGCGTCGATACGACAAATATCCTCTTCATCTGCGGCGGCGCGTTCGTCGGCCTCGAAGATATCATCGACACGCGCACAAGCTCCGGCTCCATCGGATTCAATGCCAATGTCCAGACAAAAAAAGAACGCGACATTCAGGCGCTCTATCGCGCACTCGAGCCCGAAGACCTCCTCAAGTTCGGCATGATCCCTGAACTCGTCGGGCGTCTCCCGGTCGTCGCCACGCTCCATCCGCTCGATGAGGACGCCCTCATCCGCGTCCTCACGGAGCCCAAGAACGCGCTCGTCAAACAGTACAAAAAAATGTTCAAAATCGACGGCGTCGATCTCGACTTCACCGATGAAGCGCTCCACTGCGCGGCACAGCTCGGCATCAAGAAAGAATCTGGCGCGCGCGGCCTCAGAAGCATCCTCGAAAATGCCATGATGCCATATCTCTATGCCGTGCCCGGACTCGAGAACTGCTCGCACCTGACCATCACTGAAGAGATCATCCGCCGTCAGGGGGACCTCGCTCAGATCGACGAACTCATCCAGAAGACCAAAGCTGCCGCCGATGCACCCGCGCATGAACAGGCCGCAGCGCCTGCCGAAAACTGCGCCTCCGTTACCTCGGAAAAAACTGCACTGGAAGAAGACGCGATTGCACAGGCTCCGGCATCAGGCATGACCGCAACAGACAGCAAAGATGCGGATACGCCCGATCAGCCCGAACCACCCGCGCCCGAACCACCCAAAAAACGCGGCCGCAAAAAGAAATCCTGACATGATCCAGCCAGCCGATTCTGCGGCTGGCTTTTTTGTACATCGGCCATTCCCGCATGATTCCCCGGCACCACGCAAGCGACGGGAATCATTTCTCACGAACGCAAGGAGACTGAACATGCGCATTCTACTCAAGCTTTCAGGCGAAGTACTCGGCGGCCCGCAGGGCATGGGGCTCGACGCGGACACGCTTGCCCGGTTTGCCGCCATCCTCGGGCAGATCGCTCAAAAACATGAACTCGCAATCGTCACGGGCGGCGGAAACATCATGCGCGGCAAAACCACAAAGGGCCTCGACCGCGCCAAGGCCGACCAGATCGGCATGATGGCAACCGTCGTCAACTGCATGACGCTTGAACAGCACCTGATCGCACAGGGCACCCCTGCCTGCGCGATGTCGAGCGTCAATTCGCTCTCCAGGCGCTACGACATCCCCGAAGCGCGCGAACTGCTGTCCAAACATACGGTTGTCCTCGTCGCCGGAGGCACTTCGAATCCTTATTTTACAACAGATTCCGCTGCCGCGCTGCGCGCGCTCGAGCTCAAATGCGACCTGCTCATCAAAGCGACAAAAGTCGACGGCGTCTATGACGCTGATCCTGCAAAACACCCCGAAGCCAAGCGCTACGAAAGCCTCAGCTTTGACGAAGTCCTGGACAAAAATCTCGGCGTCATGGATCTCACCGCCATGATCCTCTGCAAAGAGAACGGGCTCCAGCTCCGCGTGTGCGCGGTCGACTGCCTCAGCGACCTCGATTCAATCCTCTCAGGAAACGGACGCTCGACACTCGTGCATCTCTAGGCTTCAGCTTCGGGACGCTCGACAAACGACAGGCATTGCGGCTCCGGGCAAGTCTGCGCGCAGAGACCGCATGCCGTGCAATCCTCCGCACGCGCAAGCCTGACGCAGAGATAGCCGGCACGGTTCCGCTCCCCTGAGATTTCAAGGCACTGGCGCGGACAGGCTCGGACACACAGCCCGCAGGACTTGCAGCGTCTGGAATCTATCGACAATTTTCTGTACATAGGGCAATGCTTCACGGCGCCCGGCGTATTGCGCATGCAATAGCCGGGCAAAAAAGCGGCGTATTGCGCATGCAAAAGCCGCTTCCCGACTGAAGAAAACGGCGTATTGCGCACGCAATAGCCGCGCGGGGGTCCGCCCCCACTTGAACAAATCGGGATAGAATAATATACAGGATGCGGCCTGGACCGCCCGGCCAGGCTTATACCATATTTATGCATCGGAGGTATCATGCGCGGGTTAGTTTGTGCGATCTGTCTGAGTCTTCTCTGCTCAAGCGTGGCTTTTGCCGCGCCAAAGGAAAAGCCTAAAAAAGGCAATCCCGCCGATCAGGAAACGCTCAACTTCGACGCGCCATTCGTCGATGATTCAAACACGAAAGCGGATGGCGACATCACGGACTGGGGAAATTACAAGCTCGCAGACTTCTCCACGCTTCTGAGCGGCGAATACGATTACGACTGGACTGGGCCGAAAGACCTGAGCGGATCCGTTTCTGTCATGTATGGCGCGGAACGCATCTATTTTTACATCAAGGTCAAAGACAACGCCGTCGTGGCCAAAAAGAAACAGTGGAAATCGGACAAAGTCGAGCTCTGGCTGACCCCTGAAGATGACAAGGGCAAGGCGCTCGGCGGATTGCGCGGGCTTCAGCTCGACCTCGGCCCGATGGTGGACGGCGGAAAACTCGGCGTGAAATGGCTGTCCGGAAAACAGGGCGGTGCCACGGCCGTCGGCTTTATCGGCGACGGCGGCTACGATATCGAGGTCTCCGTCGAATATTCCGCGCTCGGCAAGACCCCCGTCATGAACGGCGCGATGCGCTACTGCGTCCTCGTGCGCGACTGGGATCAGGACGACCCGAACGAGGACGAGGCCGCTGTCGGTTCCTGCCCGATCAACCCCAAGAGCCCCAAATCGATCAAGCGCGACAAAATGGGCAAAATCTCCCTGAACCTCAAGGACGCGATGTGGCAGTACATCCTCGATGTCGACAAGCGACATGCGCTTTCGCCAGACCGAAGCCTGGCTGCGGCCAAAGAGCCATGGGTGACTGAAATCGCGGACATCGGCGGCACGGACACGCCCGATCTCGTCGCGATCTCCGGCGACAACCTCATCATCGCGGGCTACAATCTGGGCTCCGAACAGCTCGCATGGTTCACGCTCAAGCTCGAAGCCGAAGGCACCGGAACGCCTGCCAAAATCGATGTCCTCGACATCAATGGCGACAAAAAACCGGAAATCCGCATCACGCGCGATGAGCGCTGCACGAACAATCCCCTGACGGCTAGCCGCTCCTACCTCTTCAGGTTCGAGAACAACGCGACGCATTTCCTCGCGAGCTATGTCAACGAAGTCCGCTCGGACGACGGCTCGCAGTCGGTACGGAACACGTACACGTTCACGAAGAATGCGACAATTCAGAAACTTGACCCGAAGAGCTCCAAAGATATGGGCGGATGCAGCCTGGACGGCTCATCCGACATGTTTGAATTCCTGATGCCGTCCGATAGCGAGAAATCTCGCGTACAGCCGCATATATAGACCGTTCGCCCATGAATGCGCTCGAAAAAGCCACTGAAACACAGCCCCTGAGCGGCGAAACGCGCACGGACGCACCAGAAAACGGTGCATCCGCAACGCACGCAGCCCCACCAGGACTGCCCTCGCAAGCGGCCGGGGATGCAGAACCGCAGGCTGCCATGCGGGATGATGATGAAGACCGCGCATTTTTCGACAGCACGCCTGAACCGCGGCCTGAAGACATCGGCGTTTCGGTCAGCATGCTCGGCTTTCTCTCCCCTGGCACGCACCTGAGCCTCGGCGAAAACGTCGCCAGAGGCGTCCTACTCAATCTCGGCATCTCATTCGGCTGTGTCGCGGTCCCGCTCATCTGCGTCCTGACCGGGCTTTTTCCCGTGCCGCTCGCCGGCTCGCTCGCCGTTTTTCTGGTCGCGAGCTGGATATACAGCATCATCCGCGTGTTCAACCATCCGCCGATGTCTCTGCGCCCGCTCCAGGTGTGGGCACAGGCAGGCTTCGCATTCATCACGTTCTGGCTGCCGTGCCTGCTGTGCTTCCTGCTCAGCGCGAACTTCATCCTCCAGCGTACATGGATGGGCAATGACTCCATGTCGCCCGGCATACAAAAGGGCGATATCATCCTCGTGGACCGACACGCCTACTGGACGGACGATCCGGCTTACGGCGACATCGTCCTCGTCGAAGAACTCGTCAAAAACGAATCAGGCGTGCGCAAGCGCGCATTTTTCGGGCGCATCATTGCCAAGCCCGGGGATTCGGTGCAGCTTCACGGCTATCACCCCAGCGTCAACGGCCGCGACCTCCCGCACTACATCGCCCGTGAGGCCGAGCATGCCGAACAGCTCTCCACGCTCGTCTATGAGCTGCCATTCGGCATATCAGAGCCCGAAAACTCCGAAGACATGCCGGACGACTGGTATGCCGTCCTGAGCCCGAACCAGCTGCTCTTTTCTGAGACGAACACGGTCCAGCTCGAAGACGGCTATTACTTCATCCTCGAAGACAACCGCGTCGCAGAGCGAAGCCGCACGCGCTCGAGCTATGGCTCCATCGTACATCGCAGCGAGATACGCGGCCGCCCGCAGTACGTGATTTACAACACCGAGGCCGAACATGCCTTCGACAGATATGGGCTCGCGTTGAGATAGATGCATAATGACGCACAAAATCATTATCGTATTTGGGGAATTTAGATATAAAGTAGTGTGTTTTTTCTGAGAGGATTTTTTTGTGGATTCGATCAGAGATTTTTCAAAAAGGTAATCGATGGACCGAGAGATACAGCGCCATCCGGATGGCGCACATGTCGCAGTTGTGGGCGCAACGGGCGCCGTAGGGAGAGCGATGCTCCGATGCCTGGATGATCTGAAGCTTCCGATTCGAAAGCTCGAGCTCCTGGCATCGAGCCGCAGTGCCGGTAAGACGCTGGAAACGCCGTGGGGCATTCAGACGATACAGGATGCGGAGACCTTTGATTTCCAGGGCGTGGACATCGCGCTTTTCAGCGCTGGCAAATCAGTGAGTCAGGCACTGGCGCCTCGCGTGCTGGATGCAGGCTGTTTGATGATCGACAATACGTCCGCGTTCCGCAGGGATCCTCGCTGGCCGCTCGTCGTCCCTGAAATCAACGGGGAACTGATCGCGCCGCGCACCGGTATCATCGCTAATCCGAACTGCTCGACCATACAGATGGTCCTGGCCCTCAAGGCTTTGGACGATGCCGCAGGCATCAACGACGTGCGCGTCGTCACCTTCCAGTCCTGCAGCGGCGCTGGCCAGAAAGGCATCGACGCGCTCCTGGATGAGACGCGCGAAACGCTCGCGGGAAACCGCCCCAAATCTTCCAAAGTACACGCGCGCACCATGGCATTCGATGTCGTCCCCCAAATCGGCGATCTCCTCGACTCAGGCAACACCGAAGAAGAAGAAAAGATGATGTTCGAGACACGGAAAATACTCGGACGCCCTGATCTCCGCGTCGCCGCGACATGCGTCCGTGTGCCCGTCGTGCGCAGCCACAGCGAAGTCGTACATGTCGTGACTGACAGGCACCTCTCCGTCGAACAGGCAAACGCCGTGCTCGACGATATGGCCGGGCTCCGCGTGACAGATTGCCACCAGATGGGCGCTTATCCCACCGCTGTTCAGGCCGAAGGGCAATTCGATACGCTCGTCGGACGCGTCCGCATCGACCCCGTGGCCCCAAATGGTCTTATCTTTTGGATTGTCAGCGATAACCTGTTAAAAGGGGCCGCTCTGAATGCAGTACAGATTGCCTGTGCCGCATGGAACCAAGCAAGGAATTGTAAATCATGAATAAACGGTTATCGCGATTAGGACTTTCTCTGGCGATGTGCCTCGGCCTTCTCTCGCCACTCGACGCCGCAGCTTCCACTGCGAAAGACTGGACTACAGCGAGTTCCCTGACGGCCACATCATTTGACAGCGCTGACACGCTCGCGATGAACATCTCCAGATGCCGCGGGCTCTTCGATATCAGCACGGGAGAAGTCAGCTTCCTGTTCACGCTGTCTGCCACGGCAGAAATCAGCCCGGATGCTGTCTTTACGATCAAATATGCCAAGGGCAACGAATCATGCAATGATAAAAGCCTCGATGCCGAGCCCTCTGACGCCTGCATATCGATCGCGAACAAACAGCCGCTCACGGCTTCGTCTTCACCGATCGATGTCCGCCGCGCGGTCGATTCGCTCAGCTCCGCGACAAATGCAGATGCCTGCGAAAATCTCAACGAAAGCGCCTATCTCTATCTGATCGTCAGCGACCCGACTGCCGCAGGCATCGAAAACATATACACCGTCAAATACACGCTCAATTTCCGCACGACACGACCCGATGCACCCTCCGGGCTGACCGCCACCGCCGGCGGCGAATCAATCAAGGTCAGCTGGGATGCCACCAAAGGCGCCACATCTTACAAGATCTATTACGGCACCGAAGGCATCGTCATGTCCGCAGGCGCCACGCCCGAATCGCTCAAGGGCGTCTCTTCTGCCACAAGCTCGACAAACTCCAGCACGCTCAAGGACAAAATCACATCTGACAAGACCTACATGATCAGCGTCACATCTGTCGATGCCAATGGCAACGAGAGCCTCCTTGGGGAAGTCATCACGACCGATACCGTCGCTTCAAAAGACTTCTGGCAGTCTTATCGCGAAGAAAATGCCGACGTGGACGGCGGCTTCTGCTTCATCGCAACAGCCGCTTATGGCTCGACCCAGGAACCCCATGTCAAGATACTGCGCCAGTTCCGCGACACAGTCCTGCTCCAGTCCGAGCCCGGCAAGAAATTCGTCGAGACCTACTATCGCCTGAGCCCGCCGGCCGCTTATTTCATCGGTCAGCACCCGTTCCTGCGCGCCGTCACGCGCACAGCGCTCTGGCCGCTCTACGGCTTCGCATATCTCCTCATGAATATGCCGGCCGTCCTCTACAGCATCCTCAGCCTCTTTGCCGCCGGCATCGGCTTCCTGATCTATCGCCGCACGCGCAGGCGGAATGCTGCCACCACCAAGGCCGCCGCAATCCTGCTCGGCTCCGCCCTCGCGGGCGGCGCGCTCTGCGCACCGGCTGACGCTTTCGCGGAATCCCCGGTCAACATGATGGCCGAATTCAAAGCCGGCCCATACACGCCGGACAACCTCGGAAACGCGTTCTCCTCGCACTTCGGCGACAACGGCGGCTTCATCATCGAAGGCGAATATGACTGGCAGTTCTGGAGAGGCGTCGGAAGCCTCGGGCTCGGATTCCACCTCGCTTACGGCAACATCAAGGGCAACGCGACCGAGGAAAGCGGCGGCAAATCTGTCGATACGACCGAACTCCACTGGCTCCCCCTCAGGCTCTCCCTCGTCTACCGCTTCGACTATCTCTGGACGCGCTTCGATTTCCCGTTCACAATCTATGTCAAGGCCGGCTTCGACTATGCCGTCTGGTGGATCAATAACGGCGCTGGCGATATCGCAAAATCGGAAGACGGCAAGTCCGGATACGGCGGAACATTCGGCTTCCACGTTGTCGCCGGCATTGCTTTCGTCCTCGACTGGCTCGCGCCCGATATGGAAAAAGCATTCGATGTCGAATGGGGCATCAACAATTCCTACATCTTCGCCGAATATATGTACGCGCAGATCGACAACTTCGGCGCGGGCGGCGTGCTCGACCTCACCGACAAGGCCACGTTCCACATCGGAATCGGCCTCGAATTCTGATTCTCACGGCTGATCGCAAAGGCGTCCAGTTTCCTGGGCGCTTTTTTTTGCCCGCAATGCTATGCTGCGCATACGCATCGCTCCGCCGCTATGCCGACGGCATACGCGGCGCAAGATCACGGGGCTCGGCAGGGGGCGTTGCGGGGCGGAGCCCCGCTCCGGGGGTATGCGCGTATCGCAACGCGATAGCGCCGCAGGGGGCTCGCGCACCCCTGATGAATAATATTCCCCAAACCACATGTATGTGTGCATTTTATTGCCCGATCGCTCTGAAATCGGGCTATGAGATGCTGAAAATAGGATGCTAAAAGTCGCGAATGATGGTAGTGTGCATGAGGGAATTTTAATCCCCAAACAAGGAGGTAGGTATGATTAACAAAGCGATATTGGTTGGACGTCTCGGCCGGGATCCCGAGTGCAAGACGGCGCAGAGCGGCAAGCTGGTGTGCAATTTCACGCTGGCGACAGATACTGGGTTTGGCCAGTCAAAGACGACGGACTGGCACCGCATCGTGTGTTTTGACAAGCAGGCGGAATTTTGCCGCAATTATCTGCGCAAAGGCTCTCTGGTGTACGTCGAAGGCCGCATCTCATACCGCCAGTATGAAAAAGACGGCGCGAAGCAGTATATCACAGAAATCCTCGCGAACTCCATCCAGAGCCTTCAGTCACGCTCGGAAGCGCAGGGCGCCGCAGGAAACTTTGACGCCAACGCCTATGACACTCCGGCCTACGGCGGAAACAGCTATAACAGCGGCAGCAGCTATAACAGCGCGCCGGCTGCGCCGGCCTATGGCGGCGGCTCTTATAACAGCGCGCCCGACGCCCCGGCGGACAACTTCGCCGACGGCATTCCCAACGCCGAAATCCCCTTCTGATTCCCCGATGTCAGGCTGTATCCTGACATCTTGAGCATTCGTGCGCGCATCCGCGCCATTTTTTTCAAACTGGAGAAGAACACCATGGCATGTCTGAAGATCGGTCCCGACAAGAAAGGTAATGTTGCGATTTGCGAAAATGGCAAAGTCGTGTTTTATGGCAAAGAAGCCAGCGCCCCCAAAGTCGACATCTGTGAAACGCTTGAGGCCAAAGATGCCGAGATCCTCCCGGGCTGGGTATGCGCTCACACGCACATGTACAGCGCCCTCTGCCCATACGGCATGCCCGCTCCGAAAAATGCGCCACAAAACTTCACCCAGATCCTCGAACGCGTCTGGTGGCGCCTCGACCGCGCGATCGACAGGGACATCCTACGCGCCTCCGCACGCGTCTATACGGCTGAATGCCTGCTCCAGGGCACGACCTCGATTGTCGATCACCATGAATCCCCCGACTTCATCGAAGGCTCGCTCGATGTCCTCGCCGATGCCCTCGAAGAATTCGGCGCACGCGGCATCCTCTGCTATGGCGCAACCGATCGCAACTACGGCAAAAATGAAGGCAAGCGCGGCATTGACGAATGCGTCCGCTTCGTCAAAGAGAACAAACGCCCGCTCGTCAAGGGCACCATGGGCCTGCACGCGCAGTTCACATGCTCCGATGACACCGTGAAATATTGCGGCGACAAAGCCCGCGAAACCGGCGTCGGCATCCAGGTCCACGTCGCCGAAGGCGCTGCCGATGTCGAAGACGCGATTGCGCGCGGCTTCAAATCCCCCATCGACCGACTCGAAAAACTCGGATGCATCGTCCCCAATTCGATCTATATCCACTGCATCCACATGTCGTCCGAAGAGACAAAACATGGCGCTGACCTCGGCCTCTGGTTCGTGCAGAATCCCCGCTCGAACAACGGCAACAACGTCGGCTGGCCCTACAACCTCAATTATGCCCAGAAAGTCGCCCTCGGCGTCGACGGCTGGTCCGGCGACATGATCGTCGAACGCAATGCCGGCCGCGAACTCGCCATCAAGAACGGCGATGACCCCATCAACATCGACCACCGCCTCTACAGCGGATGGCGCATGATGTCCGACTTCTTCAATGCCGAGTTCGGCCCCCTCAATGATGTCGAAAACTGCCGCAGATCCACAAAATCCTCCGTCGCCGACCTCCGCATCGTCGATGACCAGGGCGTACGCCACACCGTCGTCGACGGCAAAGTCGTCGTCCGCGACCGCAAGCTCGTCCACGGCGATATCGACCAGATCCGCAAAGAGGCTCAGGAACAGGCCAACCGCCTCTGGGAACGCATGGTCGCCTATCCCGAAACCTACGAATACCATTACGACGACTGATCCAGACCCGCACTCCCCGGCTCCGGGGAGCGCTTTGCGCAAACGCGGCATAGCCGAAGCCTCACTGCCAGCTCTCCCCGTCTCCGGGGAGAATCCATGACTAAAAATATGACATGACTCTAAAGAATATCGCAACTTTTCTTCTCAAAGCTTTCACCCTGACAGGCGTCGGAACGCTCGTGTCCGCAGGTGCCTGCGAATATGGCCCGGATGACAATGGACGTGAATTCGAACGCCTGGAATACGAAAGAATAGTAGCCGAGTGCTGCAAAGATGCGTTTGATGCCTTCGCCTGCAAAACAGCCTATGACCTGCAAGGCTACTGCGAAACCAGCTGCTGCGAAGCTTCCTCGGATGCTGATGAATGCAAACGCAAGCTTGAAAATGAAGGAATCTGCGAAAATAACTCATGATGTGATCAATTTTTATCCTCCCCCAAAAAAAGGGACTCAAATTCGGAGTGGCTATGAAAAATATCGCGAGAGTTATCAGAGGAATCTTCGGTGCAGTCAGCGCCATCGCTGGCATCGGATCCCTGACAGCATGCACAGAAATAGAAAACGACCCTCCTGCCACTGAGTATGGCCCGTCACCATTTTACGATGTATGCGTAAATAATGGTGACTGCATCAAATGTTGTGAGCAGGCAGATGACGTTGAGGTTTGCGTCGAAGACTACATCAAAAATGGCTACTGCGCTGGCATTGCCACAGAATATGGCCCGATTGATGCCCCCGATTATGGTCCAATCGATCCATGACATCCAGCTGGTAAGACTATGAAGAACATCACCAAAGTTATCAGCAGTATCGTCGGTGTTGTCGGCTCTCTCGCCAGCATCAGCCTCATGACTGCCTGCGAAGAACCAACCACCAAATATGGGCCTATAGCTACTTACGACGATTGCGCAGACAATTATGAAGCCTGCATCTCTTGCTGTAATCATTCGGATGATCCAGATGTCTGCGTCGAAGATTATCTCAAAAACGGCTTCTGCGCGAACGAGCCCGCCGTCGAATACGGCCCGCCCGCAACAGAAAAATACGGCCCCCTGGAACCCTGATCCCAGGATTCATCCCAGTTATCCATGATTATTGTTGTTGTGAACACAAGTTTCATATAGGAGTGATTATGAAGAACATCACCAAAGTTATCAGCAGTATCGTCGGCGTCGTCGGTGCTCTTGCGGGCATCAGCACGCTCACAGCTTGCACCGAAGAAGACCCACCCGCCACAGAATATGGTCCGCCGCCCTATTACGATCAATGCAAATCTACAGACAATTATCAGGCATGTGTCGATTGCTGTGAGCATGCCTATGATTCCTATACTTGCGTCGAGGACTATGTCAAAAACGGCTTTTGCGCGAACGCGACGACCAAATACGGCCCGCTTGAACCCTAACCCGTAAAAGTCCTTCCAGGCGTTTGCGCTAACACCAAATCCCCAAAATAACCCTTAATTTCTTTCCGATGGCGCGCCACGCGCCACCTCTCACGCTTCCATTAAAAGGACAAAAACATGGAAAAGATTCTTGAAAGACTTGGCCTGACCACGAAAGTCGCTGACGAAAAAACTGTGAACGAGACCGCCGCACGCTTCAAAGAACAGAAGCTTACGCTCCCGACTTTCGAAATGCTCGCCGATCCTTCCAAAATTCCCGCCGATATCAAAGCGAGACTCGCTGATGTCGATCCGGACGCCCCCAATCCACTCAACCTCTACCGCGTCCACTGGTACAACGGCGAAGACCGCAAGTCGATCGTCGATGTCCCCGTTCATCTCGTCCTCACAAAAGAAATGACCGGCATCGATGCCACGATCATCACCATGGTCGGCTGCCTCGCTCCGATGATCGGCTCCCATAAAGTCCTTGCTGCCTATGCGTGCCTCGCGCCGCGCGTCATCCTCGGCGCCTTCAACCCCACAAAGCATCGCGCCGTCTGGCCGTCCACCGGCAACTACTGCCGTGGCGGCGTCGCCATCAGCCGCCTCATGAACTGCCGTGGCGTCGCCATCCTCCCCGAACGCATGAGCGCCGAACGCTTCCAGTGGCTCCGCGAATGGACCGTCAAGCCCGATGAAGACATCATCGCCACCTACGGCTGCGAATCCAACGTCAAGGAAATCTACGACAAGTGCAACGAGCTCGCGAAAGATCCCACCAACTTCATCCTCAACCAGTTCGCTGAATTCAACAATCACCTCGCGCACTACTTCTGCACCGGCGCCGCGCTCGAAACCGTATTCAAAAACTTCCAGAAAACACACGCCGACGCAAGCCTCCGCGCCTTCGTCTCCGCCACAGGTTCGGCCGGCACCATCGGCGCTGGCGATTACCTCAAAGACAAATACGGCTCCAAGACCGTCGCTGTCGAAGCACTCGAATGCCCGACCCTCCTCTACAACGGCTTCGGCGATCACAATATCCAGGGCATCGGCGACAAGCACGTCCCACTCATCCACAACGTGATGAATACTGACTATGTCCTCGGCCTCAGCGACAAAGCCTCCGACCACATCTTCTGCCTCTATAACAGCGATGCTGGCCGCAAGCTCCTCGCTGAACGTTATGGCGTCAAAGCCGAACTCCTCGATCGCCTCAAATATCTCGGCCTCTCCTCGATCGCCAACATCCTCTCCGCCATCAAGATGGCCAAGTTCATGAAACTCGGCAAAGACGATGTCGTCATGACCGTCGCCACCGACGGCGCCCGCATGTACGGCTCCGAAAAAGGACTCATCCTCGGCCGCGATTACAACGGAAAAGCCGATTTCGATGCGCTTGATGCCGCTGAAGCTTACGGCCAGTACATCCTCGGCCTCAACACCGACAACATCATCGAGCTCACGCAGCAGGACCGCGAGCGCGTCTTCAACCTCGGCTACTTCACATGGTGCGAGCAGCAGGGCATCGATATCGAAGCCTTCGTCGCGCGCAAAGACCAGAAATTCTGGAAAACCATGCGCGCCTTCGTCCCCGAATGGGACAAGATGATCGACGCTTTCAACAAAAAAGTGAACGGTTAATACGCTCGCTTGGAGACGTTCCTCAGAACGTCTCTGCAGCTCACATCCCGGCGCTATCGGCTCCGCCGATACGCGCCTCAAACGCGGCTATCCCTGCGGGATACGCCGCGTTTTGTTTATTTTAAACATAAGTCCGCACACCTTTACTTGCTATTATCAGCAATATCAACAACACACACTTTGCACGCCAATGCCTCCAAATATGAACCCGGAAGTGACTATTTTTTTACATTAGTACCATGCATTATGATAAATATATGGTTTTAGCTCAATTGAGCGAACCGTCTTGAATTCATCAGAGGAATTAGCACAATGACAGACAGCTTTGTCCCAGGATCAATCATTCAATGTCGAGGCCGTGAATGGATCGTACTCAATGGAAGTACAGCCACAGATTTAAGAGTTCGCCCCGCATCAGGGTCAGAGCTGGACAGCACGCGCATTTAGGTAGTGTCCATAAAAGTTCGCAAAAACCAGAAATCCAGTCTCGGCGAACATCACCTAACATAATTTTGGAGAGAACTTGCATCAATGTATGCCCTCCCCGTGTTTTGCCAATTGTCAGTATACTCGATAATGTAGGCC
>JAFUEE010000056.1 GCA_017464085.1 Pseudomonadota bacterium
GGCTGAGCGCGGGACCGGCGCCTGAGGCCGGACCGAGCACGGGACCGGCTCCTGATGCCGGGCTGAGCGCGGGACCGGCTCCTGAGGCCGGGCTGAGCGCCGGCGCTTCAGCGGGCGCAGGCTGGGCAGCCGCAATCGGCATAGGGGCAGCAGGCGCCACGGGCGCGCCCAACGGCTGTATCTTCGGTATGCTTCCCGGAGACGCAATCGAACCAATCGGCTTGATCACCGGTTTCGGAAGACCCGGTTTGCCCAGGCCGCCAATTTTAGGAAGCTGCGGAACTTTCGGTATATTGTTCATATCATGCTCTTTCGGACAGGTTATCTCATCTCAGGGAACACACATACCCGTAGTTTTACATTATTCTATTCCTTCAAATGATGCAAGAATTCAGAGTCAGCCATTTTCCAATGCGGCCATTTCCGCAAAACGCCACGACGCCTGGACTTCCCCTGAAATGCCGTTCCAAATGCCAGGCGGCGCGTATGGCCTCTGGCCATAGCGACGCGTACGAGCGTATGGCCAGAGGCCATAGCGAGTCACACATACACGCACATCACATTTATTTGCCCCGATACGCCCCAATTCGGTTATAATCGGGAACAGGGTCATGGGATCTATCTCAATTTAAGGAGGAAATAATGCCTGAAATCACTATAAAAAGCCATGAAGAGATCGAAGCAATGAGACGCGCCGGAAGGCTCGCGGCAAAGACGCTCGAAGAGGCGGGAAAGCTCGTCAAGCCCGGCGAAAACACGCTCGCAATCAACGATTTCGTTCACGAATACACGCTCAAGCATCACGGCATCCCGGCGCCGCTCAACTACGAGGGATTCCCCAAATCGTGCTGCATCTCGGTCAATGACGTGATCTGCCACGGCATCCCCAAGAAATCGACAATCCTGCGCGACGGAGACATCGTGAACATCGACATCACGACGATTCTGGACGGCTGGCATGGCGACGTGAACGCCACATTTTATTGCGGCACACCGTCAGCCGAGGCCGTGAACCTCGTCGAGACGACACGCCAGTGCCTTGAGATCGGCATCGCGCAGGTCAGGCCAGACGCGCGCATGGGCGATATCGGCGCGGCGATTCAGGAATTTGCAGAGAGCCGCGGCTTTTCCGTCGTCCGCGACTATGTGGGGCACGGCATCGGGAGGCTGTTCCACGAACCGCTCCAGGTGCCGCATTACGGCCGCAGGGGGCACGGCATCCGCCTGCGCGAGGGCATGACATTCACGATCGAGCCGATGATCAACGCCGGCGACTGGCGCATGACGATCCTCAACGACGGCTGGACTTCGGTCACACGCGACCACAAATGGTCCGCGCAGTTCGAGCACACGCTCGTCGTGACAAAAGACGGCTGCGAGGTCCTGACGCGCTTCAGCGGCCCGCTCACGAACTCGACGACGCCTGCGGACTTCAAATTCTGATCGCCGCCCCTCCCCAGCTCCGCCCGGACGCCTGAGCGAATACGCGCTTGTATCAACGGCATATCGGGCCCCTCCCCAGCTCCGCCCGGACGCATGCCGCATTTACTGCGAACTGCCGGACATTCCGGGCTCCGCATCCCGCAAGCCCGTTCACCGGCACCGATGCTCCAGACACCACCTCCTGCACAAAGGGAACTTCCGTTGACAGACATGCCGCCCTTAGAATCCGAAGCCCGCATACGCGCGGCGCTCTCCTGCACCTGGCACGCATTCTTTGCACGTTTCCCGCACCTGCGCGATGTCCAGCGCGCGGCCATACCGCCGATACTCAAGGGAGAGTCCGTCCTCGTCCAGGCGCCGACAGCCTCCGGAAAAACTGAAGCCCTGATGGCGCCGGTTCTCGAGCGCTTCCTCAAATATCGCAAGCACGCGCGCAAGCCGCTCCCTGCGAACGCACAAGCAGCCAAAGGGCATAAGGATGTCGGCACGGGGCCGGCCATACTCCTCGTCGCCCCGACAAAGGCGCTCTGCAACGACCTCTACAGGCGCCTCCAGCAGCCGGTCTCGAACATCGGTCTCGAACTCGCGCTGCGCACCGGCGACAACCCGAATTACAAGGTCGCTACCCCGCCCCACATCGTCATCACGACCCCCGAATCGCTCGATTCGCTGCTCTCTCGCAAGCCCGCATCATTTTTATATCTGGAATCGATCATCATCGACGAGATCCACCTCATACACGCGAACGGTCGCGGCGACCAGCTACAGTGCCTGCTCGCGCGGCTGCGCATCCTCAACAAGGGACGCCCGCTTCAGGTCTGCGCATCAAGCGCCACAGTCCCCGAAACCGAACGCATCGCCTCGGATTTTCTCGGCCCAGAAAGCAAGACGATCTCCTGCCCGGCAGGCACGCGCGATATCCGCGCGACCATCGAGATGATACCGGGCGACCCCAAAGCCGCGCTCAACGTCTCCGCAAGCATCATCAAAAAATTGCTCCTGGAGTCGCCCACGCGGAAACTCATCGCGTTCTGCAATTCCCGATCAAACGTCGAGAACATCGTCCACATCCTGCGCAACGACCCGCACGTCTCGTCAATCGTCTTCGCGCATCATGGCAGCCTGTCCAAAGAAGAGCGGCTCCGAACGGAGCAGCAGTTCCTGCGCGCGCGCAATGCCGCATGCGTGGCGACGAGCACGCTCGAACTCGGCATCGACATCGGCGATGTCGATATGATCGTCCTGCTCGGCCCGCCCCCGGATGTATCCTCGCTCATCCAGCGCATCGGGCGCGGCAGCCGCTCCCTGGCTTACTCGCAGGTCAGCTGCCTCGCGGACTGCGCGTTCAATGCGCAGCGTTTCCTGCACCTCGTCGCATGCGCGCGAAAAGACATGCTCTTCCCAGACCCCGTCGCCTTCCGCCCCACGACGCTCGTGCAGCAGGCGCTCTCGATCTGCCTCCAAAATCCGCAGTGCTGGGTCGGCAAGCAGGCGCTCCATGACCGCCTTTCGCCCGCTTCGCGCGCGATATTCTCCCCGGCCGACTGCGGCGCGATCCTCGAACAGATGACCAGCAGCGGACTGCTCAGAAAAGTCGAGCACGGACGATACGTGCCCGAGGCAAAGGCGCAGTTCCTCTTCAGCCGAGGCTACATGCACTCCATGATCGCCGACCGTAGCGAGACAGATGTCGTGGACAGCGTCACAGGCAGGACGCTCGGATCCGTCTACCTGCGCCAGTCCTCGAAAGACGCCATCGCAACCGGCGCCGGCGTCTCACTGACGCTCGCGGGAAACGCGCACACCGTCTCGTACATGAAAGACAAGAAGCTGTTCGTCAAGCGCGGCGCGGAGGCCGCAGATGTCGGCTTCCTCGCGCTCGAGCCGCCGCGATACTCCCTCAGCCTCGCGCGCGATTTCGCCGCGTTCATGCATATCCCCTCGGATGCGCTATACATCCGCTGCATTCCCGCTGCATACGACCTCGCGCACGACTTCTCCCCGGACCAGGGCGACCTCCTCCGGAAAGATATCGCCACCCCTCCCGAAGATGTCAAACCCGGCTGCGAATACTTCGTCCACCATTTCCTCGGCACCGTCGGCGGACTGCTCCTCCAGAACTTCTTTGAAAAACACGGCAATACCGTAAAAAAAGCGAGCCGGACGCCTTTCTTCATGCGCCTCCTCGTCAAGCCCACGACGCCCGCATTCCCCGATGAAGACAAGCTCGTCACACAGTTCGAGCTCTACGTCCGCGCCAATGTCCAGGCGTTCGCCAGGCTCCTTCAGCCAGGCCCTTGGTTCAACCTCATCCCCGAAGACTACGCCCTCAGATGGCTCCTCGCGTCGATCGACCTGCGCGCCTACGCCCGCGTGCTCGCCAATCTCCCCATCGCCCTCATCCAGCTCTGACCCCCTGTTATGAAAGCGCCCGATTCCCTCAAAAAATTGTCAGACATCCTGTCAGCCGTGCGCGATGCCGCGCTCGAACTGCACGAGACCTTCGAAAAACGCGGGGAATCCCCGCTCTCCGACTTCGAGCGCTTCATCCTGCCCTCAAACAGGCGGTTCTCGGACGAACATCGCGCTTTCATGCTCTGGCACCTCCTGCTCTTCTCGCAGCCGCGCATCCAGTCCCAGAAAGCCTTCCAGCATGCCGTCAGCACCACGTTCCCGAACGCAGCCGCCTCCATCGTCGTCCGGCAGCTTCAGTGCTGCGCCCCGCGCGCATGGAGCTTCCGGCACTCCTACCAGCGGAGTTTCGCGCACACGCTCGCGGGCCCGAACAGCCACTCCGAAATCTCCATCGAAGCCAGCCTCTGCGCTGACGGCGACATCCTTGAGCTCGAACACCTCTACGCCTACGGATGGACGATCACCTTCGAGGACAAAATCTATCTCATCTCGGCATGCCAGCTCACCCAGGAACAGGTCTATGCCATCGAAAATTTCCGCCCCTTCCCGCTGCAGCTCGGGGAAGATGATTTCTGGGAAGAAGCCTGCATCCCGCTCATGCGCACGATAGGCGAACAGCACCAGGTCGCCTCCAACGCGCCCTCCGAGCCTCCCGCACTCACCGAATATGCCCCCGAAAAGCGTTACGAGCGGCTCCAGCGCATCCTCCGCAGCACGCTCGCGTCCAACATCGTGCTCTCATCCGGCGCGCTCCACACCAAGGTCGCCTGCCAGTCTCCCGAAGACATCCTCAGCGCAGTCCATACCCTCGTCGATGCCAACCTCAACACGCGCGAACCGACACCCCTGCGCGACGAGCTCCGGCACCGCCTTCTCGAAGCCGTCGGATGCGATGATTCAGGCAACATGCCCGCCGCTCACGACTCGCTGCTCGCAGCCGACCCGGTGGGGCTCCTCCTGCTCCCGCCCGACCTCCCCATGTTCGCAGAAATCAGCCCGCGCGACAGCATCCGAACAGCATTGCTTTACGAGGAAAAACACCACCTCAGCGATGCCACCGAGGCGTTCAAAATCTACCGCCGCGAACGCCGCTGGCTAGCCGCTTTCCCCTGCTTCGACTTCGCCTGCGAAACACACGCCGCCAGTTTCGGCATACCCGCAGAGGCCATCGCCGAAATCTTCTCCCCAAAGCTCTTCGACGCGCAGCTCCCCATCACCCCGCAGGGCGACGTGCTGCGCCAGCTCCAGAACAAGCTCGGCCTCTACAAGCAGGATGGCGAATTTCCGCGTTTCAGGTCGGTGCTGGAAGCGGTCAGCAGCAGGACGTTCCAGCGCAACAACAACATGGCCAATATCGCCCAATGGCTCATCCAGTGCTGCACGCGCTGGCGCTACTGCCTCTGCGAGATCTCCCCGGATACTGTCCCCAAACAGCGCGTCATCAGCCAGTCCAACCAGCAGCTCCTCCAGCGCGGACTCAAAAATCTGTCGGACATGTTCCGCAAAAAATAACGCCCCGGACACCGCTTCCGTGTCCGGCCGCTTTCGCCCAAGGGCGATACGCGTCCGGCGCTCCCCTATTTTTCGGCATGCGCCGAAAAATACGGCTCGCGATCGCCCTGCGGCATTCCCCAAGTTGGCTGCCTAATTCCGATTACAGCCTACCAATCTCGGGTTTGCGCCAACGCCCCCCCCCGAGCTGTACACTGCTCACCCTTTCAGGGCGCAAGCCAATCAATCCTCTTGCTTTTCTGCAATTCGCATAAAGTCAAGCAGTTTTTAACTCGACAGCCTTGCCTACTGCCTACTGCCTACTGCCTACTGCCTACTGCCTACTGCCTACTGCCTACTGCCTACTGCCTACAGAAAAATCGTCTTTTTGCCTTAACAGGTACACAGAACTTGCCATTTTCTATGCGCCATGATAGTATTTTTAGCGTTGTATTGGCGCTTGTTCAATATTCCGATTTCAAAACGCGTCTTTAATCAGGGAATTACGAGGATTCCAAAGCCTGGGCTCAGTGAGAGCCGCCAAAGAGGGTAAACATGGATTTGTCGAAAAAGATATTACTGGCATCGTTTGTTAGCGCGGCTTTTCTGACCATCGGCATCAGCTGCTCCGTCGAAGACCGAGATATCGAGGCAAAAAACACTTTCGTCTGCGAAAAAAATGACGATTGCCTGACTGGAAGCCGCTGCGTCATGTATTCTGCGACCGAAGGCCGCTGCGTCCGCGAAGATCAGGTCGATCACTGCCACGACAACGACGAAGACGGTTACATGAAAGCCGAATCCGACGAATACGTCAACGAATGCGCGTTCAGCGAGACCTATCCTCAGGATCCCGATGACACAGACCCGACCGTTCATCCCTTCGCCGCTGAATATTGCGATGGCAAAGACAACGACGGCGACGGCTGCGTCGATGGCACTTGCCCTGAAGGCGCTGACTGCACCAAAGACAAAACCCTCTGCAAGCAGTTCGTTCAGCCCTGCTGGGGCTCCGGCGACGTCTCCGACTACGACGAAAGCGTCTGCTCCGCCACCAAAATTGGCGTACTCGCCTGCGTCGATGGCAAACTCGTTCACGCCATTCCCTCCGGAAACGGCTATCAGGCCGATGGCGGCGCTTGCCCCAGATCTACCGACGATATCGCAGGCTATGACGAAGACGAAAAAACTGAAGCCTATATGTGCGACGGCATCGACAACAACTGCAACGGTATGATCGATGAAAACTGCTCCAAGTGCGAAGTCGGCGCAAACAAATACTGCTTCTTCAGCAGCTCTTGGTACGAAGGAAAAGCCGTATCCAGCGAAAGCGATGAGATGTATGTCGATGCGCTCGCCGCATGCGGTGGCTCAAAACCCTGCGAATGCATCGGTGTCATGGAATGCAAAGATATCAATGGCAACACCATTATCAATGGCGATCCCATTTGTGTCACCTCTGCTGGCCCCGTCACAAATGCCGCTGGCAAAGGCTGGGCATGCCTCAAAGAAGCTGGCTCTGAAAACTAATTCTTACGTTCTCCCATAGTTTTAGCCCCCTCGCGCAGGGGGCTTTTTTTTATACTTTTTCACGGAGTTTTTATGAAGTTACACCCCCCACCCATAAAAAAATGCCTCTGCTGGCTGATTATGGGACTCAGTCTCACGCTGATCGTGCTCGGCGCCATCGTCAAAGATGACACGCCAGCACTTGCGCAACAGCCGGAAACCGCACAGACAGTCGATTCTCTGACAGCCCCGACGCAGCCCATCCCCGCGCAGCCGGCACCTCAGGCCGCGCCGGCACCAGAAACACAGCCAACACCTCAGGCCGCGCCGGCACCAGAAACACAACCGGCACCTCAGGCCGCGCCGGCACCAGAAACACAGCCAACACCTCAGGCCGCGCCGGCGCCAGATGCCGAACAACCACAAGCTTCCACTGCACCGGCAAACGTCCCCCCAAAAAAAGCTGCCAGAACCTCTCTGATCGAACAGAAAAAAGCTGAAGACACGACAAGCATCTTCAGCAGAATCATGAGCATTGTTGGCATTTTTGCCATGATCGGCATCGCCTACCTGCTCAGCAACAACCGCAAGAAAGTCCTCTGGAAACTTGTCGGTGTCGGCACTGCGATCCAGTTCCTCTTCGCAGTCTTCATCCTTTGGACGCCTGTCGGGCGAGCAATTTTTGCGTGGCTCAATGACGCATTCACGGTTTTGCTGGGCTTTACCTCGGCGGGCACGAACTTCCTGTTCGCGAGCTACGCGGCCGGCGCAATCGAATCACCGCTCGTCAACACGGCCATGAGCATCCTGCCGCCCATCATTTTCTTCAGCTCGCTCATGACCGTCCTCTATTATCTCGGAGTCATGCAGTGGATCGTCAAATATATGGCGGTATTCATGATGAAATTTATGGGCACGTCGGGATCTGAATCGCTCTCGTCTGTCGCCAATATTTTCGTCGGAATGACTGAAGCGCCGCTTGTCGTCAAGCCCTATGTCGGCAAGATGACACAATCGGAGCTCTTCGCAATTATGACCGGCGGCATGGCCACAGTCGCAGGCGGCACAATGGCAGCCTATGTCGCGATGCTCTCCCCTTATTTCCCCGATATCGCCGGACATCTGATCGCCGCAAGCGTCATGAGCGCCCCGGCATCGCTCGTCATTGCAAAACTCATGATCCCAGAGACTGAGGAATCCGAGACGCGCGGCAAAGTCACGATCGACCTGCCCAAGACGGATGCCAACGTCATCGATGCCGCCGCACGCGGAGCTGGCGAAGGCTTGCACCTCGCGCTCAATGTCGCGGCCATGCTCCTCGCTTTCATCGCCATCATCGCGCTCATCAACTTCGTGCTCGGCCTGCCAAGCCGACTGGTCAATGCGAACACCTATGACCATGTCTCAGGCTATGTCGTCAGTGCCGGCGGCGAACTCGATCCCAAATGCGACTCTATCCGCTCAACCTCGGACACGCTCACATGCACGCACGGCGCACTCATACAGCTCGCAGACATCAAGCATCTGCAGATCGACGACAGCCTGCGCACGCTCCATGGCGACCAGAGCGAAAAGATCGAAAAGATCGACAAACTCTATGATTCGGTCATGACATCGCTCAACGGGCAGCTTTCTGATCCTGCGGCCGCCGCAGCAAAAGACGGCGAACTGCTCGCTAAAACACAGCTTGATTCCTGGACACCTACGCTAGAACGAAAGAGCATCTGGCCGCTCCTCACGCTCGAAACCATCTTCGGCTGGCTCTTCTTCCCGTTCGCCTTTTTAATGGGCGTGCCGCTTTCTGACTGCTTCCTCGTCGGACAACTCCTCGGCGAAAAGATGGCCGTCAACGAATTTGTCGCCTATCTCCACCTCGCGGATGTCGTCGACAAACTCTCATACCGCGGCATCGTGATTTCCACTTATGCCCTCTGCGGCTTTGCCAACTTTGGTTCCATCGCAATCCAGATTGGCGGTATCGGCGGCATGGCGCCCAACAGACGCTCCGATATCGCAAAATTCGGCATCAAAGCCATGATCGCCGGAACCCTTGCAGCCTTTATGACCGCCACACTGGCAGGCGCTTTGATCTAGGGGAGGGGTTTTCTGTTTTTTTGTGGGGGAACCTCTTTCTTTTGTGCCAAAAGAAAGCAGGTTCCCCCCCCCTCCAGAAAGAAAGGCAACGTTTTTAGAGTTTTTAAAGGTTTGACAGCGAGGTTTTCCTCGCTGTTGTTGATTTTGAAGGGGGATCTGGGGAGTGTTTTTTGGGTGCCCACTTCCAGAAAGAAAGGCTGTGGTTTACACAGTTTTTTATACCCTCTGCAAAGGCTGGGTTGCCTACGGTTGTCGGCAAAGGATTTGTCGCGATGGCCAGCATGCCTACGGTTGTCGGCAAAGAATTTGTCGCGATGGCCAGCATGCCTACGGTTGTCGGCAAAGGATTTGTCGCGATGGCTGGCTTGCCTACGGTTGTCGGCATGCTGGCAACTGGATAGAACTTATGGTTCTATTCTACTCACGTGGATATGGAATATGGAGTGTCAAAAACCGAACTGATGGCATCTTCAATCGCCCTGAAGGGGCGATTGATATTAGCCCGGGGTAAACCCGGAGGGTGTAACCCCGGGGAGATGGACGCAACCCCGGGAAGAAATGCGCAAACCCAGGGCGAGATGCGCAAACCCGGAGAGTGTAACCCCGGAGCGAAATGCGTGCCGTATGCCGCCAGGCATAGGCACGCCCAAAAACAAAAAAACCGCATATCCGAAGACATGCGGCTATTCAGGAGATTTTCCCCGAAAGCGCTCTAACGAGCGCCATGGGCATTATTTACAAGCGGTACCGGCGGCATTGCAGCCATTGGCGCATGCGCTGTAGTCGCTGTAGTCCGTGATGTAGAGGAGCTTGCCATCGACATCGGTGCAGACCTGGTTGAGGAGATAACCAGTGCCCTGAGAGGTGATGCAGACCGGTGAGGTATTGCCAGCTTTCGAGCAGGCTTCGCTGCATTCGATGTAGTTATCGGAATCGAGGACACACGTGGAGGTTGCAGACTCGGCCTTGCAAGCATCTGCACAGGACTGACCGCCTTCGATCTGGCAATCATCCGGGCAAAGCTCATAGGTGACAGGCGGAACTTCATTGCTACAAGCGCCATCGACGCAGCTGACTTCGCAGAACTCATAGTCGCCCTGGAAGTAGGCATAGCCACCATTAGCAGTCTTTTCACAGGTGTACTGCATGGCGAGCGGATAGCCCAGGTAGCTCAGGCAGACGCCCTTGGGCTGATCACCGGCCTTGCAGGAGTCAGCGCAATCGACATAGGTGTCGGCGGCGCGAACGGCGCAGTCTTTGCCGTTGCCAGCGCAATCCAAAGCGGCGACCTCCCCATTGCTGCAATAGTAACCCGTGCCGCCATCGCACATTTCGACAAAGCTGTTATCGCATGCTTCGCCAACTGTCGGGACATTGCCGGCGGCAACGCATTCACCGTTGGAGCATTTTTCGTCACAGGTATTGCCGTCGACCCAAGCACCATTCGTGCAGACCTGAACGGTCTTGCCAGAGCACTGTTTCGCGCCTTCGGTGCAGGTCGCCGGAGCCTGACCATCGCAAATGCCCGCGCTGCAGGAAGATTCGCAGAACTGATAGTCACCCATGAAGTAGGCATAACCGCCGTCTTCGGTCTTCTCGCAGTTGTATGCGACTGCGAGCGGATAACCCATATAGCTCAAGCATTCGCCCTTGGGCTGATCGCCGGCTTTGCAGGTCTCGGCGCAATCGGAATAATTGTCGGCCGCACGGACGGCGCAAGGCGCATCGCTGTCGCATTCGATCGTGGCGACAGTGCCCTCATCGCAATAGTAACCCGTGTTGCCGTCGCAGATTTCGACGAGGGAGTCATCGCAATTGTCGCCAACTGTCGGAACGACTGAAGGATCGGAGCATTTGCCATCTTTGCACGCAACATCACAGGTCTTGGAATCAACCCACGCGCCGTTCGTGCAGGTCTGAACGGTCTTGCCGGAGCACTGAACCGCACCTTCGGTGCAGGTGCCGGGGACAGAGCCGCCTTCGCAAGCGGTACCGGCGGCATTGCAGCCATTGGCGCATGCGCTGTAGTCGCTGTAGTCCGTGATGTAGAGGAGCTTGCCATCGACATCGGTGCAGACCTGGTTGAGGAGATAGCCAGTGCCCTGAGAGGTGATGCAGACCGGCGTGGTGTCGCCAGCTTTCGAGCACGCTTCGCTGCATTCGATGTAGTTGTCGGAATCGAGGACGCACGTGGAGGTTGCAGACTCTTCCTTGCAGGCTTCTGCGCAAGTGCGACCGTCCTGAAGCGAGCAGTCATCCGGGCAAAGCTCATAAGTGACATCCACGACAGGGGGCTCATCACTGCATTTGCCTTCGGAACAGCTGCTTTCGCAGAACTCATAGTCGCCCTGGAAATAAGCATAGCCGCCATCGGTCGTCGCTTCGCAATTATAGGTGACTGCGAGCGGATAACCCATATAGCTCACGCACTCCCCAATTGCGGGATCGCCAGCTTTGCAAGCCTCGGAGCAATCAGCATAGTCATCAGCAGCACGGACGACGCAGTCCAAATCATGACCAGCGCAATCCAGAAGGGCTACCTGACCCTGGCTGCAATAGTAACCCGTGCCGCCAGCGCAGAGTTCCTTGAAGTTCTCATCGCAGGCATCGCCTTCTTTCGGAAGGTCGCTGGCGTTCGCGCACGCACCGTTGAGGCAGATATCGTCGCAGACATCGCCGGCAACCCATTTGCCATCCACGCAGCTCATGACGGTCTTGTCATCGCATTTCTTGGAGCCCGTGGTGCATGCATCGACGGGAGCGGTCACACAAGCGCCATTATCGCAGCCGTTCGTGCAGGCAGTGACATTCCAGTCACCAGCCACGCAGACGCGAGCCGTATTGCCATCGACGCATTCTTTCGCGCCATTCTCGCATTTGGGCTCTTCGCCAATGCAAGCGCCATTTTCACAGCCGTTCGCGCATGCACGCTCAACCCACGCGCCATTCACGCACACATTGAGCGAATTTCCGTTGCACTGCACTGCGCCATCGGTGCAGGCACCAGCGCTCGTCTTGCAAGCACCAGCATCGCAGCCATAGGGGCAGTTTGTCAGCGACATGCTGCCATCGGCATTGCAAACCATCAGGTTGGAGGCATCGCGGCAGAAGTTGGCCGTGCAGGCTTCTTTGCAGGCACCGGCATCGCAACCGCGTTCGCAGACCTGAGCTGTTTCAACGCCGTTCGCGCAGGTGATCAGCGTCGCGCCGTCTTTGCAGTAATTGGCTTTGCATTCCGACTTGCAGGCGCCCGCTTCGCAGCCATAGGGACAATCCACTTTGGACTGCTGGCCGTTCGCACATGCCAAAAGCGTGCTGTTGTCCTGGCAGACGCTGATCGTGCAAGAAGCGCTCGCATCTTTGCAGGCCGCTGTGGCGAAATCACAACCGTTCGCGCAAGGAATCTCGCTCGTCGTGCCATCCGCATTGCACTTCTGGAGCGTGTTGGCATTCAGGCACATGTCGCTCGAACATGACGGAATAGCGCTCTTGCAAGCATTCGTCGCCATATCGCAGCCAAGCTCGCAGGGCACGTCAAGCGCAACACCGTTGTTGCAGAACGCAAGCGTGTTCGCATCTTTGCACTGGGATTCCGTACAGCCCTTATCCTTGCCTGCATCATCATTATCTGCACAACCAACCATCGTACAGAGAACCGCGAGAATGCTCGCTTTTACCAAAAGATTCTTCATAATTCCTCCGAAACAACAATCCTTGCTGTTTTCAAAAATTTTAAAGCAGGCCGAATTCCTGTTCGCCTGCATACTTCGTGATGTCAGTCTCTGACCGACAATATACGCAATTCATCATGAGTATAGGCAAAATACCTACATCTACCCAAGCGCCATAAACAACATTTTCCTCGACGTTGTCAACTTTTTTTTACCCAAAAGCGAATAAAATTCACGCCTCCCCTTTGTTTCAGCTTTTTACAAAATCTGTTCACAATCTTTCTGTAAAATACCGGAATTTAATTCACAACATTTCAATCACACCTGCAGATAACGTCCACATGAGTTCGCAAAATCGAAAAAGCTAAAAAAGCCATTGGAAATCCAGTATGATGAACTTGCCTTCAACTCTCATCTTACAGGAGGAACCAATGGCGAGAGGTATTGATAGAACAGAATTGCTTGAA
>JAFUEE010000057.1 GCA_017464085.1 Pseudomonadota bacterium
ATACGTTCCCGGGCCTTGTACACACAGCCCGTCACTCCATGGGAGTTGTTTGGACCCGAAGTCGGTGGGCTAACCAGCAATGGAGGCAACCGCCCACGGATCGGACAGCGACTGGGGTGAAGTCGTAACAAGGTATCCCTACGGGAACGTGGGGATGGATCACCTCCTTTAACGGATATGCACAGACATTCCGTGGAATGTCTCTCATTATCGCGTGGTCATACGCGCTTTTGATATTGTTTCCCTCTTGGTTTTCATGGGCTTGTAGCTCAGCAGGTTAGAGCGCACGCCTGATAAGCGTGAGGTCGTTAGTTCGAGTCTAACCAGGCCCATACGGGGAATTAGCTCAGTTGGGAGAGCGCCTGCTTTGCACGCAGGAGGTCACCGGTTCGAACCCGATATTCTCCATTTAGCCACTGCTTTTGCAGTGGCTTTTTTTGTTTTTGCCGTATGCGAATGTCCTCAAAAAATACCATATATGGTAGTGGGACGATAATGTAGTGCTGGAAACGCTCTAAGACATGGGATGAGTGCAAGGATCGCGAAATATGCGAAAAATTGCATGAAGCGAGCATGTTGTTATCACCTTGGCATAGAGGCTCAGGCGCTTGGAAAACATGCAGGCTTCAACAGAGTTTATGCCAATGTCCCATAATGAGTAGCTATATTTAAATCACATTGATGCAGAACGCTTCTCTTGGCTTGCTTGCAATGATTTGATCGCAGTCAAGTCTCCAGAAAGTGCTTTGGGGCACGATGGGGTGCTCTCGTTGATATAAAAAACGCCAAATGCTTGAAGTATTAAGTGTTTTCGCGGTATGATAAATTTGTGGCATCCCAAGCGGGTGGTGCATATATTTTGTTTTCGGAGTACTGATATGAAAAAAGTGATCTGCCTCTCAGCCTGCCTGTTTGTGGGCGTTGCGATGCTCGGGTGTTATGAGAATGCGCTCGAGTGCAATGAAAAAGTGTTCGTGCCGAAGTGCGAGGACGAACAAACGCTTCGTGTTTGCTCTTATGAGGAGCAGGTTCTTGTGATATGCCCGAGCAAATGTGGCACCAATGCTTCTGGTGCGGCAGAGTGTACTTCGAAATAGGTGAGTGATGCGAAAAAGAGCCTTCCTGTTGTCTGTCACAATCCTTGCGATGTCCGGGTGTGCTGACGAAAGCGGAAAGACAAACGAATCCCCAAACGATGAAGCAAAACCGTGTGACGCGTCTTATCGTTCGGTGTGTGATTCTGATATTTCCTATACCGTCTGTCTTCAGGGGCTGGAGCGTTCGGTGCGCTGTCCCGATGGCACACAATGTCAGGATGGTGCGTGCAGCCAGGTGCCGTCATTGAGCTGTTCACCGGATGGGGTTTCATGTGACGGTGATACGTTGGTTGTCTGTTCCAATGGTATGGAAACCCGCACGCTGTGTCCGAACGGCTGCGCAGGCGGTCAATGTCTGAACGATATGTCGGAATGTGATTTTGTGGGTTCCCGATGTGAGGGCGATGAACTTTTGACCTGTGCTGGCGGAAAGCTTTCTAGACAGACCTGTCCACATGGATGTATCGGAAGCACGTGTCAGTCGGAACAGGCGACATGTGAGGGGGATGCTGCGCGCTGTGAGGGTAATATTCTCATTACGTGTTCTGACGGAAAAGAAACACGTAAGACTTGTACAAACGGCTGTTCTGGAAATCAATGCGTAGATCTGGGCCAGGATGATCCTGTGACGGCTGAATGCGGGAACGGCATCATTGAAGGCGCGGAGCTGTGTGATGGCAGATCCCTCGGCTCTATGACGTGTTATGATGTCAAAGGCGCGAGTTCGCATAAAGGATATAAAGGCGTACCTGAATGCAACTCGACGTGCGATGGTGTCTTGAATGGAACATGCGAAGAGACGGACTGTGGCGACCATGTTGTTGAGCCTGCTGCAGGTGAGATTTGTGATTTTGACCGCGATGGGAAAGCGATGTTTGCTTCCGCTATAGAGCCATCCTGCAGTGATATTCCCGGTTATGCTGGAAAACAATGGCTTGAAGGCGGACGCCCCGGATGTAGCAGCAATTGTAAAGGTTATAAGCTTGGCACATGCCGGCTTGCGCCACAGCCTCAGGGCGGTGTGGAGATGTGCGAGTTTTCAGCCCTTGTTCAGGATGAAAGCGCAAAGACACTTACAGGCACTGCCAGGATTATGCCTGTTGCGGGAGCAGGCTATGAAGATATTTTAGGTGCGCTGGTCTGCGGCAAGCGCGAATTGGCGACTTACACCTGGGGAGACAAAGGGGCTGCAAGATTTAAAGAGTGTGCCGGGTGCAGCGATGGCGAATATGAACTCGTGGCTGATATATCGTATGGCGTAAAAACACCTGGTTTGTATGATTGTGTTTTCCGGGTTCGCGTCAATACCGTGGGAGATAACTCGACATCTTACTATAATTGTCCGATTCAGTATGGCTATCCTTATGCCGAGGGCATTCCGGCAGATGAAGTGATTCGGAGCTATGAGGTCAAAGAGACGGCGTTGCCCGGCGTTGTGCTGGCACATTGGGATTTTGCAGGATATTCAAAGAATGATCAGGCGAGGTCTGTTTCGGCTTCAGACGGGATATTTGCATCCGGATCGACGCTCGTGCTGAGCGACGGATCAGCAATGACGATGGTGACGAACGGAGATTTGAGCAATATGGCGGCGAATGCTTCCGGGTGGTCGACAGAAGCCGTGCTCTCGCTTGAAAATTCTAAATATTTTGCTCTGACGGCTCAAACATCGGGTTATAAAAATATACGCATTAGATTTAGTGTTGCAGGCAGCAGTGACAAAATTGAAAAACATGTTGCGGCTGCTGTAAATGTTCTTGGAATGGTATTTCCTGTCGGAAATGAACTCGTGATGTCTGATGATCGCGTGTTTCATGAGTTTCCGCTGACGGTAGTGCCAAATGCGGATGATCAGTCCAAGATAGAGATCCGCATCTATGGGTATAATATGGCGTCCGGCACGACGTTGCGCATAGATGATATCTATATTGTGGGGGATTCCATGTGAGGTTTTCACGCTTGTGTTGGGCATGATGCTGCATCATGACGGGAATCAGATTTTCCTGGTGTGTGATCGCCGCGTGTGAAGCGCAAGCGTGAGGAGCTTTTGGCTTGCATTGGCATTTTTGGTCCAGCATCGAGCGTATGGCATTGCGTCATCAGTGGGCTATTAATATGGATGTTCTTGTGAGGTTTTCACGCTTGTGTTGGGCATGATGCTGTATCGTGACGGGGTCAGAGTTTCTGGTGTGTGATCGCCGCACGTGAAGCGCAAGCGTGAGAGTTTTGGGGAGGCATTTAATCATCCCTTGAGTGTCATTGCGTCAACGGGGGGATATGGATGTTCATTTATCGCATGTCTGGCGTGGTGGGTGGAAGGATGCGGGATATCTGAGTATGCAGGAGAGCGGATTCTAATGACTGGCGCGTGTATGAATGGTAGAGAAATATGGGGAATTGCAATTGCGGCGGAGAGGAAATAAAAGAGGCGAGCAGGGAATAAAAAATATTTTCAAAAAATGAAAAATATAAATTGACATCTATATAATCCAACCATTAAAAAGAAACCCTGTTAGCGATAAGATCAATATACGCGATGTTGCGTTTAATTGGTCGATAATCATAAATAGAGCAAGGAGAGAAGAAAATGTCGCGATATGATGAAGCCAAAGGCAGTCTGCAGGCCCTTTATGATGCAGCATGTGAGGAACTTGAAGCACTTGATAGCAAGCGCGATGAGCTTTTGAAAACGCTCGAAGTTCTCGGTCCGATTTATGGTAAGCGCAAGACGTATTCTGTTGAGAATCTGAAAGCAGCAGCTCCGACGACCTCTGGCCGTGGCCGCAAGCCTGCTAAAGAGAAGAAAGAGAAAGATGTTGAAGCGGTTTCCGGGAAGCATGAGCGCATCAAAGAAGCCCGTATTCGTGAGCTTGTGACCAAATGCCTTGAAGAAGCATCACCGGATTCGATGACGGCGATTGAGATTTCGAATAAGCTTGAGAAAGATGGTCTTCCTTCGACGAAATCTTTTAAAACGCGTGTTTATGGCCTCCTCAGCAATTGGGTAAAAGAAGGCCTTCTGACCCGTCCGGGGCGCGGTGTTTACAGGCTTGCTGAAAAGTAATTTTTGAAAAGCATTAGTTTGGAGGAATGCCATGGGCCAATTGTATGATGTAGCAAAAGAGATCGCGGATCGGATTCGCGCGAAATGTGATCGCAAGGTTGATCTTTGTGTGGTGTTAGGCTCGGGCCTTGGTGCTTTTGTCGATGCGCTTGATAATCAGGTTGTGATTCCCTATGCAGAAATTGAGGGGTTTCCAACTTCAAGTGTTCATGGGCATGCGGGAAACCTTGTGTTTGGACAGCTCAATGGCAAAGATCTCGTCGTGATGCAGGGACGCGTTCATTTTTATGAATGCGGCGATCTGAAACGAGTCACGCTTCCTGTACGCATTTTGTATTGCCTCGGTTGCAGACGTATGATTGTGACGAATGCAGCTGGTGCGGCAAATCCGGCGTTTAATGCTGGGGAGCTTATGCTTATCACAGATCATCTGAATATGATGATGGCTGGCAGTCCTCTGATTGGTCTGAATGAAGATAAATTTGGCGAACGTTTCCCGGATATGAGTGAAGCATATAATCATGAAATGTCCGATATCCTCAGGCAGACCGCAAAATCCCTTGGTATTCTTTTGCGAGAAGGTGTGTACTGCGCCAGCCATGGGCCGGAGTATGAGACACCTGCTGAAGTGCGGTTGTTCCAGAAACTCGGTGCGGATGCTGTCGGTATGTCCACTGTTCCCGAAGTCGTTGTCGCAAACCATATGTGTATGAAAGTTGCGGGAATCTCTTGCTTGACGAATAAAGCGGCTGGACTTTCCGAAACAAAACTTTCACATGCTGAAGTCATGGAATGCGGCAGAAAAGTTGCCAAAGATTTTGTCAACTTGCTGCGCGAAGGTGTTGCGAAAATGCTCTGATCTGATTTCAGATCTTATGTTTCCTTGCAGTCCTTATCACATGAGGACTGCATGGCGTTGAAGCTGTATGGTATTTCCATACAGCTTTTTTTATGTTCAGATGCTGGAGATTTGTGGGCTGAGGGGCGACCTGGTATGCCATTATTAGTGGGCTAGAAGCTAACTCTGCTTAGCCATGTCCCAAAATGCTGATCTGCTATGGTTTTAAATCATTTCAAGAATGTTTTTGAACAGCTAATTTTGGCTGTCGCATATTACCTACATGTAATCATGGCTGTGTTCAACGTCTATGGATATGAGATACCAGGCAGTAGGCTGGTGCGCATGATCAGGGTATAGTTTTATGCTGAGAGACTGGCGTTGCTCGATTGAAATTGCTGGTGATGCATGCACTTTTTTTGTCATATCCACGCTTGCTGAACAGAGCCAATCATATTTAATTCATCAGAAAACACTCTGGGAAGCGGGGCGAAAAATTGATATTTGTATCTTTGCTTGGAGAGGCGCTGAACATGTGATGTCTTTGTCGGATGATATGTCTCATAGAACATATTCACAATGTTCGAGAATCGCGCATTGTGTCATGCATCTTTAGCGCTGATGGGGGGGACGTGGAAGGGGTGGAAGCGGACGACCGGCAGTGGCTCTCTGAGTAGATTGTCCAGTTGGTTGATTGCCAGCTGGTGGAAGTTGCGTCCTTTGCACGGCAGGATTGGCAGCGGACGGATTGATTGTCGGCGCATGCTGCGGCCGTTGCACGGCGGGATTGGCAGCGGACGGATTGATCGTCGGCGCACGCTGCGGCCTTTGCACGGCGGGATTGGCAGCGGACGGATTGATCGTCGGCGCACGCTGCGGCCTTTGCACGGCGGGATTGGCAGCGGACGGATTGA
>JAFUEE010000058.1 GCA_017464085.1 Pseudomonadota bacterium
GACCTACGTTATCGAGTATACTGACGATTGGCAAAACACGGGGAGAGCTTACATTGAGGCAAGTGCTCTCCAAAATTACGCGAGGTAACGTTTGCTGATGCTGGGTTTCCAGTTTTTGCGAACTTTTATGGACACTACCTAACTGGGACATCTCAAAAGTCAAAGATATGGGAGACATATTCAATAAAGCAGGGCTCAATCAAAATAATTACTGCGCATTATTTACAGGAGCATATAGCTCCTATTGGAGCAAGTACAAGGGTCAACTTGGAATATCATACACTTGTAATTGATTTGTTACGGCGCACGCATATTCCATAGCATCATGAACTCAGCGAAAGCGGGCGGCGTGGTGTCAGATATGGCGCAACGCCAACCGTATCATACAACCCCATTTGTTTTCCCCGGCAACCTAATTCCAGGTTGCTTCACCTCAAAGAAAGGAGATTGACATGAGTACAGGCACCGACGAAATCATCACCTCAAACGCGCCGACAACGGGCAAAATGGATGATCCTCCGTTGACTAATATGGATATATATGAAAACTACAAAACTCAGTATGAGCGGCTTAAAGTGGCACTAGACCACGCATTCTATCTCGAAGCTGCGTTTATTGAATATGCCATCATTGAGGATCGCACAGCCTCTATATTGGCGTATGAAGGCAATCATAGAAGTAAATATGAAAAACTGGGTTTAGGTCAAAAACTGAGGAAAATTAAGAACTGTGCCAATCAGAAGACCTCTGACCGCCCTTGGATCAGTACATACTTTTCGGATGAGCATTCTAACAAGCTCATGGATAGAATAGCCACTTGGAAAGATGAGTTTAGAAATCGCGTCACCCATAACTTGATGCGGATTAGGACAACAACCGAATATTTGAAAAAATATGCAGAGAAGGGAGAAGCCTTGTGCAAGGAATTGAACAATCTGACAAATAATTATAAAAGTCGAGTTAAAAACAACGCGCCTAAGGCGCCATAAAACATGGCTGTGTTCAACGACTGTGGATATAGCAAATTGGTAGCACCCCTTGTATGGTTTGCACGTTGACAAAGTCTTTCGTGTCTTTAGGGTGCATTTTTGGGGAGGGGGAATTCTGTTACCCGGGGTTACGCGCTTCGCGCTCACCCCGGGCTGTACTCTGTCGCCCCTTCAGGGCGATTGATATGCCACCGTAGACTGAACGTGTGCCGCAGGCATAGGCCGCGCCATAATCGTTCGCCCAATTGCCCCAAGATATGATATGCTCTGGGAAGTGGCCATCTGTGGCCGTCGGCACGCACTGGAGGTGACTTATGGGGCTTTATGTCAACCCAGACGAAGAATTGTTAAGAAGAGCAGTCAATTCGAGGATTTACGTCGACAAGTCGATGCTTCTTCATGAACTGAACCAGCTGCTGAACACAGAGGACTGCTTTGTCTGTGTTGCGCGTCCTCGCCGCTTCGGCAAGTCGATGGCCGGCAACATGATTGCGGCCTATTACAGCATGAGCGCCAACTCGCGTCCACTCTTCGAAAACCTAAAAATCGCACAATCCCCCGATTTCGAGACATATCTAAACGCTTTCAACGTCATCAAGTTTGACGTGAATGGTTTTTTCTCGAACTCCAATGGTAAAAAGAACATCGTGCCGATGTTTACGGCCAAGATTCGTGAAGAACTCATCGAAGAGTTTCCGGAATGCGGCTTAAAGAAGTCGTGGTCACTCGCAGACTGTATCGCGCAAATATACAAAAAAACGAAAAAGAAGTTCGTCGTCATTATAGACGAATACGATGTGCTCGTGCGCGAAAAGGTCAATGCCTCAATATTTGATCCATACCTGGCCTTTTTGAACGGCATGTTTAAGAACGCAGACCTTGCGCCCGCTTTTGCCCTGATCTATCTGACAGGAGTCCTCCCCGTCGTGCGCGACAAGATTCAGTCGAAACTCAATCTGTTCAGGGAATATACCATGACAGAAGCAAAGCAGCTGGCAGAATATTTCGGTTTTACGGAGGAAGAAACCCAAACGCTTTGCAAACAGAATGACATGGATTTTGAGGAATGCAGGCGATGGTATGACGGCTATAAACTCGATTTTAGAAAAAATACATTCGAAATATATAATCCGAACTCCGTCGTACAGGCAATGTCTGCCGGAAAGTTCGGGAACTACTGGACGCAAACTGGGTCTTATGATTCTATAAAAATGTATATATCTATGAATTTTGAAGGTATCAAAGACGATGTCAAAGCCATGATTGCAGGTGAACGCATTGATGTCAATGTCGATGAATATCTCAATACAATGACAGATTTTCATTCCAAAGATGCTGTATATACCTATTTGATTCATCTTGGTTATCTGGCTTATGATAGCAATACAAAGCAATGCTATATTCCGAATAGTGAAATACGATCGGAGTGGATTATCGCTATAAAAAATGATCCAGATTATGCAAAAGCCATTGAAATTGTAAACAATTCAAAATTATTATTGGACAAAACGATTGAAGGCGACAACCAGGCCGTCGCAGATGCGATGTCTGCGGCGCATGAGCAGCTCATGAGCCGACAGCGTTATAATCATGAAGCCTGCCTGCAATGCGCGATCCGTTTTGCCTATTTCTATGCCAACACGCGTTATACGATTATCAGCGAGCTGCCGGCGGGAAAGGGATATGCCGATGTCGTGTTTATTCCATATATCCCCAATGTGCCCGCGATGATTGTCGAATTCAAGCGAAACCACAGCACCGGGGCTGCGCTCAAACAGATCGAAGCAAAACAGTATTTCGATGTGATGGACAAATACCAAGGCGATCTGCTGCTCGTCGCCGTGAATTATGATGATAAGACGAACGCGCACGCATGCGAGATCAGGCGTTTTGTGAAATAGCGGATGACATCATCGGGGATTCCGCTTTGCAATCGGGACAACAACAAAAATAAACGCCGCGTATCCGACAGGATAGCGGCGCAGCGCGGGCGTATCGGCGCTTGCGCCGATAGCCGCGCCTATAAAAAATGCGCCGAATAACCTCGGCGCACTGACAAATATAAAATTATAATTTGATGCTGCCCAGGCGTTTGATCACAGACATGATGCCGCTTCCGCCCTTTGCTTTATCTTCTTCAGGAGCAGGCTGTTTGTCGAGCTGCATCGCGACATAGCGAAGACTGCGCTGTGCATCGACATCGTTCGGGTTGAACTTCAGCGCCTGCTGAAGCGCGTCTTTGGCCTCCGTATACCGCTCTGCCGCAAGCTCCATCTTGCCGATAAAATACAGCACCGCAAACAGACGCGAACGCATATCCGCATTGACCGCCCCAGAAACAGAGGCTTTCATCTGCTCATAAATGCTGCGGACTTTTGCAAGCGCATCATCGCGAGTTTCTGGAGAAACCAGGAAGCCCGCATACGCATGATAAGCCTGATATTCAATATTTTCGGGATCTTTTTCAATCGCCCATTCAAGAGACACATAAGCTTCCTGCGCGAGGCCGAGCGTAAGCTTTTTCTTGGCCGTCGCAAACTGCTGCTCAGGCGTCGTGTTTGCCGGTATCCACGGGGCTTTGGGCAGATTGGGCGAAGAAGGCTGGGATTCTTCATGAATCGCCTCCAGGTCTTCCGAAACAGACTTGCTCCGGCTTTTCAAGATATCGCTCATGCGCTTGACAGCCCCCTGAGGATTTTGCTCGACAGGAATGTGCTCTTTCCCGACATCGACCGCGATGGAAGCCGGGCGGATGTGCGCGCGCTGCCGTTCTTTGGCGCGCTTGAGCGATTTATTTTCGCAGAACTGCATATTTTTGAGTTCTTTTGAAAGATTATCAAATTCCGGATTTCCAGTAGAGCCTTCAAACGAATGAATCGTGTTGACGCGATTGCGTCCCGCGCCAATCCGGGAGCTCACTTCTGTGACGACAGGCATCTCCCCGCTGGAATGCGACGCGCGCTGCACGGCTTCATGATGCGAGCTGCTGCCGGACACACCGCCCTGGCGCTCGCGCTTGGAAATTTTAGAATACGCGGCATTCATCAGCATCAGGAGCTCATTCGCGAGCTTGATGAAGGACGGCTCATTGAAGCGGACGAACCGGTCGGTATGATAGCGGTTGATCCACGCATAATAGGCCTCGTCGAGCGCCTTGATGCCGCATCCGGGCTTGAGGCCGAGAATGCCGTACCCATCCATCGTGTCGAATTTTTCACGCGCCTGTATCAGATCCTGCCGAATCGTGTTGAGATGAGAGTTTTCAGCCTGATCGCCCAGCGACGACCTCCCCAGCGAGGAATTCCCGAGCCTGACAGCATCCGTATTGCCAGATGCGCGCATCTTGGCAGTCTCAAACTCGATTCTGACCTGTTTGTCAGTCTCCGCCTCCAGGAAACAGATCTCATCGCACAGCCACGAGCGGTATATATCGCGCGACATCAGATCCATCGCCATGCCGGCGCTCATCATGATTTCAGACAGCCGGCATTTGCCATCGCAGCGCTCCCACCATCTGGGCAGGTCTGCCGGATGATTCCCGACTTTGAAGCAGTTGGTGCGCATGATGACGCTGTTAAATTCTTTCTCGAGCGCGCGAAGCACCGAATTGAGCGGATACTGCTCGATGACGGCCTTGGCGATCAGCTTTTGCATATCGACGGCCTGAGAATTGGCGGCAAGCATCTGGCTAGTGTTGAAATTGTACTCCCCATTTGACCAGCACAACGCCCCGGAGAGCAGGGATTCCGAACACGAGAGATACGGCTTGCCCTGCCTGAACTCGACTTTGACACAGCGCGCGGAATTCATCATCTCCAGAATGCCTGTCAGGTCGAGATTCATGATGAGCGAGATCACCCTGACGAGCTTGCCGAACTCGATATTGCCGAGCATGACATCGCGCACGGAGCGCTTCAGAACGATCTCATCCGCAGTCAAGCGAGAGTTCTCGTTCGGGTCTGACGTAAACTTGCGCGTGCCGTCGATCATGACGCGCCGCCTGCCGAGCACAGAATTGTCTTCGCTGATGGCGCGAGCTTTCGCCACTGTGCTCGACTCGAACAGGCCGAGGACATCAGACACGCCAGAAATGCCCGAATTGTCCGAGAGCACGACATCATTGAGATCGCGCGCAGAGCGCAGAGGCTTTTCAGGCTCGACATGCCGCATCCTCTGCGTCAAATGATTTTCCGGCTGTGACTGAGCCGGCATCTCACGCGCGCCCGCGCTGCCCGGCACGCTCGAGGCGCCGCCAGAACTCGCATAAAAGAACAGTTCAGGCGCGACAGAGCCAAGCTCCAGCATCAGCTGCTCGATACTGCCATCGTATGAGGCAATCCTGATCTGCGGATACAGCCCGGCCACAATCTTTTCGAGTTTCTCAGACGGATCGATATAGACCGCCGGACGCTCGAAAAGATGAAGCTGACTGGAGACCGCCCACATTGCAAGCGGATCTGCCATGCGTTCGATCAAGCTCGCGGAAACGATCACATGATCGAACGTCCTGAGGCGCGCAGGATCGACTTCATCCCACGCACTGCAGAATTTGATATGGCCTCCGACACTCTCGCGTAGAGGCGCGACCAATCTGTCTTCTACAACGGCTAGAATTCTCACCTGCACCTCCTTAGATCTTATCGAGCTCCCCTTGAACTTCACGGCGCGCACTCGGGGAAAGCGCTGTCGTCTTCTCCAAGAACAGGCGAAGCGTCTGGCGCGCCTCTTCCTTGCGCCCCAGGTCACGGTACAGATAGCCGAGACGCTCATAGAGCTCTGCCGGCTCACGAACCCCCACCACGCCTGATTCCTCAAGCTCCGCATACCCCGCCCGGCGAGCTTTCTCGAGATCGATCACGGCTTCCTGGGGCTTGTTGAGCTTAAGCTTGGAAAGGCCGCGGACGAAATACAGAACAGAATCCATCGATTCAGCCTGAAGGCTCTCGATTTTCGTCACTGTATCTATACATTCCTTGGTATTGCCGTTCTCATACAGATAGATGCCATAGCCTGTCAGATAGCGGCGTTCGTTCGAGCGGAGCTTCAGCGCCTCGAGATAGTCATCACGCGCTTCAGAGCGGCGGCTCTGAAGCTTCCTGATCTCCGCGCGGAAATAATGCGCCTCGCTTAAAATAAAGACATCCTGTTCCGAAAGTTTCTCTACAGGAATGCCGACATAGGAATCAATCACTGCCGTGAACGCGCGGTGCGCCTCTGACATCTGCTGGAGCCCGGCAAGCGCCTGGCCAATCCACAGGTCATACATGTGATTGGTATCATCCTGAGTCGCCGCCTCGTTAAACTCGATCAGCGCCTCATCATATTTCTTGTTCTTATAAAGGCACTGCCCCTTGTTATAACGCGTCCGAGGATCGTTGGGATTGACCGCGAGCGCCTTCGAGAAATACGGCAGCGCGTTATCGCATTTCCCCTGCTTGAGGAAAAGCTCCCCGACATAGGCCATGAATTCATAGTTCGGCTCGTCTTTTGTCTGATCCACAAGGTAAACCATCTTTTCAAGAGCCGTATCGATATCGCCGAGCTGCTCAATCAGACGCGCATACTCATACTCATGATAGCCGAGAAGCGCGCCGCGCTTGCGCATGCGTTCCAGAATATTGGCCGAGAGCTGGATATCTTTCAGCGCAAGGGCGCAATCATAATAATCATCCAGAATGAGCGTCTCTTCCGGATAGATCAGCATCGCCCGCTCAAGGATCTGATGCGAGGCGCTCAGCTCCCCGACGAACGCCAGCGCCTGCGCAAGCGGGATGCTTTCATCCGGCTCAAGGACATCGTTTGCGAATTGCTTCAGCTTGTGCCCGGTCGTGCCCTTCTGGACATTTTCCGATGACTCAAATGTCATCAGCTCGCGGAGGAAACGCCCGAACCAGAGCATATCCTTGCCGCGCTCGACCTCATCGACCGCGCGTATGCTCGCCTCATAGTCCTTCTGAGCATACGTCACGAGCGCCTTGGTCTTCCAAAGATCGATATCTTCAGGCGACTGCACGATCCCCTCTTCCACAATCCTGAGGAGCGACTCGAGCTGCGGACGGATCAGGCCGCCATCGGGCCGGATCAGCGCATGATAGCCAAGACTTGCCAGATATGTTCCCAAATATGCCTTGCGAAGGCCGAGGTTGCGCGAATCGCCATCGAGCGCATTCGCAAAAAAGGCGCGGCACGCCATCGAGCGGTTCACGCGGCGGCAGAGATACGATGCGAACATGAGCTCTTCGCTCTCCGCCTTATGCGCATCGATATACTGCCTGACCTTGTCAGACATCTCGCTCCACGGCTTCTGAGAGACATCGCAAAGCATGCGAAGCTTTTCATATCGCGCTTTTTCACCGGGCTCCGATGTCTTGAGCAGCCTGTCCGCCACGGCCGATGCCCGTCCGATATCATCCATCTTGAGATACGTCTCTGCAAGCAGGTACAGCACGCCCGACGGGAACATCTCCCCTTCTTCTTCCACCTTGACTTTTTCGAGCACCGCCAAGGCATCCTCATAACGCCCCAGACGGTTCAGCGTCTCTGCATGCATCCATACGTGGAGCGGCAGCTCGGAAGCCGAATCTCCATACGCCTTCAGAAGCCGCTTGCCGGTATCCATGCGCTGCGCAAATGTCTGGCCGTCGAGCTCCCAAGCGGAAAACTCGGCGGCAAACTCGATCGTCGCCTTATAGTCATCAAACGCTTCCCCGGATGGCAATTTTTCCGCCAATTTTGAGAACAGCGCCTCATTGCCGCGCATCTTGCCCCAGGCCCATGCGCCAAGAATCTCCCATTCATTACCGGAAGCCTGAAGCTTCTCCGCCTCAGTGTCGAGCGTCTGGACAAGCATCTTGAAGACCTCCCCATTGCGAACGAGCGCAAGCGCCCCATTCAGCAGCAGCTTTCCCTGGAGCTCCGCGCGCTCATCCCCCCCGACGTCAGCCTGCGCCAGGCGCTCACGCGCGCGCTTGTTGAACGTCTGGTAGAAGAACAGCCTGTCCTGATTGACGATATCCCAGTTGACGACAACCTTATCCTGCTGCACGACCGGCGCGGCGTTCATCGCCTCTTCCGCCCGCTTGTCAAGAATGCCGAGCACCATGTAACCGATAAAGAGCAGCACGCCAATCGCGAGCACACAGATGCCCGCAACGACCATAATCTTCTTTTGGCGCTTCATGCTTTCGTTCTTGGCAACCTGCGCCGGATCCGCTTCAGTCATCGGGCGCGCAAGCCCCTGGCCATCTTTCCGGATCGTATCGAGCTCGAAAAGCTCCCCTTCCGCCTCTTCTTCAGAAGCGGGCGCTTCCACGATGCCCCCGCCGGCAGCCGCATCAGGAACGGCACGCGCAGGCGCCTTGGGCGCGGCAGCCGCAACAGGCGTCTTGGGCGCGGCAGCCGCAACGGGCGCCTTGGGCGCGGCAGCCGTCGGCGCAAGCGGAACTGTGCGTGCCAGCGGCACGCCTGGCTCTGCCGGCGCGGGGCTGCCCTCATTGCCCAATAGCCCCAGAATATCGTCAAAACCGCTCTGCGGCTGCGCCCTCCCCGCACCGAGCCCGAGCGGATCGTCATTGAGCGGAAGCCCTGAATCATTATCAAAATCGTGAACCGGCTCATGCCCGTCCGCCATCACGTGTCCGGAATGCACAGAAGGCGGCTCTTTTCCCAGACGCACTTTTGGCACATCCAGATCGGGTCTGTCCAGGCCGTGCTGGCCTCCCCTCCCCGGACGCGCCGACGGCAAATCATCCTCAAGCGCATCGTCCAGGCTGAACGACCCGAGCGCCATCGTCCCGCGTCGGCCGACGCGCTGACTGACAGCATGCTCCAGCGCATTCAGAGACGCATCCCCGCCAGGCGCTCGAAGGCTCGGAAAATCATCCACGGCAGCCGGCTTGGGCGAAGGAAAAGCATCCACGCTCCCTTTCGGGCTGGGAAGCCCTGCCGCGCCGTTGATTTTCGGGCTGGGAAGACCTGCCGCGCCGTTGATCTTCGGGCTGGGAAGACCTGCCGCGCCGTTGATCTTCGGGCTGGGAAGACCCGCCGCGCCGTTGATCTTCGGGCTGGGAAGACTCGCCGCGCCGTTGATCTTCGGGCTAGGCAATCCGGCGCCAGGCGCTCCAGACGATTTAGGCATGGGAAGCTCATCCGACCTGTCTGCCGATGTACCATCCACTGCCCGGAGCGCATCTTCCAACAATGCATCCGCACTCATTTTGGGATTAAAATTCATATCTGCTGCTTCTTCTCAAGACCCATTATCAGATTTCGCACACCACACGGCCGATGTGCTCCAGATTAATCTTTCTTTATACCCCACCCCAAAAATTAACACAACTTGCGAGCGCGTCGACTTTTCGCCTTTTTTTTCGCTCCTCCCCCATGCACTCATTTGGAAATGGGAAGGGGGAAGCCTCCCCCTGCGCGGCTATTTCATACGCCGCTACCCCCTCGGCAGCATCCAGGACAGAGCGAACCGCCCGGAGCCCAGCTCAGCCCAGAGAAGTGCAGGAACAAAAAAAAAGCCGCGCGTCTGCGCGGCCTGCCCGGCGTATCGGCGCTGCCGATAGCCGGGCGACTGGAGCGGGCGTATCGGCAGCGCCGATAGCCCGTTCAAAGAAATCACCAAACAGTGCCAAAGTAATCATAGACGTTGCGGACGAGGTTAAGGTCGCGGATCGCGCTCTCAAGATCGTACTTCGTGCGGTACCACTTGTAGTACACATCCATGAACTTCTGATACTCTTCGGAATTCTCGTAGTCAGGATCGGAATCGTCGATCGCGCCGTTGAGATCGATGACCTCTTCCCAGAGCGGGATCAGCTGATCCGCGAGGTTCTGGGCCTTCTCGACGAGCATTGCCGAGCCCGGGCGGTCAAATGCGCGCATACGGCTGTAGCAGGTCGACGTGTATGAACCGTCTTCGAGTTTCTCGCAGTTGTAGTCGTTGGCGCCAAAGACTTCGCCCGTGTAGGGGTTGGAGAACGTGATCTGCTTGTAGCCAGGCGCGGCAGCATTCTGCTGGCCTGATCCCACGCGGAACACATTGAACTGATCGTAGAACATCGGATCCATCTCGATCGGGCCGGTCAGGAGCATGCCATAGATTGTCATGTAATACTTCTGCGTGAGGGACGTGTCGGTCTCGACCCGGCGAGCGATCAGCGAGCATGTGCCGTTGATGCAGGTCTTGCCTTCTTCGCATGCGCCCGTGACGTTGTCAGCAGAGCAAGCGACCGAAGCGAGCTTCTCGCAGGAAGCGTCGAAATCGTCGGACTGGTTGTGGAGGAAATCGCTCGGGATGCAGCCCCATTCGCCGCCGAGGTCATATGCCTCAGAACCGGCAACGCACTTGGCATCAGCCTTTTCCCAATAGAGCGGGAAGCAGCGCGTGTCTTTCTGATCGTTCGTGAGCGTGTCGCAGATGACTTCCGCCGCATTGTCGGGCGCGACACAGTCGGAGTTCTGCTTGCAGACGCCGAATGCAGGCACCGTGGCGCCGAGCGCGTTGAAGTAGGAGACGCTTTCGCCAGTGAGCGGGTTGTACTCGACGCTCGTGCCGTCCTCATTGTAGTAGGTCGACGTGACGAGCGAAGGATAGACGAGATGACCGGTTTCCATCTGGTCGCCGTTGTAGGTCGTCATTTCCTTGTTGCCGTTGCCGTCATCCGAGAGGAGGCGCGGGCTGTGAATCGAGTAATCCTCGGCGATCACGCCATTGGAGAGACGGATGGCCTGCTCGCGGAAGCGAGAGTAGATGCCGAGCGTATAGGTACCCATATCGCCCGAATCGACGATGACGTTTGCCTCATTGTCGAAGAGCGCGAGGATAGCCCAAAGCGACGTGTAATTGTGCTCGAGTTCGAGTTCATATCTCGAATAGTCGAACCCGGCGTTGACATCATATTTCTGATAGCGGTGACGGCCTTCGCCCTGACGGACATAGAAGTACTCGGCATCACGGCCGCAACGCGAACGCTGCGAGAACTCGCTGACTTCCGAGCTAGCCTCGTCATCCGAAGACAGGGAATAGAGCTGGCCGTTATCCGTGCGGCGGCAGAAGAGGCCGTATTCAGGCGTCGCAATGACGTTCGCGAGGAAGTTGAACGTCGCGCCAGATGCCGCATCGCTGACGTCGTCGTTGAGCGTCGTGCCATTGGCCTGCGAAAGGTCGCGCAGCGTCTGCCAGTCGCTCACATAATCGCTCTGGAGATAGTCGGACAGCATGAAGAAGCCCCTGTAATAGCGCATCGATGCGCCCCAGGCTTCCCAGAAGGCGCGGCCGCGAGCGAAGTTCGTGAACCAGTAGTTGACACTGTACGTGCGGATGATGTCGGAAATCTGCTCGTAGTAGTCCGCGCCGTGATCGAAGACGTGGCAGCTGCGGAGCGATCCACGGTTGTCGTCCGTGCAGAACAGATAGGGCACGCGGACCCACGAAGACTTGTTCTCGAGGTATTTGTCCATACGGGCAACACCACGGTTCTTGCGGAAGTCGTAATCGCGCATGCCATCCGACTGGAAGAAGTCATGATAGTGGATGAGCTCGAGGTAGTTCTGGCCGACAGTTGTCTGATCGTCGAACGTGCTCGTCTTTGTCGTATCCTCATGCTTGAGGACGCCATAGGCGACCTTGCCAAGCTCGTTGATGCCGGCGACATTGGCTTCCGTGGCAGCGCCAGGCGCCTTCGTGAAGATCTCGACGAGACCGTTCGAGCTCTTGGCCGCGCTGTGCGTGCTCGTACCAGCAGAATAGGCATACAGAATTGCGGCGTGGTCATATTTGCCGAGGCCCTGAAGGTCCGTCGTATAGCCGTTGCTGTAGTCCATGATCGACGAATACATGTTCACGAGCATGCCGCCCTTGAGCTGATCATCGCTGTAATCATAGAGCTTGTACATGTCGCCGACAGAGCTGATCTTCTTCTGCGAGAAGTTCGCATCGCGGCGGAGGTTCCAGTAATTGTCGAAGTAGTTCATCGAGTCATAGGAACCCGTATGGTTGTGGCGGAGACCGAAACCGTGGCCCATCTCATGGAGCGCCGTCGAACGGAAGACCTGCGCGCGGAGCTCGTTGAAGATGTTCTCATAGTCGCTGCGGTCCTTGTACTTGTCGACGATCGCCGAGTACATGATATCATAGCTCGCGGCATTGTCCTTGAAGCAGTAACCGCGCGCGCTCAGAGCTTTCTGCATCTCGCGGACCGTGGCGCGGTTCGTGAAGCTGAGCTGCTTGTAGAGGCTTGCGGCTTCCTTCGCCTCGGCGGGAAGCTGGGACGAGCTCTTGACGCCGGCGAGTTTCATCATGCTGCTCATGATGCCGGAATCGACATCCGTGCGAAGCATGCCGGTATCGATCAGGTTCTTGAGCTTGTTGTCGGCAGACGCATAGTCGAACTTGCGGAGATTCTTGACCGCAAGCGTCCTTTCGGCACGGCGCTGCATTTTGTCGGCACGGGCCTTCGGAGAGTTCAAGCGCGCGCTGCGGACGGCATCCGACATCTTGGACATGTCGATGAAGCGCTCGCGGGAGTTCGTCGCACGCGCGATGGCCGCATCGTTCGCGCGGACACCTTCCGGCGTAAGCTCCCCTTTGGCGAACTTGATCTGATCGATCAGGGAGTTGGCGATCTCGTTCATCGGCGCCGTATAGACATGCGCCTGTGCCGAAAGCGTCTGGCCCGTCAGGGGATCCGTCACGCTCGGGCAGTAGCCGAGGAGGCCGACATCCTGACGCTGGTTGACCAGCCACAGGAAGTTCTTGCGGAAATCGCCTTCACGAGGCACAAATCCCTTCTCCCCGCACACAGGATTGTCGCCATCCGCAACAGGAATATGGCAAGGCACAAAGATATCCTGCTGGCCGGAGAGCAGCGGCTTGAGCGTGTCGTAGTTCACTGTCGTCACGAGATCGACGCCCTGGAGAATCGTATTCTCGGGATGCTGCATGATATAGACCGCGCGCTTGAACGCGACGTTCCACTCGTCGATGACCTGCTCGGACATCGCCGCGAGCTTCGCTTCCTTCACGCCGTCAAAAATATAGTAAGGAATCGTACGGACAACACGGTTCTCAACAGGGATCACGTTCCCATTCGCATCGTAGGCGGCCTGCCAGATGTTGTGGCGGTTCGCGAGCTCGATGCGGCCGGCGTTCATCATGCCCAGCTGCGGATCATACGTATAGCGTTCCGTGCGGAAATAACCGAAACGGTTCATATCCTGGTTCGGATAGCGGAGCGGCTCATAGTTCAGGACAGGATCCGCCTCCATGCCAAGATCTTTGCCGAAGCTCGTCACCACGCGGACTTCCACCGCGCCGTTCGTATCCGTGAACTGATAGCCGATCAGGCCATAGAACCAGTCCCAGATCGTCGGCTGAATGACATACGTCGCGGGCGCATCGAAATACACGAGCTGCCCGTTGTCATCGTACTCGAAATACGAACCCTTCAGCGGATCGTTCTCATAGACTTCCTGATAGCCGAGCTGATAGTCCATGTCATACCACAGGGCCCACTCGAAGTTGACCATCGGGTTCTGATGCCAGTTGACATGCATATAATCGCGCTCGTACCACGGACGGTCCGACATGTTCTCGACAATCACGTTCGACTGCTCCCCGGTCGCCGCGTCATACGTGCGCTGAACGTCGAAATGTGACGTGATCGGGAACATCGCGAGGACGTTGCCCTGATAGTCCGTGCCATAAATCTCTTCATAGTTGTTCTGGCCGTTCACGTTCAACGACTGGTTATCCGATCCCGGAAGAATCGGATAGCTGCGTTTGGCCAAAAGATAATTCTCTTCGGCGACGAACACGACCTTGTCGGTCTCCATCATCAGGCCTTCAAATGCTTCGAGTGATGCCGACCCAGGCACTTCCACCACTTTCTGGTGCATCCACCACGAACCGCTCGTCAGATCCGATTTCTTCACACGGTTGGGTTCTGTACGGTCAATATCGCCAATTTCCTGCGCACATCCTGAGGCTGCTGCTGCGGACGCGAGCAACGCCGCTATGAGCGCTCCACGTTTCCAGTTTCCCCTCATAATTTCCTCCTTGTCTTTCCTAGTTCGCTGTTGTGCGTATGTAGGGCTAAAAAGGTTGCTTCCTTAAGAAAGTCCGCCGCGATTTCTTCCGCGGACTGTATCCCACGAATACCTACCTACAGAATATAGACACGATTGTCGAGTAATTTCTGAATTATTTTCAAGTCACTTTATCGGGAATGTTTCATAAAATACATTCACCTCAAGAACCATCAACGATTTAATCAATTTTTAAAAATCCGATCATTTTAGACGGGATGAATAAAATTTTTAATTTCCCACTTCGACTGAATTTTTCCCATCACATTTCATCATTCAGCCGACGAAAACCGCACGCCTTTTAGACGGACATGACATAATCGTCAATGCATTTTCAAAATCAGAACAGCAATACGCGTGAATACAATTCGACTTTTTACGGATGACATACACTGCATGTCGAAATTTTATCATTTAATGAATAAAATGCACATCATAGAAAATTGGACGCAATTATCTATCTCACCCGCTCACTCGCAATGACGCTTCCGATCGCATCCCCATCTCCGGATGCGCGGACGCCCACAGCTCAGGGCTTGCCCCACGGTGTGCGCGAAGTCCATCGCAAGCGCTTTAATGTGACAGGCAAGGGGGACTTGCCCCCTTGCCAAAACAGCTGCTCTCTTCCGTATCACAGGCTTTGCGCATGCCCTGGGACATGCCCCGGGCCAAGGCGGAAATCAAGAACGCTTTTCATTGCGCATACAGCGAGGAAATCAAAATATCCCACAATCTCTCGGGATCGATCATCGCCCCGATCTCCGCGCGCGTCCGCTCCGAATAACCCTCGCGAGCCGCAACGAACACGCGGACATCCTCGGGAAGCCTTTCGATATAGTCGCGCTCCGCGTCACTCATCAGCCCGTGACAGATCACGAAATGCTGCGCAGTCGGCTCCAGCGACGCCAGCGCGTTGAAATCGCTGCACAACGTCACGCACGATGCCGAAATCGACGGCTTTACCTGCGCCTTCCATAGCGTATATTCCTCAAGGCTCTGCATGAGATGCTCGCGCGCCCAGGCATTGCAGGGCGCCACGCAGGCCATCGAAATCGCACCGGACGCATGGATATTGAGAAGCGCGTTCGCACACGACATCATCGCCTGCGCGCCGAGAAACGTCACGTGAAGCGGCCGTGCCTGGCTGCTCGGCGGCTCCTTCAGGCTCGACTCGTCGTCATCTATAAAAAAGGGCGGCATCACAAGCGCATCCAGATAACGCTCGTCTGGCTCCAGATAGGACGGAAGCTCCGCAAGCTCGGACGGCCCGAGAATTACCGAACATCCGCACCCAAACAGCCGAAGCACGTTCAGCGCGCGGTCGGCATGACAGGCATAGAGGATGCTGTACGACGGCTGAATGATCGCGACTTTCGTGAGAATCCCGTTGGCCGTCTCGTCCATGATCAGCGGCGTCATGACAAGAAAGCTGCCGCCTGCGACTGCAAGATGGTCCAGCAACGCGGAAGTCTTGTGATACGCACTCGCGGAAGGCTGCCCCGCCGCGCTGCGCAGGGTCTCGGCTTCCGCATTGTCACGGCACGCGATGATGATCTGATGATGAGGCATGTCGTTCCCGATCGCCTTAAATCAGGCCGTTCAAAATGTCATTGATGCAGCTCGTCACATTGCGGCGGCGTTCCGCAAGCATCTCATTATATTCATTCACAACCGAGTTGATCGCATCCACAACCGACTCGACCTCCGCATCGATCGCATTGAACTTCTCATCGACTTCCGCATAACGCACCCAGCCGTCCACGAACGCCACAAAATCGAGATAAGCAGACTCCAGATCCGCGCGCGCGCGCTTGATCTGATTCGCCGTGCGCTGCTTGTCTGTCGATTTGCCGTCGCCCCACAGCTCTATAAACTCATTGTTGCACTTCTTCAGGAAGTCAAACCACTCGTCCACGCCCGCAAGCGCCATCACGTCACTCGGAATCTTCGAGATAATCGCAATGATCGAGCGGATCACCGAATACTCTTCCTCATACGGAAGCTCCGTCGGATCCGGATAGCGCTTCCACACTTCGTATACCGTCGCAGACGCTTCGCGCTTCTTCTGATTCGGATGATCGAGATGATTCTCAAGCTCTGCATTCATGCCGCGCCACGCCTGGTCGACTGCCTCGTCATTCGCCTGAATCTCCAGAGAAATCTGGCCAGGAGCCGCATCCAGAATCTTCCTGAACGACTCCGCCGCATCCGTCAACGCCGCACAGCTCTTGCGAGCTGTCTCTGAATCGACTTTGCTCAGCACAGCCGTCACTTTCTCGCTCAGCGTGAGCATGTCTTCATGATTGAGTTTGCCAAGTGCAATGTTCTGAATCTTCTTCATTCCCGTTTCCTTCCTGTATATGGGGACACTTCTCATGACCTTCACGGCCTGATATCGCGTCATTCTATGTAATTCTTCAGACTTTGTGAAATCATTTTAGCGCGGGCCTCAAATCCGCTCCCCATATCACCCAAAATCCGCCGCGCCTATCGCAAAAAATAACGATTGCGCGGCGCACAGGCGCGCCTTATCCGACTCTCACAAATAGACACGCCAGCAAAAACATTAAAAAACTAATCATTCGGACAAAAATCAGGTATGCTCATCAGAGTGCGGCCCCGCGCCGCTGTCATTAATACTCACAGGAGCTTGAAATGGAAGAATTCACGAGCGAACAGGTTGCCCGTATCATCGTTGACGCAGCCATCGACAAAAAAGCCATCGAACCCGTCATCATCGATGTCCGTGGCAAATGCGATTATGCCGACTTTCTCGTCATCTGCTCTGGCAGAAGCGACCGACATGTCGACGGCATCGCCACAGGCATCGACAATGAAATCGCTGACAAACGCACCTGCATCAGCACCGAAGGACTCGCGAACGGACAATGGGTCCTCCTCGATTACGCCGATGTCGTCGTTCACGTCTTCAACGGTCATAAACGCAACGAATATAATATCGAAGGCCTCTGGAAAGATGCGCCAAGGCTCCCCGTCGAGATCCCTGCCGAACTCCGACTCACCGACGAGTCTTATGACGAACCCCTGATCTGACCATGGCTGCCACTGTCCTCGCGATCGGTAAGATGCGTTACGCGCCTTACCGAGAGGCCGCCGACGAATACCTCAAACGACTCAGACACTACCTGAACATTCAGGAAATCGAGCTCAAGTCGGAAGCCTCCCCAAAACTTAGCGAAATGCAGATCAAAGAGCGCGAATCCCTGCAGTTCATCAGCCAGGTGCGCCCATCGACTTACCTATTCGTCCTCGACGAACGCGGCAAAATGTTCAACAGCATACAGTTCTCCGCGCTTTTGGGAAAGCTCATCGACCAGTCGCAGGACATGGCTTTCGTCATCGGCGGCGCTTTCGGACACCACGAATGCCTCCGGCAGCGCGCAAATACAGTCTTCGCACTCTCCCCGCTCACTTTCCCGCACGAACTCGCGCGCGTTCTCGTCTATGAACAGATCTACCGCGCCATGACCATCCTTAAAAACGAACCCTATCACAAGTGATTCGGAGGCAATCCGTGTTCCTTGAGACGCTCAATGCACTCAAACATGTCCTCTGGCCGACCAGATGCGCCGCATGCGACATCCTGCTCCCCGAGCCTGACGTCCTGCTCTGCGGGGAATGCGCAGACTCCGTCGCGCCCGCAGACTCCCTCCAGTGCCCCCCTGACATTGAGGCAGCTTGCGCCGCGTTCCGGTATGACGGCGCCGTCCAACAGATGATAGCCAAATGGAAATATCACGAAGACTACGGCGCTTACCACGCTCTGCTCGCATGCCTGCCTGAACAGCTTCCCCGCATGCGCAAATGCATCGCGCCTGACGCATGCCTCATCCCTGTGCCGCCGCATCCCAGAAGGCTTCGCGAACGCGGCTTCGACCCCGTCTGGCAATTCGCAAACGCTCTGCAGAAAGCGCTCAATCATGACGGCCTCCATACGGTTCTCAGAGACGACGTCCTCTCGCGCACCAGACATACCCCTCACCAGGCCTCGCTCTCGCACGATGAACGCATGCACAACCTCGACGGCGCGTTCAAAGTCGCCGACGGCTTCTCCGCACAGAATGCCGTCCTCATCGACGATGTCGTCACGACAGGCGCCACCGCCGCCACTTGCGCACACGCGCTCAAGCTTGCCGGCATCCCGCACATCTCGTTCGTCGCGCTCGCTCATACTGAAAAATCCTGAGGTGATTGACACATGGCTTTCTGGAAAAACGGACTCCGCTTCTCTTGCCAGCGCTGCGGCAGATGCTGCTGCGGCGATCCTGGCATCGTTTATTTCAATCCTGCGGAATTTGACCGCCTCGTCGAGCATTTGAACAAGACGCGCGGCCTCACGCGCGAAGTCATCGTGCGCGACTATATGAGACCTCACCTCGACTCGTACACCGCACGCGACGATTTCCCAGACGGTCACTGCATCTTCTTCGAAAACGGCTGCACCGTTTACGAAGTCCGCCCCTCGCAGTGCCGCGACTTCCCCTTCTGGCGCTGCAACCTGGCCTCAAAAGCCGATTGGGACGAAACCGCGCAGATGTGCCCCGGAATGAACCAAGGAAAGCTCTGGAGCGCCGATGAAATCCAGGCCGTCGCTTCAAAAGCACGGCTTTGACGAGACCCGGACTTGAACAACAGACATGGACATTTCAGACGATGGACCGCCGCTTGGTGCCTGGCGATCCTCTTGCATGCGGCCATCATCGCGCTCATCGCGCTCAGGCTCATGCCCGATGATACTGTCCGCGTCTCAGGCATGATCCCTGCGCCCGATGAGACCGTCGAGCTCATGCCAGCACAGGCCATCGAGCCTGCCGTCTTCTTCGCCGAAAAACCGGAAACACTCTCCACATCCGCCGCGCGACTATATAAAATTAATCCGGACGGCTCCCGGATGCTCATCGCAGACGCTCACCATCACCCCAAACGCGACTTCGCCCTGCAGTTCCAGCCTGTCCGCGAGCCGGGCACCTACGAAATCGTCATCGACGACGGACAAGATGGCGTCATCCCGCCGCCGCGCGCACTCGACGGCGAATATAACGGCAAATTCCCGAGCGGCGACGGCTCCCCGGGAGGCACTTTCACTGCTCGCTTCATGCTCGCTCAAAAACAGAGCGAAGTCATGACCGCTTCGCTCTACGACCCTCAAAAACCTCTCGCGAACGAAGAACCCTCCGCGCGCTCCGTCGAACAGCCCCCCCAGCCTCAGCCGCAGCAAAAAATTCAAAAAACTCAAACGCCCCCCCCGAAAAAGCCCAAAACGCCCAAACCCTCGCAGGCACCCAAATCGCCTGCCGTCGCACAGAACATCGGCCCCGTCCAGGCTCAGCCCGCCCCCTCAGACGAACCCTCACACATCCCGCTCACTCCGGCAGACCTGCGCCTCTCACAGCTCAATTTCGCTCCAGCGCTCATCGCCGAATCCGCACAGATCGCTCAGCACAACTTCGCCGAACGCGACACCAACAAATTCGTCACCGCCGCCGCAACAGCTAAAAAACAGTTCGAATCCGCATACGCCGAAGGCCCCGTCATCGGACGCGGTCAGCAGGGAAACTCCCTCTCGCATCAAAAAGACGTCGCCGAATACCTCGCGCTCATGCACAAGGAAATCCACCCGCTCTGGGCACACGGATACCTCCTCCGCCTCGACACCATATACAGACAGCCCGGCAGCAGGCTCAACAATCCAGACCTCGAAGCCGTCCTCGAAATCACACTCGACAGCCTCGGCAACGTCATTGATGTCCGAATGGTACGCTCCAGCGGCATCACCGATTACGACAGCGAAGCCATACACGTCGCCTGGAACTGCTCCCCGAAACTCCCACCGCCCGCCGAAATGCGCTCCGCAAACGGACGCTCATACATCCACTGGACCTTCTGGCGCGACGGCAGGCAATGCGGCGTCTTCGGCGTCAAAGTCTTCAAGCTCAACGCCTCAAAAAAAGACGCGCTCGACTTCAGCCTCAAGGCCGTTCAGATCCACGAAAAACGCCTCGGGCTCACGCCTTCCTCTCTCCCGAACAGCCCAAATCCCAAAAAACAGCACGAAACTAACCCGCAGCCGCCAGCCGCGCTCCCCCCCTCCGAACGCATCAACCCCCTCGACGACTGATCCGCGCGCGCCGCTATGGCCTCACGGCCATACGCTTGCGCCGGCCGCCTATCTGCCCGACGCAGATACGGCGGCCGCTCCGCTTGTCCAGCTGCGTCTCGCATTGCGCCTGCGTCTTCTTAAGGAACCTCTGAACAATTGCATAATATTCAATCATGATATCGCGCAAATCCGCTCCCCTTGCCCCATCGGGGAAAGGGGCAGGGGTTAGGGGCCAATTAATCAGACTTTCCTTAAAAACCGGCATCTGCAGAAATACCATTCTAAGCTTGTCCGTCAATACCTGATGCGGCGTATTTGCCTTGCAAATAGCCGCATGGCGAAGGCGTATCGGCAGGCGCGATGCGCCGCCGAAAGCCGAAGCCCGTCAAAAGCATAGCTTGCGTCCGCTCAATGCATCGTCTGCACGCGCAGCCGCTTCCCATCCGTCCTGAACAGAACAGTCCCCGAACGGTCCGTGCGATACGCGCGCGCATGCGCCTCCACCCTGCGGACGGCACTTGGATGCGGAAAATGATAGCGGTTGTGCCGCCCGACGCTGAACACCGCATAATCCGGCCGCAGCGCTTCCAAAAACTCTTCCGTGGACGCGCCCTGTGAGCCATGGTGCCCAGCCTTGAGCAGCGTCGTCCGCCGCACATCCGCCGCCTGGAGCAGCGCCGCTTCCGTATCCGCGCCGGCATCCCCCATAAATATCGCAGAAAATTGCCCAGCCTCGACGCGAAGCACGACAGAAGCCTCATTCGCATTCGTATAATCGTCATCGACCGGCCAAAGAATATCAACAGAAGCGCCCCCTATCGCCTGCGAACGCGGCAGAAGCTTGACATCTCTGACGGGAATTTCCAGCGCCCCGGCAACCTCTCTCCAGTTCGGCTCGGCAGGAGCAGCAGGGGCGCCGTTATACCAGATCTCGCGCACCTCTACCTGCTCGAGAAGCGGCAGAACCCCAGCCACATGGTCATAATCGCCATGCGTCAGCACAAGCGTATCGACCGCACGTATGCCGCGCGACTGAAGATACGGCAGCAGCCTCCGCTCCGCCGCGTTCTCCGCTCTCCCCACCTCAGACCCCGCATCGATCAGCATTGTCCTGCCCCCAGGAAACTCGATCAGCGTCGAATCCGCCTGCCCCATCGCGATGAACGATATCCGCAATTCCTCCCCTGACACGAATCTTTCCGGCAAATCGGACGCCGTGCAGACACACACTGCCGAAACCGCCAATGACATACCTATCATCCGATACTTCGACAATCTCAGCCGCCACAGCAGCGCCACCGCAAGCACGCCTAATAGAATGGCGATATATAATCCGCTTTTCATACAAATACTTTCCAGCGGAATATATCTAACAGATAGATCTGCAAACCATACGAGCAATCTTTCTGCGCCACCGCCCATCCGTGACACTAAATCCGCCCACGGCATCCCCAAAACCACGGACAGCGCCGTGATCATCGCCAACGGCATCAATATTAATGAAACATACGGTATGACAATCAGATTCGTAAATATCCCGAGCACAGGCAGCCGCCCGAAGTGAAAAGCCACAAACGGCGCAGTCGTCAGCGACGTGCATACCGTGACGAGAAGCGCGCTCACAAAATAGCGCGCGATCTTTTTTGCCCCTCTGGAGACATCCCACGCCATCATACGCGGCTCGATCATGCGCGCCTCGATATCCAGCGCACAAATGATCCCGAATACCGCCGAAAACGACAGCTGAAATCCCACATCGAACATCGCCCCCGGCGAAATGCACAGGATCACCATCCCTGCCGCGCAAAGCGCGCGCATCCGCTCCGGCCTGCGCGCGATCGCCCTGGCCAAAAAGCAGATCACAGTCATCAGCAAGGCGCGCTGCGCGCTGATCGGCGCACCGACAAAAAATAAATATATCGAAAGCATCGGCAACGCGCAGACCATTGCTGCGCGTGACTTTCCCCAGCGGCGCATCACCCACGGGATGCGCTCAAATATCTTTATAAATATAAAATTGAAAACAATCGCAATGATCCCGAAATGCAGGCCGCTCACGGCGAGTACATGCGCAATCCCAAGCCGACCGAACCCATCCCGAACGCCAGAATCAATGCCGCGTGACGCGCCCAGCACCAGCGCCGGCATAATCCCCTCCGGGCTCACTGACGACAGCTTCTCATACGCGCCTCTCCTGCCGATCTCAAGGCCACGGCGCATCGACCGCTCCGGTTCCGCAAGCCTCAGCGCCGCTCTCCGATTCGCATCCCGATCCCAGTCCCGGCGAAACGTCCCATAAATCCCGCGCGAGCGCACAAGCACACGCGCATCATACATGCCGGGCACATCCGGCCCCTCAAACGCCTCAAACGTCCCTGCCGCATAAAATCGCGTCCCGCGCGCCAGCACCTCCGCCGCATCTAGCGATGCCTCCCCCGCTTCCAGCGCCATCCTCGCCCGAAACCGTGTCTTCACCAACTCGCGGTTCATGCACGCAAACTGACGTATCTCGATGACAGCCTGAGCCGTACCAGGCGAAATCTCCACAATCTCAGCCGCCACCTCGCAGCGCGCCCCAGACGGCATCCGCACAGGCTCGCGCGCAATCCCATGATATACGCCCGTCACTAACCAGAGCGCGCACCAAACGCCCAGCCACGCCGCCACGCGCCTGCCCCTGAACGTCGCCCCAGCCACGCGCCTGCGCATCCAGAACAGCGCGCCCAGCAGCGCAAGCAGGCTCCCCCAAAACACCAGATGCATCGGCTCGAACCGCCCCGCATCCTCAAACACCAGACCGCTCCCCGCGCCTGCCGCAATTCCAACCATCAGCGCGACAAAACTGACGTAATGCGGCACACAGACGGCATCCCTGTTCCGGTGTTTCCAGGCTTTTTCCAGGCCAAACGCGATCTCTGTAATCTTGAGCATACATCCACCTCCTGACCTAATGGTGCCATCAAAAAAATTTTGTGACATCGGAGGTGCATTTTTTTCGATTTTTTTTTGCGAGGCTTCGCCTATGGCGTCATCCGGGCTGCCGCCCGAACGACGCCATACGGCTCGCTGCGCGGCTATGCGCTTTGCGCATACGCCGCGCCACACACGCATGCTCACTTCAGAAATATGCTCACCCGTTTAAATCATCATCCATATACACAGGCGGCAAAAAGACAGCCATGACCCTCGGCATCTCCGTGAGCTTGAGCAAATCACACTTATCAACATAAATCGTCAGATAATGCTCTGTTCTCAAATATTCATCCAGCGCCTTATGATCATCAATTAATTTATGTTCTTTAATGAATTCAACAATCTCAATCCTATTAATATATTTCCATCTCTGTTCATTTGAATCAAAGTTTTTATATACATCATACTGCGCCTGTGAAACGCGCGTGCCATCGATATAAATATTGCCATCAATATTCTGAACAGGAAGATCCGCAGGCGGCGCGCCAACCCAGCTCAGATTAAAGCCTACATTCACCACAATGCCCCCCGTACCACAGCCTGTCTCCGCAATTGCTTTAAGTTCTCCCTCAAACTTATTGATATCAGGCGCTTGAAATTCCAACGGCGGACGCACCCGGTTTTCATAAACACTCGCAGGCGGCTCCGGCATCGGCTTATCATCCACAACAGAACAAGAACACAGCCCCAAAAGGCCAAGAATCCATACATATTTCACTTTCATATTACCCTCCTATGAACAAAAAATGTATTTCTCCGAACACTGACGAGATATCCATACGCCATTATTTTCTTCTATATCCCCCCCCCGAAAAGCGCAAACGAAAACAACATAATTGCATCTTAATCGCCCCGAAGGGGCGATTGAAATTAGCCCGGAGTCAGCCCGAAGGGCGCAACCTCGGGAAACGAAGGGCGCAACCACGGGAAACGAAGGGCGCAACCTCGGGAAACGAAGGGCGCAACCACGGGAAACGAAAGGCGCAACCACGGGAAACGAAAGGCGCAACCACGGAAAACGAAGGGCGCAACCTCGGGAAACGAAAGACACACAGGAAACGAAGGGCGCAACCTCGGGAAACGAAGGGCGCAACCCCAAATACAAACCAAAACGCCTATCCCACAAAATGGAATCGCCATACTCACCAACCAAAACGCCCGTCTCAAAAATGGAATCGCCATACTCACCAATGAGAACGCCCGTCTCAAAAATGGAATCGCCATACTCACCAACGAGAACGACGATCACACAAAATGGAAGGCTCTGTTCAACGACTGTGGATATGGTAAAAAGACTGTCATGCATTATCGATACTCGACAATTGAGCAACGACAGCCTCTCCGCATAAAGCTATAGCCTTTTTCATACTGCCTACTGCCTACTGCCTACTGCCTACTGCCTGCACGCAAAACCTCGCAATACTTCAGAAAACTCCCATGGGGCTGAACATTAAACCTGCCTCCCAAGTGCACTTCAATTGCCGCTTGACAATCCACCCAGATTTTTCAATGTTTATCTTTGGCGCATTTTGCGCCGCAAACGATATGCCCCAGGAAGTGTATGCGCAAAACGTCACTGTTTCCCTTAATTTTAACGGGTCTGCTCCTAACCATCGGATGCTCGGATGACCCCGAAACGCCCCCGTGCACACCGATGTGCGACGGCCTTCAATGCGGCCCGGACGGGTGCGGCGGTGCCTGCGGGCGATGTGACGCGACCAAAACGGTCTGCATGAACGGCCAGTGCATCGTGCCCCAATGCGTGCCAAACTGCATTCAGAAACTCTGCGGCGATGACGGCTGTGGCGGCTCGTGCGGCTCATGCCCGACCGGCATGATCTGCATCGCGGGCTCATGCGGAAAACTTCCTGAATCCTGCATCCCGAGCTGCTATGGGCGCACCTGCGGCGATGACGGCTGCGGCGGCTCGTGCGGCACTTGCCCGGCAGACTTGACTTGCGACGGCAATACCTGCCGGGGATGCATCCCCTACTGCAATGGCCGCACCTGCGGCGATGACGGCTGCGGCGGCTCGTGCGGCTCATGCCCGGCCCAGTCATCCTGCAACGAATCCACTGGGCAATGCATGCCCTACCGCGTCAAAGGCCGCCTCTGGCTAGAAGTTCAGACCGTCTATTACGATGCCTATCAGCTGCCAAAGCTTGACAAAACAGTCGATATCACCGGCCAGAATATCCCGATCTCCCTCAGAGATGCCAACGGCAAAGAACTCGCGAGTACAGTCGTCGCTCCGGACGGCTCTTTCGAGATGCAACTCTCAAGGCTTCCCGTCTCCTCCGACTGGCTCTCGATTGTCCCCGTCTGGTATGTCGGCGGCAAGATGAAGCTCGCGGTCCTCAAAGCCGCATTGAACCCGCCTTATGATATCTGGGAATGGACGATCCGGCTTTCCAACTACACCACCAAAGACGATCCCGGCGACATGGGCGATATCCGCGTGACCATCAGCCAGGCATCGGCAGGCCTCTATCTTTATCAGCAACTCTACAGCGCGTTCCAGGACATGGTGAACACGGGCTTCATCCTTTCCATGGAAGAAGCCCCTTCCCTGGGCGCAGTCTGGAACAACGGCATCAAATGGTCGTGCGGCACCTGCCTGCTCCCGACAAAAGTCGATGCCGGCAAGACACAGCTCAGCAACCAGATGCTGATCAGCGGAGAATCCGGCAACGAAGGCCCCTGGGGCTACCCGACGGTTCTGCACGAATTCGGGCACTACATCATGTTCCAGCGCCGGGATAACACCGATGGCGAAGCACATATCATCTCGCATAAGAGCAGCCCGAAACTCGCCTGGAGCGAAGGCTGGGCGACGTTCTATTCCCTCATGATCCAGAGCCTCCGAAGCAACACCCCTGTCTCACAGTACTGGAGAGTCATGCCGAATGCGAGCTACTGGTACGATGTCGCGCATCTGTATGACAACAGCCAGACCGGCAGCATCATTGTCCCGGAACCATCCCTCTCGGATGCAAGCGGCATGCGCCAGGATCTGTGCGAAGCATGGGTCACCTATATGCTCTGGGATTTCTGGGACGGCCTCGAAGTCCCCGACCCGACCATCCCGCCAGATAAAGTCAAGTTCAGAACAAAGGATATCTATAACGCCATCGCGAGCGACAGATATATCAATCTCCAGCATTACGAGCCCAAATCGGGCGGCCGAAGGACTGAATACGGCACCGATTTCGTCGATTTCGTCGATGCCCTGATCTGCGGCGCATATAAAAGTGGCAATTTTGAAATGGCCAATGGTATAATGGACTTACTTATTGAACGGAAATTTCCATACGATCGCACCCCTGTGTGTGACCGCACCTAGTTTTTCACGGAAACATCCATACTCGTTCTTATAAGGAGTCCCTTATGTCTTTAAACAACTGGCCTACCCACTGGTTCGACATGCCGCTTGCCGTATTTGACCTCGAAACGACCGGCAAGGATTACAAGACCTGCGAGATCATCGAGATCGGCATCGTGCAATTCTATCGCGGTGAAGTCATCAAAGTCTATGACTGGCTGATCGATCCCGAATGCGAGATACCTCAGGAAATTGTCGAGCTGACACATATCCGCCAGGAAGACGTGGACGGACAGCCCAAGCTCCGCGACCTCGCGCCTGAAATCCTCAACGCCTTTGCAGGGCACGGCATCGTCGCATACAACGTCAATTTCGACCGCCCGTTCCTCACGAACAAACTGGAAGCTCTGGGCTACAAATGGCCGTCCGACAACCCGGTCATCGACCCGCTCGTCTTTGCACAGCACTTTTATCCGAACCAGAGAAACAAGCTCGGCATGGTCGCGGAACGCCTAGGCGTTTCGCTCGAAGGCGCTCACCGGGCCTGCAATGACGCCGAAGCGACGGGCAAAGTCCTCTATGCATTCCGGGACAAACTCCCCCCAGAACTTGAGACGCTTCTGATCCTTCAGGCGCAATGGGAACGCGAAAATATGGAGCGCAACCGCTGGCGCAGGCGCTCAGACAGCCCCGATGAGACGAACCCCCTCATCAACGGTCAGACTGCCGCCAAGGGCATCACCACTGCATTTGCATACGACACCGAGCCCGATCCCCTGCGCGCGCTCTATGCCGCAGTCCCCAATGCCGCGCCACGCAATAAATTATAGCCGCGTCCAACGTAATTATAGCCGCGCCCAACGTAAAGACGTTCCATAGAACGTCTCTGGCGCGACGTATGCCGACAGGCATAGACGCGCCACACGCGGCGTATTGCCTCGCAATAGCCGCGCCCAATGCAAAATCATCACGCGTTCAATTCTTTGAGCAGCGGTTCGTAATGCGTCACATCGTATGCGATTGCATAAGCCATTTTGGCAATCTCCGGATGCGCTTTTTTCATCGTATTGCCGATATCGATCGCGAGCTGATAGACCTGCGGTGCCGGACCGACAGGAATTTTTGCCGCTTCGAGGCTTTTACGCGCCGCGTCTGCCGTCGGCTTGGAAAGATTCACGCCGCGATGTTTCGCCAATGCATTGAGCTGCGCGCGTGCCTGAGGCGTATCTTCATAATCCAGGCTGATATAAATCAAAGGGACAGCCAGATCATATTTTTCCTCGATCATCGCAAGCCCGGCTTCCTCACGGTAAAAGCGCGCGAGCATGCCGCGCGTGAACAGCATCGGATGGACTTTGAGCAGAAGCGCACGGAGATCCTCATATTTTCCCTCGATCTTGTCGATCTGCGCGATCTCGAACCAGGTGCGCACATTGACCGGATTGAGTTCGAGCGCGTTCTGATAAGCCTCACGCGCCTCCGCATATCGCTTCATCTCAAAGCAGCAGACGCCTTTCTGATAATAGAGCACCTCGGGCAATGGGGAAATGCGCTCGATGGGGCTGTTATCGCGCGAAGAAGCGCGCAGAATCATCTCTTCGAAGGGATGGCTGAACGAATACTGGCGCTTGCCCTCGACTTTGGGCGGCTTGACATCGGCGATGACTTCTTCAAACCCGGCAAGCGCTTCTTCATACTTCTTCTCACGAAGACAGTCCTGCGCGTGGTGAATCTTGTCCATAAACCCGGTCAGGGCTTCCTCGATTTTGTGGGCATCCTTGACCATCGGCTCGTCGGGGAATTTTTCCGCAGCATATCGACCGAGGGCCGTCACGATGCGCAGGCTCTCCTCCGACTGCGGCAGGTTCCTGCAGTATTCGCGGACGATCTCGATATCGTGAGCCTGATCGCCATTAAATTGTTTTTCAAGAGACGAAATGATGTCCTGGAACTGATCCATAAAGTGATTTCCTCGATATTATTTGATGTTCTTGCCTTCGACGCGGAACGGGATGTCTTTGAATCTCCACTGCGCAGGCGGGGGGGCGAAACGCTTTGTGCCGCCCATCATAAACTGCTTGAGCGTCATCTCGATCATCTTGTCGAACGCGGCATTGCCGCTCTTTTTGTCAAAGCCCCAGCTCGTGACGATGCCATTGTCGCTGATGCGCAGCCAGGCGACTGCCGAGAGCTTCCGCAGCTGCGACTGAGGCACGCTTGCGGGCGCTTCCATCGTATTGTCGAGCATTGCCTTGATTTTCTGAAGATAGGGATCGCCCTGGCCAGTCGCGGAATTGGAAAGCCTGGAGCCTTCAAGCGAGCCGCTCATATCGTAATTGCTCTCCGGGCGAGCTGGGTCGAATTCGGCTGCAGTCAAGAGGTCATCGAGCGTCGGTTCTTTTTTGAGGGGCTTGTCATTCTTTTTGACAGGGTTGGTCTTTTCCGTCGTGACCGTGTTCGCCTGCGCCTCTTCCTTGACGTTGATGATCGTCGGGAGGGCATATTTTTTCTGCTCGGTGCCAAGCCTTGGCGCTTCGACAATCGAAAGATCCTGGAGAATGGGGACGCGCTCTTCCTGCGAGCATGAGCAGCTCTCGCGCTGTGCCAGCAGGACGGGGTTGGAAGCATCGTCAAGGATCAAGCGCGCACCTTCGAGAAGCAGCGGCGAAAGCCGCACATCGCGCACCTGCGCGCCGCAGACGATTTCTTCTGCCGTCTGCCAGTCCGGCGCGGAAACCTCTGTCTGAAAGAGACGGCCATTATCGATATATCTGCAGAATATCGTGCTCGTCTCGACCGGCTGCGCAGGTTCCGGCGCCTGCGAGCCTGAACTCAGCACGAACAAAAGGCCGATCGCGCCATTGACGATTCCCGAAAAAATAGCACTGCCCAGATGCATCCCCGGAGAGACGCTGTGGCGGTTCCTGCGGCGCTTGCGTGGTGTTGTTTTCGTCGTCATGGCTGTGCCTCAAGAACTGCTTTGAAATGTGGATCCGTCACGATATCGACGCTCTGGAGCCCCAGGCCGTGAAATGCCTGCAGAACACCAGATACAAAGCCATAAGGCGCATCCGCGTCCGCTTCAAGGTAAAGCCCTTCCTTGAGCATGCGCTGGTTCTGCCCGAGCCGCTGGACAATGATGTCAAAACAGGGCTGCCAGTTTGCCGGATTCCGTGTCTGAGAACAGTCGGCTACTGGATCCTGGCCGCCGACGCTCGACAGGCCGCGCACGACAAACACGCGCAGGTTCTTGTCGATCACGACGACGAGCTTCGTCGTGTCCGCATCTGCCAGATAGTCGTTATCCGGCGTGATCGGCAGGTTGAGCGATACGAGCGATTCCGTCTTCTCCTGAACGCTCTCCTGCTTCTTCTGCTCCAGGCGCTGCTGCTCCGCCACCGCAGTCGTCACCATAAAGATGATGAGCAGCACGAGGAGCACATCCACCAGGGGCGTTACATTGATTTCGCTGAGTTTTCCTGCAGCCATGTGTCAGCTCTGAAAATGAATAAAGGAACCTATGAACAATTGCATCATTTCAATCATGATATCGCGCAAATCCACTCCCCTTGCCCCATTGGGGAAAGGGGCTGGGGGTTAGGGGCCAAAGAACCTCTGAACAATTGCATCATTTCAATCATGACATCGTGCAA
>JAFUEE010000059.1 GCA_017464085.1 Pseudomonadota bacterium
AAAGAAAGCGGTTCCCCCCACAAAAATCCCCCAATAAAAATAATGAGGAACTCATGAAACTCGAAAACTCACATGCACAGAACATTCGCCGGAGAGTACTCAGGCACATTCTGACAAATGGCGGCGGCTATATGAGCCAGGCGTGCAGCAGTGCCGAGATACTCAGTGCACTGTACGGACGCATCCTTAATATTGGGCCTTCTGAGGGCGATCCGCTTCCGAAGCCTTTCCCCGGCGTACCGGGTCAGGGCAAGCCGCGCATCACAGGAAGCTGCTACAACGGTCCCAAAGCCCCAGCTCTCGACAGATTTGTCTTTTCCCCGGTGCACTATGCGCTCGTGCTCTATGCCACGCTCATTGAATTCGGGCGCATGGATCCCAAAGGTCTTGAGCTCTTCAACGTAGACGGCTCAAGCGTCGAAATGATCGGCGCAGAGCACAGCCCAGGGCATGAAGTCACTGCCGGAAGTCTCGCGCAAGCCATCAGCCAAGCCATGGGAATTGCGCTTGCCAGAAAGCTCAAGGGCGACACAGGCCGCGTTGTCGTCTTCATGTCTGACGGCGAATATGAGGAAGGTCAGACTTATGAAGCACTTGCGGCTGCCGCATTCCACAAGCTCGGCAACCTGCTCGTCTTCGTGGATGCAAATGGTTTCCAATGTGATGGCATCATGACAGGCGTCGGGTGCGTCGAGCCCATGAAAGCGCGCATCGAAGCCTTCGGCTGCACCGCCGATGAAGTCGACGGGCACGATATCGACGCACTCTGCAACGCTGCTACGCACACATCTCCAGACAAGCCGCATGTCGTCATCTGCAGAACCGATCCATGCAGAGGGCTAGAAAAACTGCGCGAACGCTGGCCGCGCCTTCACTACCTTCGCTTCAAAACACCCGAAGAACGCGATGGATATGAAAAAATCTGTCAAGAATGGGAGAATGCCTAATGTCACTACCAGTCATCAAAAGACCGCATTATCATCACCTCATCAAATGGATGGCCGACAAGCCTCAACACATCGTCATGACAGCCGATCTCACAGGCTCCTGCGAGGCCGACGGCTTCCGCGACACCTATCCCGAGCGGTATTTCTCCATGGGCATGGCAGAACAGAACATGATCAGCGCCGCCGGCGCCATGGCTCGCGAAGGCTTCATCCCCTATCTCCACACTTTCGCCGTCTTCCTCACTCGCCGGGTCTTTGACCAGGTCGCCATGAGCGTCGCATACCCGAACGTCCCAGTCCGCCTCATGGGCTTCCTGCCGGGCATTACCACCCCCGGAGGCGTCACGCATCAGGCCATCGACGATATCGCGCTCATGCGCGTGCTTCCAAATATGACTGTCCTCGACTGCGCGGATGCCACACAAGTCGAAGCCGTCCTCGATGCCGCAAACACCATCGAAGGCCCCGTCTATATCCGCATGCTGCGCGGCGAAGTTGTGCGCATCTTCCCAGAAGGCGCCCCTTTCCCCCTCCACTCGCTTCCCATCCTCCGCAGAGACCCTGGCGCCCAAATCCTCCTGCTCACGGAAGGCATCTGCACGGAATACGGCATCACCGCAACGCAGTCCGCATCACTCAAAGACGTGCCGCTTATCCATGCGAATGTTGCCGCGCTCAAGCCGTTCCCCGAAGACGCATTGCTCGAACTTCTCGCAGGCATTACAGATATCGTCGTTGCAGAAAATCATTCGGTCATCGGCGGCCTTGGTTCGATCGTATGCGAAGTCATCGCCTCTCGCGGGCTTCCCCTCCGCGTACACCGTCTAGGCCTTCAAGATGTCTATGCGCACGGCGCTTCGCGCGCATACCTCGCGCACGAACTCGGTTTCGATGCTGACGGCATCGAAAAAGCCCTCTGCGACACGCTCTCAAAGACAGCCTGCGGCGGTCTCGATATGCGCGTCGAAGCCGTTCACTCCGATGCCAAAGCCGAAGGCCTCTAGTACAGACGTTCCATGGAACGTCTCTCTCCCCCTCATGTAAAGACGTTCCATGACACCTGACACCTGACACCTGACACCTGACAACTGACAACCGACACCTGACAACTGACAACTGACAACTGACAACCGACAACTGACAACTGACCTCTCACGCGTCTCTCACAACATTTATAGTCGACCCATGCCCATTCACGTACAAAGCAAAACCATCGCCCCCATTGTCCTCCTCCCAGGCGACCCAGACCGCGCCACCTGGATCGCGCAAAACTTCCTGCAAAATGTCGAGCGCACCACCGAATACCGCAAAATGTTCGGCTACAACGGCACTTTCGAAGACATGCCAGTCACCATCCAGACCACTGGCATGGGCGGCCCATCTGCCGCCATCGTCTGCGAGGAACTCATCCAGCTCGGCGCTAAATTCTTCATCCGCGTCGGCACATGCGGTGCCGCAGATCCCGCGCTCAATCCCGGCGACCTCCTCATCGTACTCGCCGCATGCATGAGTGACGGCACCTCACAAGAAATCATCCGCGCCCGCGCCGCAGGTACAAATCTCCCCCTGGGCTTCCCCGCGACCTCTGATTTCGACTTTATCCGCGCCGCCGCTGACGAAGCCACTCGCTTCGAAATCCCGCATCACGTCGGAAAAATCGCAAGCCTCGACCGCTTCTACGGCCATCCGCTCGACACCTATCAAAAGTTTTCCGCACTCGGCATTCAAGCTGTCGAAATGGAAGCCGCCACCGTCCTCTGCACCGCTGCCGCGCATAATATCCGCGCCGCAGTCCTGCTCACTGTCTCCGACCAGCTCGACGGTCAGAAACGTGCCTCCGAAAGCGTCATCACAAAAGGTGTCAATGACATGGTTCGCGTCGCCCTGCATGCCGCAAAGAATATCATAATCTGATCCACTCAACGCCTCATTCTATGCCCCTGACGCGATACGCTTTCGCGCAACACATCATGAAATGCTTTACGGAGGTACAAATGACTGACGAAATCAAGGTCAAACACACCGCAAAGGACAGCGTGTTTACGAATTTGTTCTCGACACCCGAGTATCTGCTCGAACTGTATCAAGTGCTGCATCCCGAGGATAAGACGACAACCATCAAAGACCTAAAATCAGTCACCTGTCGGTGCATCCTCGCAGAGCATCCCTATAACGACTTGGGCTTTAACGTGGGCAATCGCCTGATTGTCTTGGTCGAAGCCCAGAGCTCATGGTCGCCAAACATCGTCTTAAGGCTTTTGGGGTATTGGATACAGACGCTCAACAACTACTTCACGGAACACAAAGTGTTTCTCTATTCGACAACAAAAGTCTCGTGTCCCAAACCCGAGTTTTACGTCATTTACAGTGGGGAGCATGGGCACAAACCCGATACACTCTCGTTCAAAGACCTATACTTCCCTGACGATGCCCAGTGCGACATTGACGCCCAAGTCCACGTCATCTATGACCGCATGACAGGTGACATCATCGATCAGTACATCACGTTTTGCAAAGTCCTTACAGAACAGGTAAAGAAATACGCTCGAACGCGCAAAGCCATCGAAGAAGCATTGCGCATCTGCAGAGATAAACAAGTCTTAACGAAATATCTGAAAGAGAGGGAGACAGAAATCATGGACATTATGACGACATTATTCGACCAAGATTATGTGACCGCTCGCTATGGGGATGAACGAGAAAGGCAAGGCAAAAAAGAAGGCTGGAAAGAAGGCAGGAAAGAAGGCAGGAAAGAAACAGCTAGAAATATGCTTAATCTCGGCATAAGCATAGATGTCATTGAAAAGGTCACTGGTCTGACTGAAAACGAAATCAATGCCCTCAACAATGCTCCTCTCCCTATGTGAGCACTTATGCAGACTGAATAATCTCCCCCAAAACAGCCAAAACAATCGTCGCGAAAAAGGCACCGCACCCAAATCCTCCAAAATCCCAATTCTCATTGCACTTCAGCGCCCCCACCAATCACACTCAAAAAAACTCTTTACAGCCGACACGACGTCGGTAGCCCGAACGCCGCCCCACGGACGGGAAGACGTTCGGGACAGATTGAGGACGCTAAAAAGCGTGCGGGGGTTGTAGGGGGCGTTCACAATCGAACGCCCCCAGCCGCGCGCCGCGCAGGCGAACGGGCGAAGCGGAATAGGTACAGCCCCAAAACAAACCCAAAACGCGCGCAGCGAAAAAGGTACAGCCCCCTGCCGCACGCCGCGCAGGCGAACAGGCGCCGCAAAAGGCCCCAAAAAACACAACAGCCGTTAAACAGAGCATAAAACGACCGCCGCAAAATAAGAAACATCAACATGTTTGAGCTTTTCTTCATCCAGTATAATGTGTCCATCCCATCTTTTTATGTCGAAAGCATGGGATGTGTCAGATAATGATTCAATAAAGGATTTCAAATGCTCAACAAAAAGACGCGATGTTTGCTCCCATTCATGCTCTGCCTCTCGTTTCCGGCCTGGACCGCCTGCGGCGGCGACGATCCAGATACGCCGATGACCAACATCAATCTCTTCGGCGATCTCGATGCTGAGACACAAGCCGCCCTGCCGCTCAAGGCAGTCACCTCTCTTACAGATATCGGTCTCTGGCCCTCAGACCTGGCAATCTATGGCGACTATGCATACGTCGTCGATTCAGGAAACAATGCGATCACGCGGATCCATCTCACAGACTTCAAAGTCGAAAAAAACTACATCGACCTCGGTGCAGATGCCTCTCCGTACGCCGTCTATGCAGACGCTGAGGATATATATGTCGCCCTTCAGGGCAAAGGCACTGTCGCGCGCATCTCAAGCGCCAATCCGACGGACATCGCCACAGCCGCAAGCGACCTGCGCGCCCCCACGGCCATCCTTACCGCAGGCGACGCGCTCTGCATCGCAGACTCCGAATATGACTACGCCTCCCCGCAGAACACCAAAGGCAGCATCCACGTCATCACTTCTCAGGGCGCGTTCACCGTCCCCTCAAGCTCCCCCAATCCGGCGTTCATCGACACGATCTCGCTCAACGGAACCACTTATCTTCTCTCAATCAATGCGGGCGTGATCGACTTCGCGACACAAACGCCCCCAGCCAAGTCGTGCATCGACATCTGGCAAATCCCCCAAAACCTCGCAAGCGCCCAGCCCGCGAATTCCGTATGCGTATCAAACGCAAACCTCGGGCGCGTAACAACGCTCGACCAGATGCTCTATGTCGGCGACGGCATGACCCCGACACTTTACAAGCTCCCCCTCGGCAGCCTGCTCACCAAAGACGCGCAGTTCACCTATATGCCGATCCTGAACGCCCCCAAGGGCACGACAACCCCCATTGCCATCGGCGATCACCTCGCGGTCATCGATTTCACGAGCGACTCGATTTCGTGGGCTGCCGAAAGCGCGCCGCAGACCTATTACCTCACGACGCCAGCCGAAAATCCGGTCAAAGGCCCCATCGATATCGTCTATGACGCGGCTCGCAAGCAGATCCTCATTCTCAATTCGCTCTCCGAAACCATCGATGTGCTCGCAATCAAATAAGCCCCCGATGTAAAGACGTTCCGTGGAACGTCTCTGGTGCGCCGTATGCCGTCAGGCATAGGCGCGCCCCATATCACGGATACGATTTGAGGCGCAGTTTGCCGTTTGTCGCCCTGCCGTGATCGATGGCGCCGGCCGGGCAATGGTGGAGGCACCGCAGGCAGGTGAGACATCTGGGGGCGGTCCAGACCGGCCGATGCGTCTGAGTGTCGAGAGCGATAGCGTGTTCCGGACAATTTTTGGCGCACAGACCGCATCCGGTGCAATCATCCGAGACATGGAAATTACTGGTCCGGCGTGCCAATGCATAGAGCGGCGCCATAAATGCGGAGGTCAGGCGCGGAAAAGGCCCCTGACGGATATCGTTGATCGCGGAGCGGTCGGCGACTTGTTCCGCAATAAGCGCATTCTGCGTGTCCATCTTGTCCTGGATATCTTTGCGCGCATCCCCGTCGGGTATCGAGAACATCGGGAGATACGTGTCGATGCCGCAGGCGCCAAACATGGCGTTTGTCGTGATTCCGTGGCGAAGCAGGAGCGTGACGAGCTGATTAGTCGCGTTGAACGGACCAGTGCCGAATGTCATCGCGATGAAACAGTAGTAATGTTCTCCGGACTGAATTCTGACGTTTTCGATGAACCGTCTGACGATATCGGGCACGCCGCCAAAATAGACGGGGGAGAGGAAGCCGAGGCGCTCTGAATCCTTCAGCGCGTACGCGAATTCTTCCTTCGCAAGCGCCTGTTCGATGTCGATGGCGCTTTCCTGAGTGCGTTCCGCGATCGTGAGCGCGAGCTTTTTGGTAATGCCAGTGGCCGAGAAGTAAAAAATCATAGCTTGCCTTATGATATGTGGAGCATTTCCCTCTGTTACTGCCTGCGGCGCTTATCACGTTTTTGTTTGTGCACAGTATCGATGAGTGTGTTGACGAGTTTGACGTAATTGCCGTCTTTCGCATAGACTTTGAGGCCGCCATAACCGCCGTTGCTTTCGGCGGAATAAATGCCGATATCGTTTTCAAATTCGTCCGCTGAGCATGCGATGCCGTGAGCATTGAGAATGCGCGTGAGCGCCTGGATGTCGCCATAAGAGGGGACGATGACGGCATAGAGAGAGCGCGCGAGCTGCCAGCCGTGCCTTTGGTTGAGCAGGTACGCCAGGATAGCGCCAGAGCGGTCGCCGCCGTGTTCGCAGTGAATAAAGATCTGGTCCGGCGCGAAGCGCTCGACAATGGGGAGGAATTTCGAGGGGCTCGGGAACCGGCTGCCAAAAGGCATATAAATGTGCGTGATTCCCAGGGAAGCCATGGTCTGTCTGAGCGCCTGCAATTTTTTGGCCGGCACGAGCGAGGCCGTGAGGACCAGACGGACGTTTCGCGCGTGAAATTCCTCGATATGTTCCGGGGTTGGAATGGAGCCGATCCAGTAGCCTTCTGCGGTCTGGCGTGTGTTTTTGGGGAGGCCCTCCATCGTGAGCCGCCGTTTTGCGCCGACAGCGGCAGAGACAGCGGCGCAGCGCGTCAGCTCTGAGACGGTGAGCTCAATCGTGGCAGGATCCGGAGACTTCGGCCTTTCGGGTTCGGCCTTTGGAAGCATCGAGCGAGTCTGCGCGACCTGGACTGGCGTATCAGCAACGTCATCTTCATCACAGGCGCAAAAAAAACAGGGCAATATCAGACAGAGAGTTTTAAAGCACTTGGTAAACATGGATTGAATAAGGCGGCTTTGGATGTGCCGTACAACAGGAAAATTGGCCGGCAGCTGGCAATGTGTCATCTGCGGCCGGCGCAATCGCATTCGCATTATCATTAATAGGATAAGACTTGAAATGGAATTGTGATCATGTGGTGGTTTTCGTTGTTGGAGCGCGGCTATTGCCGGATGGCAATACGCCGCGCGTTTGGGCGCGCCTATGCTGCGCATACGGCGCGCAAGAGAGACGTTACACGGACGGGGAGACGTTCGAGACAGATCGAGTGCGCTTAAAAAACGTGCGGGGGTTGTAGGGGGCGTTCACAACCGAACGGCCCCCTGCCGCGCGCCGCGCAGGCGAACGGGCGAAGCGGAATTGGCACAGAAACCCACAAACTAAAACGACCGACGCGAAATTAACCTCAAAAACTGTTTTTTGGACCTTCGTCACCATGACGATTCCCCAAAAACTGTTTTTTGGACCTTCGTCACCATGACGATTCCCCAAAAACTGTTTTTTGGACC
>JAFUEE010000060.1 GCA_017464085.1 Pseudomonadota bacterium
CGCACCTCAGCCTCCCCATCAATCACACGCCAAAACCTCTTTACAGCCGACACGATGTCGGCTGCCCGAACGCCGACCCACGGACGGGGAGACGTTCGGGACAGATTGAGTGCGCTTAAAAAGCGTGCGGGGGTTGTAGGGGGCGTTCACAATCGAACGCCCCCTGCCGCGCGCCCCGTAGGCGAACGGGCGAAAAGAAAAAGGCACAAAACCCAAAAACACAAACAAAAACGCCCAAAATGGAAAAGGCACCGCCCCAAAAACTCAAACCAAAAACGCGCGCAGCGGAAAAGGTACAGCCCCCAAAACTCAAGAAAAACACATCTCACCGCACCTCAGCCTCCCCATCAATCACACGCCAAAACCTCTTTACAGCCGACACGATGTCGGCTGCCCGAACGCCGACCCACGGACGGGGAGACGTTCGGGACAGATTGAGGACGCTTAAAAAGCGTGCGGGGGTTGTAGGGGGCGTTCACAATCGAACGCCCCCTGCCGCGCGCCCCGTAGGCGAACGGGCGAAAAGGAAAAGGCACAAAACACAAAAACACAAACAAAACGACCACAGCAAAAAACACCCCAAAACACGCCCCCCCCAAAAAACACAGCGAAAAAAGCACAAGTCATTGCTCAAAATACAAACGCTTTTTCGACACACACGCGACAATCCACCATGTTTCCACCAAGGTTTCAACGTCGCGCACGGGTATTCCCCTCCCTCAAGCAATCCCTTTGAATGAAACTTTATTCAACACATCAACATAGTTCACGAATTTAAATCAATATTTCTCACACCACACCCATGATAATTAGCTTGATTTTGAACCAAATTCCCATAAAGTAGCCATGCGTTAGAAGAATATTCTAAATAACGCAACGCGTTAAAAATTAAATTCATAAATTTTTAACTATCACGGAACGATACATGAAATTTAAAAAATTGAACAAAATTTTACGCACCACTTTATGTTCTATCGCAGCGACCCAGTGCCTCGGATGCGTGGAAGACATCGTCCCCGAGCGCGAAGTCCGCGACTACGGCTCGTTCGGGACTGAGCTGTACAACATCGTGTACGACAACTCCGTGCATTCCAAAGACCACAGCAGCGAGCGCTTCCTCAGCACATTCAGAAGCTACCGCGAAAGCTTCATCGATGCTGTCGATACCTCTGCAGTCCCCGACAAACTGGATGACTTCAACCAGGTCTTCATCGACATCGTTCCGCTCTACGAAAACATGCTCTATCCGGGCACGCTGCGAAAAGTCGCCACAGCCGCTGACGAATTCAGAAACGACCCTGCCGCGCTCAGCGCGCTCACTTGGTTCATCGAAACGCCGAGCATTTTTGCAAACCAGTCATCCGCCAATCCGCTCGGCAAAGTCTTCGAATACGAGCATATCGTCGAAACCACCGACGAGCTGATGGCCTTGCTCCTGCGCAACGGCAAAACGCCAGAAGCCGCAACGAACCTCCTGCTCCGCGAACTCTCCCACGAGATGGCAGACCTCGGCCTGGATGAAGATTCGCGCTGGTTCACCTCAAAGCTGATCACGACGCTCACGACGCCAAAATCAGTCTATGCCCCCCAGGGCAGCGCATCACCGCAGACCGTCGCGCGCCTCGATGACCACGCCAACCCCGTCCCCGATACGTCATTCGCCCAGATCCTTCAGCCCTCTCCCGTATTCCCAGGATATTTCCAGTACCAGCAGGATCTGATCGCGCCCTTCGAGCGGCGGACGACAACCGCGCCAATACAGGTCACCCCCGGCCTGGCCGCGATCAACGGCACACAGGCGTTTGAAACGTTCGACCTACAGCAGACAATGCTCGCTTATCTCGTGCGTGAATCCGGCCCGCTCTTTGAAGATGACACGATCGAAAAAGCGCTCCGCGCGTTCCAGGCACTGCTCGGCGAACCCGTCGCCTATCAAGATGCGCGCGGCAGATATACCGCTTACCGCCAAGATTCCCCGACGATGCAGCTCATCGCCGCCCTGCTCACGACGCTCGATCACGAATCTGTCGGCGCAAATTTCGAAGCCATCATACAAGTCCTCGAAAATCATCAGGATGTCGCAGCCAGGCTAGTCCACGATCTCGACAGCATCCTCACCATCCTTGATGAAACGCCGAACAACTTCTCAGGAGACAACGACCTCATCGACAGGCTGATCCCCGAAGTCCTCAAAATCGCTCAAGATCCCGGCCTCCTCGAAGCGCTTTTTGACGCGCTCGATGACCCGCGCGCCGCAAAAATCGCCCCCTTCCTCGCTGAACTCGCGGAACGCACCAAAACCTTTATCGAAGTCCCACAGGACGGCCCCTACAATCAGTGCTTCCTCGCATGCGACAACACTTACAAAGTCGGCACATTCGAACGCATGGACTGCATCCGCGCATGCCCCGTCGACACCATCCTCGGCACGAAAAAAACCGACTTCAATGCGCCGGAATCTCTTGAAAATCGCTCGCTTTTCCAGAGAACGACTCACCTGATGTGGGAAACATCCGAAACCCCATACGATGTCTATGCTGAAAGCCTCATCGTCGCCGACACCGACATCTCCCCGGTCGGCCAATCCCTCGGCCCCCTCATCACTTTTGACAATCTCGCGGCTGCCTACCTCAAGACAATCACCGGCGATCTCCACCTCGAAGAACACATCAGCCCCAAATTCATCCAGATCGCTGGCCTCATCGGCCTTGACGGCGCCACCGTCACCAGCCTCCTCACGCTCCTCACTGACAATCTCTTCGGGCTCAAGCTCTCAGTACACCCGACAACAGCTGAAGTCACTCGCCTCTTCAACCGCTCCGATATCACAGCCAAGACGAGCTATTTCACGCTCGGACTCAACACCGCCGACTGCCGTTCGGGCTTCAAATGCCTCGATGTCAACGCCGATGTCCTCTATGCCATCGAAGCGACCGGTCTTGTCGATGCCCTCTATCCGCTCATCGACGTGTTCAACAAGCACGACAAGACTGACATCCTTGCGCGCATCATCGCCACCATCTTCGAGTATTACCCCACAGGCGCAGTCGAGTACAAAGACAGCCAGGGCAAGCCGCTCAATCTTCACCCGTCCGATTTCAGAAGCCTCGAACCCATGCTCATCCGCGCGCTCCGCGAGACAGACATCGTCGCTGATGTCGGCGCCTTTGGCGACGCGCTCCTCGCTGTCCAGCTCTCAGATGGCGCGAAGCTCTCGGCTCGCTTCGAAAAATTCGTCCGCTATCTCCTCACGCCAAATCCGGCGATACGAAAAATCGACGGCTCCGCGCAGACCAAAGATCCTGCCGGGAACACCATCGCGCCGCTCTCCCCGGCCTATCTCTACATCGATGCCATTCGCGATCTCAGCGATTTCTTCGACACGCATGAGACGACCAAAAGCCAGCTCTCAGATGTCGCCTCCAAACTCGCGGACATGACCATCCGAACCACAAAACACCCGGACGGCTCCATCACATTCGACAAGCCCGCCGGCGCACAGGTCGCAGCAGACGCAGTCCGCATGCTCCTCGACATCTATCGCGAAAAATGGGAAGACAAAACCCTCTCCGCGTGGATCCATCAGACCGCCATCCCCAATACACAGATGGTATTTTCAAACCGGGTGCTCCATCCGCTCCTCCTGATGTTCAACGACCTCGACAACCGAAACGGCTTCCCCAAAATCCGTGGTCTCGCATCTCACCTGCAAAAAACCGCTGCGACCGAGCTCCAGGGCACTGCCTACTGGCTGCTCACACGTCTCCTCGCGCAGGACAAAATCTCCGCGCTTTCAAGCTTCACCTCGAAGCTCATCGATCCCGACAGGGTCTGGACTACCGAAGGTTTCTCGCAGTATTCATTCGTCATCACCATGCTCCTCTGCTTCGATGCTTTCAATTCCGCAGACCCCAAGCACGTCTTCAACGATGTCTTCCATCGCCTCCTCGAAACTGAGACGCGCCCACGCGCCAATATCGCACGCCTGTTCGATGTCGCGCATGACCTCTTCCGCGTCGATGTCGGCTCCGGAAATGTCCGAACCCCGCAAGATATGCGCGTCCTGTTCGATTTCATCTATGACCTGTTCACCGACGATGACCGCGGCGTCGAACGCATCTACGGCGTCATCGATTTCACCATCTGGGGAAACGACCGCAGGCCAAAAGACTGGAAGCCCGAAGACGCTTCCTGGCAGATCATCTATTAATTGGAGGCAGACATGAAACGCACAATCCAATTCCTCTGTCTGGCCGTCATGCTCTTCACCGCTCAAAACGCATTGGCTGGCGGCCTCTTTGTCCCGCTCGGCGGCGTCCGAAACACCGGACGCGCAGGCGCAGGCGTCGTTTCCACAAGAGACCCGAATGCTGTCGCATATAATCCGGCGCTCATCGCACTCACAGAAGGCCACCAGCTCCTCGTCGATGTCGAATGGGCCATGCTCCAGCTCGAATTCCAGCGCGCGCCCCAGGTCGAGCAGAACGGCTCCCTCACGACCTTCCAAAAAGTCGAAAATCAGGCCGCAGGCATCGCAATCCCCCAGGTCCTCTTCACCACCGATTTCGGCTCGGATCAGTTCGGTCTCGGCGTCGGCGTCTTCCCCCCCAATGCCGCACCGGCCGCTTTCCCCGCAGACGGCGCGCAGCGCTATCAGGTCATCAATATGGCCAACACGCTTGCTTTCACGACTGAACTCGCGTTCGCATGGCGCCCGCATCCCCGCTTTGCCATCGGCGCAGGCATCCAAAACGTCACCTTCGTCTTTAAGGGCACCGGCATCGCCAGCACTTATTTCGGCGTGCTCGCAAGCGCCGAAGACCCGGATATGGACAGCGTCATCACAGTCGATGCTTCAGATTATTTCACGCTCAGCGCAAACTTCGGCATCTGGGCCGAACCCTTCGACGGGTTCGAAATCGCCGCTTCCTTCCAGCTCTTCTCCGATCACGAATCGAGAAACGGAAGCTTCAAAGGCGCACTCCCCAACCACTATGTCTATGAACGCTCGCAGCTCATCGGCTCGCACATGGATATGACCATCTCGCTGCCCTGGTCGCTCAAATTCGGTCTCAGATATCAATATAAAAATATATTCGATATCGAAGTCGACGGATGGTACACCGCATGGAGCCGACAAAAAGAAATCAATATCTATCCGCATGATGCATGGCTCATCACCAATGCACTCGTAGACGATATCCATGTCGGAAACTTTACTATCCCCAGAAATATGAAAGATGTCGGCGGCGTCTCCATCGGCGCAGATTATCACGTCATCCCTGAAAAACTTACACTCCGCGCTGGTTTCTTATATGAATCCGGTGCCGCAGATGAATATAATTATTCAACTTTCATGTATGACAATCATAAGTTTGCGCCAACCATCGGGCTTTCCTATAATTTCATGTTTGAAAAACTCGATCTGAGATTAGACTTCGCCTTCGCACATGTCCATCAGCTTCCCATGACTGTCACTGAAGGCAATTTCAAACAATATAATCTCGTCTATCCCGAAAAAGCCGTCGTCACGAATAACGGCGAATATAAATCATTCTATGACTTTATCGGTCTCGGGGTTAATTTGATGTTCCATTAGCGCCGCCTATGCGCCTACGGCGCATACGGCTTGCGCGCGCGGCTATCTGCGATACGCCGCGCATTTTATTCTTGCTTACGTTGCATTATTTCTTGCTTATCTAACTCAGCTAATTATTTTTATCTCAGCTGATTGCTTCATTAATTTATCTAAATCCCTATCTGATATAAACTCTAAAATAAAGCTTAAAATTTTCATTACAAGACAAACAATAATCCCCACAATACAAATAATAATTTCCGGCCTTTTTAATTCAACCCCCAAAATAATCTATATCTGTCATCTTTTTCTCCTAAATATCAATGCCACCGTTCTCTTACAAATGCCCCTAACCTAATATGGAAGCGACGCTCAGCCACTTCTTGGCTTCTTCATTCCCTGCTTCAGCCGCTTTCTCAATCCACTTCTTAGCATCCTCCGAGGAAGCTTCGCACGCGATTCCTTCCTTATACATCAGGCCCAATTTGAACATCGCATCATCATCCCCAAGGTCTGCCGCTCGCTCATAGTTCACCTTGGCCTCATGATAATCCCGCGGAATCGGATCATCTCCCGCCACGCCCAACACATGGAGTTCCCCAAGCACCCGATATACGCCAGCCTTCCCTGATGCCATGATAGGCCGAATTAACGACAATGCTTTCTTGCGCCCCTCTTCGCTACACACAACCATGTCTTTTGTCATCGCCTCGAAGGTTGGATCTTTCTCAAGCTCAGCTTCTTTTGCATAATCTTCCAAGGTTTTATGCATCGGTATGTTTAAATACAATTGCGCCAGCTCAATACACTGATCCACATCCTCCTCGCTGATATCACTTTGATTTTCTATACGCGGTTTGAGTTTATTATACATTTCATCTACTTTTTCAGTCAATTCATTAATATAAGCTTCTTGCGCTTCGATAACCTTATTTAAATTTTCTTCACACGCCTCATTAAGTTTTTCCATCTTATGAGTAAGTATCTTATGATATATCAGCATGCCTACATAAAAAACTGCGATAACAATTCCTGCCAATCCAATAATCATTTCAATACTGTCAAAGATGTCTTCAACCGAAGCTAACAAAATCAAGTTTTCCATCATCCCTCTCCCTATACATTCTTTGTTATTTCCAAGCGAATCACAGACGTTTCATCTGAATCCACAACCAAACAAAATACACGCCCCCCCCCTCATTCGTGCAATACTTATCTATTTTTTCGTCCACCCTCGGTTATTCTCGACCGGATCACACATATATTTGCCCGAGTCATCCTTATTCGTTCCAGCCGCCACACAGCTGCCCTCAATTAAGCAATACCTGTGCGCAGGCAAATGCGGGCAAACATTTGCCGTAAGATCGCAATACGCATCCACGCCCATCAGCGATACATAAGCCTCCGACTGCGTCACAACATCCGCCGCGCGCGGCGCCTCTGCGACATCAAACGTAAACTCTACGACCGTCGGCATCTCGCGGCAGGGCGCTTTTTTGGTCTGCGTGCTGCCATCCAGAAGCGTCACCGTCACATCCTGCTCACCAAAGCACAGCATCGCATGCGTGCCATCCTGGCACCGGGTCAGCCATCGCTCGTTATTCAGATAAGGCTCCGCACTGTACTTCACCTCTGCCACAAGCGGATGCCCGGCACTGTCACGAACGCGAACGATCACGGAACGCGGCGCAGCATCGAGAAATGCCTGAAATGCCGGCCGCGTCTTCTTCAATGCGCTCCGCCGCTTGCTCCCCACCGGGTTGTGCAATGGCCCCTCGATCAGATATGCATACGTCCCGAACATCATCCGGAACCAATCCTGATCCGTCCCATCCACAGAATATAAATTCTTCACGACCTTATAGGGCTTCCCGTTCGCCTGAACGCCCGCTGCCGCAGCCATCTTCAGCGCAAGCTGCCACGCATTGTCCTCCTCATGCGGCGGATTCGCAAGCGCATCAATCGAATACGGCGATAATATACGCGTCGAGACCGTGTGAAAACTGATCGAAGAAACAAACTGTTCCGTATGAAACAGATTCATCATCGCCTGATTTTCAGGCTCCGATCCTGCAAAACTTCCGCGATACCAATAATCGCGCGGATGCGACGAGGACGAAACTTCCCCCGTCGCTCCCCAATGCAGCGGATAATTCCGATTGTTGTCCACCCCGGCCCCCACCGCCACGAGATTCGGATGATACCGATAATACGCGGATTTCTTGGATGTTCCGTACTTTGCCGGATATTCCCCACGAGCCTTCCCTGTGAACACATGACGACCATTCTTGCGCCCAAGGCGATCCGAAACATGTATAAATAAATCATTTCCGTCCAGATTCACCGTCGGAATAATCCACACCTCCGCATTATTCAATATCTGATCATACCGTTTGCGCGTCTCATCCTCGCCATTTTCGCACAGCTCCTCGATGACATCGAACGCCATGTCGTTTGCCAGAAGCTCCATGCCGTGATGCGCCCCGTTGAACAGCACCCTCGGCAAATTCTTGCTGTCCGAATTGGAAAGCACAAGCGCACGAATATCATGCCCCAGATAAGTCCTGCCAATAGTCTCAAGCCGAACATGCTTGATATATTTCTGACACGCCGTTTCATATAAATCGAGATAAGCCTGGATCATATCCACATCTTTGGCGCTTCTGTTCGGATCAAGCGGCTTCGCCGGATCGCAGTGCATCGGCTGCTCACATTTCATATCTTGCGCCGCCTTTCTATACTCGCTATCAGAAAAACTATACCGCGATCCCGTCCAATAATAACCCTCAGGCAACCGCCGCTCCGCATCCACAAGCTGCATCATGTCTTTATGCGCGCATCTATAAATCTCATAATGGGGAATAAATGAACTGGAAAGCTTCGTGCATGACTTCAATCCTGGAAGTGCCTTGCCTGACTTAGATAATACAAACACATGTGACTGCTGGCGCGTATAGGCATCGGGATGCGCCTCGATGCCTGCATAATCTTTCCCTGAGGCTTTAAAATCAATACCAGTCAATGCCGATTTCGCGTCCTGTTTGCGATGCACGCGATAGCCCGTCTCCGTCCCCGCAAATGCCGCATCATCCACATGCAACTCGCCAATCATGACCTGCTTTTCGCCATCATATACAGCAACATCGACATGCGCATCCTGCATTTCAATGACGATATCTACTTTTTTGGGCATATATTTCAGCTTATGCTTGGATGTAATCGGCTCCGCATAACCTTCTTCCCAGCGGTGTATGAGGATATTCTGATGATCGAAAGAAAGGCTATACCCATAGACTTCTGAGAGATCTTTTGAAAATTTCGCGCGATAGAAGAAAGATGAATCCGGACGTTTTCCCACAATAAATGAAGCCCTGAGCGTGCCATTGGCAGCAATTTTTTTCGGATATACCCAAAAGGCATTTTTATACTCCGGCGATCCTTTCAGGCGAAGACCAGCCTCTTGTGTCCACGCCCACTTTTCGGTCGAACGCGCCTTGTCGATGTCCGCGCGCACAAGAAGCGAAACCGGCTCATAACCATCCTGCGCAAACGCATGAGTCGATGCCCCCAGGACTAACATTGCGCTCAATAAAATATTGCTCAGTTTCATCTCAAGCCTCCCGGTCTGCTCCGCGCGATCGCACAATTGTCGCGCTATTCTTTCAAATCATACACGATTTCCGGACGATACTCAAAATGCATGGTGTCGAAGTGATACCATCGGCCGCCCCACACAAAACCATGCTTTTCAAACACGCGGACAATCTCAAGCGGTATCTTGTTCTTATAGCCAATCTGCGCCGTTTCCGCGACCTTGCCATACGCCCACTGCCAATAATCACTAAACGGCACACCGATATCAATCGCGATGCCATAGCTGTGCGAGCTCATGCGCTCTGCGCCGCGCACTTTGCGCCACACAAATGTCCCCGAAGATTCCATATATTTCTTCATCTCCGGATAATCCCTTTCAATCTCCTCCGCAACTTTGCGCAACTGCTCTGCGGCACCGTTCACTTTGGTGAACTTAACGCGCTTGCCGAACCACGGCACCGACACGAGCTGCTTGCGCACTTCTGCCTTAGAATTTCCATACATCTTCTTAAAAAAAGGCTCGCAACGGCTGCGCCCGGCATCCTGCAAATAACCAGGCTTTTCCGCAAGCGAATACGTCAGCGAAAACATATCTTCGATATCGGACTGATCTAATTTCTCATCAAAAGATTTAGATTTGCCATCATCATAAATCATCGCAGTGCCATCCGAAAAAATAATCTGCCCATCGACATAGCGAAGACTTTGTTCAGGATAAACTTCAATCAAACGCTTCGCACCTTCCGGAATCGCATCAGGTGCGCCATGCACATCGTTTTCCTCTGCATACGCAAATAACGAAACACAACTCAAGATACATACAAAAACAGCAATCATGCTCACGATTTTAGCCACCGATGTTTTTCCAATCATGACATAACCTCTCTCAAATTCGAGCTTTAATTTTTTATCCAGTCACCTCACGCCCTCAACGTCTCGCCGCACATGCGTTCCATGGAACATCTCTCCGTACAGACGTTCCACAGAATACCAGTCCCCACCATAACTCGCCAATCCCCGAATGGCGAGTTTTTTTAAATAGCAAGAAAATAGTGCCCGAGGTCATGCCCTAGATCGCTCGGCATATATCGCGCTCACAAATCCGCATTACCCTTCGCAACGCATGTAGCGCCCCAGAGGGGCGCTTGACATTAGCCCGGGGTGAGCAAAGCGTAACCCCAGGGAGAATGAAAACGCATCGCGTATTCACATCATCACGGCACGAAAACGCATCGCGCATTCACATCATCACGGCACGATAACGCATCGCGTATTCACATCATCACGGAACGAAAACGCATCGCGCATTCACATCATCACGGCACGATAACGCATCGCGTATTCACATCATCACGGCACGAAAACGCATCGCGTATTCACATCATCACGGAACGATAACGCATCGCGCATTCACATCATCACGGAACGGATGCCATACATCCATCCCCCAAAAATATCTTCGCAAACCCGCATGAATCCTAGCTTTTCGCGAAGCGAAAAAAATTTGATTTTTTTGGTAAAGAAAGGTTGATTTTTTTTTTTTTTTTTTATGATGCCATAGATTTATAGCCTATTGTGGACTGTAAATCGAAGATACAACACCCCCCCTCAGGAGCATGTGATGTGTAGATTCCCGAAAGATATGTTTGAGACGCTTGGGCATGACGTCCATCGGATCATTGGCCCGCGTTATGACAATACTTTTTATAAAAGGGGATCGCAATCCTGCGCAATATAAGAAACCGCATTAGATTTTATATATTCGAGCCATTACATCTGGATGTCAAATCCTCATGATAATGCTCGCCATACTTATCAAGCATGCCCGTTCATGCATC
>JAFUEE010000061.1 GCA_017464085.1 Pseudomonadota bacterium
ATTCAAGCAATTCTGTTCTATCAATACCTCTCGCCATTGGTTCCTCCTGTAAGATGAGAGTTTATGCAAGTTCATCATACTGGATTTCCAATGGCACTTTTAGCTTTTTCGATTTTGCGAACTCATGTGGACGTTATCCAATTGTTCAGGTTTTCCCTAAAGCGCGGCATTTTTTTGCCGCTCTAGGCACAAGCGAAACGCGCAGTTTCAGCAACGCTCAGCGAATGTATCTCCACTGCCTCACTATATCCGAAGGTGCATATCTCCCACGAGTGTACACAAAGTTCATCGCAAGCGCCTTAATGTGACTGACAAGAGGGCTTGTCCCCTTGTCAAAGCAGTTGTTTTTCTTCGTATGACAGACTTTGCGTATGCCATAGCATATCCCCCCACGAACGCCGTACACTCACAGGGGAGATACTCGAAACAGGTAGCGAATGAAGCGCATATTCAGAATACGAGTGAAACAACGCAGACTCCCCCCTGTCAGCCTAAAAAACGTTTCCCATGGCTTTTCTTTAGGAAGGGGGTGTGGGGGAAAACCCTTTCTTTTGGCACAAAAGAAAGGGTTTCCCCCACTATCTAAAAATTAATATTTGACTGACGCAATCTCATTCTTCGGAACGTTGGCATCGTTCACTTTAATGCCGTGATTAGAGATTGTATATACATACGCATTCCGATCATACACACCTGCGTCCTTGAAATAGAAACGCGCACGGTTCAGATTTGTCCACCAATAGCGGTCATTCTGCGGCACAAGATCTGCATGATCCACGCCCCCCACCAGCTCAAAGTCATGATCTGCCCCCACTTTATAAATCAGCATGCCAGAGAAATGATGATAATCATATTTCTTCCATGAGCTGATATTGATGGGCACTGCCAGCAGACCAGAGCCTTCATGATAGTTGAGCGCGTGATGATCGTACATGGCATCTGACCAGCCATAGCTGTATGTATCATTCTCATAATCATCTTTGTCCTGCGAAATAATTGTTTTATATTTCCGGACAGGATTTGACAGATCCGTGACATCAAAGAGCTGCAGCTGCATTCCGGTCAAACGGCCAGTTTCATCCCCATCTTCTCCAATCGTCAAAAGATGATTTTCCCCAACCGGGTGAATATATGACGAATACCCCGGAATTTTCAGTTCACCGGCAAGTTTCGGCGCTTTTGGGTCAGACAAGTCAAACGTGAACAGCGGATCCGTGTTCTCAAAGGTCACGACATATCCCTTTTTACCGAACATTCTCGCGGCATACACGCTCTCATTCTTTCCAAACCCTTCCACACGCCCCGTGAGCTCCATCAGCTCCGGCGTCTTGATATCAAAGACAGAAAGCATGTGCCCAGTGGGACTGTTACCCCAATACGTCGGCGATGAAACGACACGGAGATGACCATCATATTCACTCATTTTGAACTGATCATTGACCATGCCCTCGACTTCTGCAGAATTGATATACTTTACCTGGCCATCATCCGCGCCGAGATTAAAGTGATGAATATGAGAATACGGCTTGCACGCATCTTCACTGAACATACAGTCAGACCACCAATAGCTGCTGTTAGACACGACATAGAGATTTTCTGTCGAGGCATAGATCAGCCAGCCAGAATCAGAAAGCGCACGGGCACTATATTTATCGAATCCATCGCCCGAAATTTCTGAAATCAGCAATACACCATTATCTCTCGATGTCGTCGAGGGAATATATATATCGGAACATGATACTGCATCCCGAGCATGATCGCCATCCGAATACTTCGGCCATTTAAAATCATCGACCGATGCATATTTTTCTTCCAGCCAGGCCCGGATATAAGGCAAATATTTATTAATATTTGCCTCGCGAGCATCATACCATTCATCGACGCGCTTATGGTAGGCTTCCCAATCCTCGCTGCTCCAATCACTGTATTCCCAGTTTTCATCCGCCCAGGGCGTCATGAATTTCGGGACACCAGGAATGTCTGCATTCGCCAGATTGTAAAATTCGTACCATGACACGCCCATCTCTGCATTCGAAACGACGTGCAGTCTGCCCTTAATTAAGCGAGCATCTTCAAGCCAGCCGCTAAACTGATGCGACTTGGTCAGTTTCGGCGAGGCATGATCCGAAACATCATACACGCGCACGACTGTCCTATTCGTATAATTCCGATACCAGTCGTCCGTATCATCCCACGACGACTCGCTGCTCAGCACGAGAAGCTTGTCGCCCGAAAGCATCAGCCCACGCGCATTGCCATAAGAATTCGCGCCGTCCATCTTCAAAGCAATCACGGCCACTTCTTTCATCTCTTCAGGCGGCCAGACCTGCGTGATGTGGACTTCATTGTCCCGAAGCGAATACATATAATTCCCGTCATTCTTAACAGTATCGAGCTCATCCGCGCCCGCTTCCTGCACGTTCGTCTCCGTAAATTCCCCGGCTTTCGGAGCATCATTCGAGGCGCTGCCAGGCTCTGACACAGCTTCATCTACTGCATACCAGCGACCGCCAACATACGCAAAACGCTCGTATGCAATCTCGCGCGCAAGCGAATCGAGCATGTGCGCTCGATAGTCATCACAGCTGTTCGCCTGCGAAAGCGCCAGCTTGTGCGATGAAAACTCAAGCGCCATCTCCCCGACAGGCGCCCCCAAATCACTGCTCCTTTCAGTGCAGCCACACAACGCAATACATGAGAATACACATAACAACCACTTTTTCATCACTACCCTCCTTCGGGGAAACATCACTATCATTCCCCCATCACTCACGAACACATTAGCCGACTCATTTCGTAAACACAACGACTTGATGTAACAATTTCGTATCCACCCTTCTAAATAAATACAATTCCCCCTATCTGCGGTTTTTCTATATGGCTTTTCTCCATATCGATATGCTAATCTGCCCATCGGTCTGGCAGCCTCACGCCGCAGGCCTGAGAGAACCCGTAACGCTCAGAGATTCTCAATATGATACACAGACATCTTCGCATTCCAGTCTTCTGCCTTTTCCTTATCCCTGCGCTCATGGGATGCGACGCCGACATTCAGAACGAAGCGCCGCCCTCACAAGACCGCCCTGTCTTTCCCCCTGAAATTCAGACCGCCCCAGGCACCGCACTGGAAACGCCCGACCGCCCTGTCACGCCAAAGCCTTCCCAACCGACAGACATTCCCGACATTCCGCCGCAGCCTGAAACGCCAGACCAGCCCGAAATCAACCAGCCTGAAACGCCAGACCAGCCCGAAATCGACCAGCCTGAAACGCCAGACCAGCCTGAAATCGACCAGCCTGCCCCCTGGCCTGACGAAGACAACCCGCTGCTCCCCGACACGCCCCCCCATCCCGACACATCTCAGCCACTCACACCTCTCGCGGCCGACGGACTCAACAACTTCTATCGCCTCAACGACGATCTCTATCGAAGCGCACAACCCACCGAAAATGGCCTCACTTCCGCCAAAACACTCGGCATACAGACCGTCCTTTCACTTCAGCTCGTCTCGCTCGACAACGCGCTCGAAGCCACCGAACAGACCGGCCTCTCGCTCATTCACATTCCCATGTTTCCATGGAATGTCACAGAAAATGAACTCCTCCAGGCGCTCGAAGTCCTGCGCGACGCCCCAAAGCCCATCCTCGTGCACTGCCTGCATGGCGCAGACCGAACAGGAATCGTCATCGCCATGTACCGAATACTCTTCCAAAACTGGTCAAAATCAGATGCCATCGCTGAAATGACAAGCGATTTATTCGGCTATCACGAAGAATTCAGCAACCTGCCAGAACTTATCGAACAGCTCGATATTGAAGCCATGCGCTCAAAACTCTTCGATGATTATCAATGATTAATTCATTGAGCCGTCATTACTTTTTTTGCATATTTTTTGGCTCCCCTATGCACGCCAGGCTTGCGCTGGCGCGCATACGGCTCGCAGGCGCGGCTACTCGCTAGGCTCCTACGCCGCGCCATTTATATTTCACCGCCGTAATATATCATTAAATTAAATTTATATATATTTCATAAGCACAGGCCTCAATCTGTATTCATATATTTAAAAATTCAAGCGACACTCCGCCCCAAGGGAACATCACTTGAATCCTGGCATCATAAAAAAGAAAAGCCGGGCGTATGGCGAATGCCATAGCCCGGCCTCAGCAGACCGTATCGCGACCGAAGGGCGCGATAGGGAAGCGACACCAGCAGTATTATTTGAGTTTGCAGTTGGTATAATCGTAACCAGAGCAATTGGAAAGACAGCCGAGCGTGCCCGTATATTCGCTGCCGAGAAGTTTCGCACATGTCTTGCCGTTCAAGTCCGTGCCATCGCAGACTTCGTGATAGCGAGCCGAGCCATTCGTCCCGTTCTCGGTCATGTTGTTGCCGCAGGCGGGCGACTGCGTGCACAGCGCATAGGAGAATTTGCAACGCTCATTGCAGATCACCGTCCCGGTCGAGCCCGGCCCCATCTCCCCCGCACATGATTGCGCGTAGGACACGAAGACGCTAGGATCGCAGTCTTCGCCCTCATCCCATGTGTTATTGCCGCATGTCGGCGGAATAGTACATGAGTCATCCTCCCATCGGCAGACGCTGCCGCACACGCGTTTTCCGGTGCTGCCTGGATAATAGGACGAGCAGAGGAACTTGCTTTCGTCCTCGAGTTTCGGATCGCATTTCTCGTTGCCGTTGACCTTGCCATTGCCACAGTTGGACGGCGCGGTACAGTCCGATTTGTCGGTATGCAGGCAGGTGTCATCGCATTTGAGCGTGCCCTCGGAGCCAGGCCCGAAGATCGACTGGCAGGTATAGCCGTTGCGAATCACATCGCCATCGCAGAACTCCCCGTCATCCAGAACGCCATTGCCGCACTTGAGCACCGGACAGTCAAGCACAATCTGGCACGCATCCGAACAGGACACTTTTGCAGACGAAGTCATCTGATAGCCAAAAAGCTCGCAGACCTTTTCCGCGCCCATGCCTGTGTAATACCCCAGGTTATCTTTATCGCAGGTCTCCCCGAACTCAATGATGCCGTTCCCGCATGTGCCGTCACAGGCCGCGCTGTGCTCAAACTTGCACGCCGAACTGCAGCAGTCGCCGTCTGCCGTGTTGCCATCATCGCAGTCCTCTCCGAAATCGAGCACGCCATTGCCGCACACCTCGTTCTTGCAATTCTTCGAGCAGCCGTCGCCGTCCTTCACATTGCCGTCGTCGCAGTCCTCCCCGGTCTCGACTTCGCCATTGCCGCATATCGCGGTTTCGGAAGAGATGCACTTGCATGCGCTCTCATCGAGCGTGCACTGATCCGTGCATGCAAACGCCCCCGAATAGTTCATGCCGGCCTCTGCGCACTTGATACGGCAGGTATAGCCGCCGAAATTATTCTTGTCGCACTGTTCCCCGGAATCAATCACGCCGTTGCCGCACTGCGGAACTTCTTCCGTCTTGCAATCCGCAGAACAGCCATCGCCATTGACTTTATTGCC
>JAFUEE010000062.1 GCA_017464085.1 Pseudomonadota bacterium
GGACAATAGTATTTCTGGAACATAAGTTTTGTGCGGGCGAGACGCCCGCATCCCCAGGAGGTTTTCGAATTGTTCAGAGGTTCCCTAATAGAATGCCCCAAAGCCGCCTGATTGCCTAAAAACATACGCCTTTCTTTCGGGAGTGTGTGTGGGAACCCCCTTTCTTTTGGCTGAAAGAAAGGGGTTCCCACACAAATGTTACTGTATATCGGTGACTTCGAGCGTGTTTTCAGAGACTTTGAAGCGAATTTCAGCGTCTGCGAATGGGAAGCCATAGATGCGGTCGGGATCGTTCTGGTAAGCTGGGCGCGGGTCTTGGGCGAGGATTGCGCGGAGGGCTTTGAGTCGTTCAGGGGTTATCTTTTTAGATAGTTCTTGGGGAATGGTCACGTCGAGCGCGTGTGATTTGGCCTGTTCTGCAAAGCCGTTGCGCGCTTCGGGATGTGAATCCGTAAAAGAAATATAGGGCTTGATGTCGTAAATCGGTGTGCCGTCCATGAGATCGGCGCCTGAGACGTGAAGGACCGTGCCGTCTTGTGGCGTTTTTTCGATGGCATCGAGCATGACTGAGGATAGACCCAATGGATTGGGACGAAATGGCGCGCGCGTCGCGAAGACGCCCATTCGGGTATTTCCTCCAAGACGCGGTGGGCGGACAGTCGGCGACCAACTCTCGCGCGTGTTTTCTGAAAATCCCCAGATCAGCCAAAGGTGCGAGAAGCCATCAAGGCCGCGAAGCGCTTCGGGATTGCGGAATTCTGGTTCGAACACGATGGTAGAGCGGAGCTCAGGGATGAGGTTGCTCTGTCGCGGGATTCCTGTCTTGCTTGGAAACAGGCTGCGCATGCGCGCGATGATCTTGAGTTCCATGAGTGCATCCGAAATCTGAAGAAATGTCTGTGCAGAGTGTCGTTACGAGGGGACGCTCAGACATTTTGTGTCAAGACGTTCCATGGAACGTCTCTGATATCAGTAAAAAAAGCCGCGTATCGCAACGCGATAGCGGCTTTAAGCGAGCCGTATTGACCGCCGTGGCGGTCAATAGGGGAGTTTCAGCGGTATCAAGAGCCGCTGACGGCGACATCGTCGATGCGGATGCTCGGGATGCGCGTGCTCGAATCGGAGCGGAGATCGTTGCCGACTTCGGAGAGGCGTTTCCAGAGGTCGTTATGGTTTCCGGTGATGTTCATTTCGGAAACGGGGGTGGTGAGTTTGCCATTTTCGATGGCGACGCCGACGATGCCGTGAGAGAAGTCGCCGCGGACGTTGTCCTGGTTGCCGCCGAGGAGACCGGTGACATAGATGCCGTCCTTGACATCGGCAATCATCGCGTCAAGCCCGCGTGAGCCCGGCGCGAGGATGAGGTTTGACGTGCTGCCGGTTGTCGGCTTGAGACCGAGCTTGTTGGCGGCATAGGTGTCGAGGAAATATTGTTTGAGCGAACCTTTGTCGAAGATGGGCGCTCTTTTGGCGGTGATGCCCTCTGCATCGAATGTGCGCGAGCTTGCGCCGCGCTTGAGGAGGGGATCGTCATAGAGGTCGAGGAGGTCGCTGGCGAGTTTTTGGTCGATTTTGTCCTGGAAATAGGAGCTCTTCATGACGAGGGCCATGCCGCTGAGCGGACTGATGAATTTCCGGATGAGCTGTGCGGCGACGCGCCTGTCGAAGATGAGCGTGCGGTTGGCGGAGGGAAGTTTTTTCTGCCCGATTTTGAAGGCGGCGAAATGCGCGGCTTCGTCGGCGATCTGCTGCGGGGTGCGGAGATCGGCTTTAAATCGGGCGCTTGAGCCGGCGTAATCGGAGGGCTTTTTGTCGCCGTCGGTCAGTACGATGCTCGAATAGGCGCCGAAAGAGGACTGTTTGCGCTCCCCGGAAAAGCCGTTTGTGGTGGCGGTGAAAGAGGCGCCCTGGCTGATGCCGCATTCAATGGTCACGTCGAGAATCGGGAGTTCGGAATGTGCGAGCGTGAGCGCTTCGAGATTCTTGCTGTATTCGATGAGATCGTTTGGGGTGACCGCTTCGACGCTCGGATCGAAGATCTCGATGTCGTCTTGAGAGCGGTTTTTGTAGAGTTCGGGATCTGCGAGCGTGCGCGCCGGGTCTTCCTCGAGCAGGCGCGTGATGTCGATGCATTTGGCGATAAAGCTGTCGATGCAGTCTGGGCGCATGTCTGAGGTGAAATAGCTGCCATACTTGCCGTCGACGAACAGATCGAGGACGAGCGCGGATTCACCTGAACTCGTCATATTTTCGAGTTTGCCCTTGCGCCAGGACATATCAAGGGACTGTGAGCGTGCAACTCTGACGAGCGCATGCTGAGCGCCTTTGTCTGTTGCGGTCTTCAGGGCTTTTGAGGCGATATCTTGGAATTCTGACATGATTAAATCCCTCCGACGGTGATGGCGGAAACGAGGACTGAGGGCATGCCCAGGGAGACCGGCATGCTCTGGCCGTCCTTGCCGCAGGTCCAGCCGCCGCAGTCGAATTTCTGGTCATTGGCGACCATGGTGATCTTAGAGAGCGTATCGGGGCCGTTTCCGATGATATTGACATCTTTGATCGGCGCGGTGATTTTTCCGTCTTCGATGAGGAAGCCGTTTTTGACATAGAAGGTGTAGTCGCCCGGTCCGATGAGGACTTGTCCGTTCGTATATTTTTTGCAGAAGATGCCGTACTTGACATTCTTGACGAGCTCATCGACCTCGTGCGTGCCATTAGCCATGTATGTGACACGCATTCTTGGGAGCGGTGCCCATTTGTAGCTGTCGCGCCGGCCAGACCCGGTGGGGGCGACGCCATAGTGTTTGGCGCTGATCTTGTCGTGCATATAGCTCTTGAGGATGCCGTTTTCGACGAGCGTGGTGTCCTGAGTGGGCGTGCCTTCATCGTCGACATTGAGCGCGCCGCGCGAGCCGCGTATGAAGCCGGAGTCGCCGATTGTGACTTCGTCCGAGGCGACGCGCTGGTTCATCTTGGTGGCGAAAATACTCGCTTCTTTGCGGTTGAAATCTGCTTCCATGCCGTGTCCGATCGCTTCGTGCAGAAGGATGCCCGATGCGCCTGCGCCGAGGACGATGGGCCATTCGCCGCCCTTGGGCTTGACGGCTTCAAAGAGGATCTGCGTGTCTGCGACGGCTTCGTCGATCAGTGTCGCGATTTTCTCTTCCGTGATCGATTCAAACGTGTCAAGACCTGCGATGGATCCGCCGTTCGACTGTTTTTCTTCTCCGCGCTGCATGACGACGCTCAGGCGCAGGACGAAATAGGGCTGCGAATCAGTCGCGCGGATGCCGTCGGACGTGCTGACCATGATGACGCGCTGGCGCCAGCTCAGGCCGACCGAGACCTGGACTATCGAGCTGTCTTTGGCGCGCGTGCGTTCGTTGATAGACTGGATGAGCGAAACAGCGCGCGCGATGTCGAGGCCGTCCCAGTTGTAATTCGTGTCGTACCAGGTCTTGAATGCGGCTTCCTGTCTTGGGTTCACGGCGCCAGCATTGACGCCGGGGGCGATTGCGGCTGCCGCTTCAGCGGCGCGCATCATGTCTTCGAGCGTCAGAGATTCGGTGAATGCATAACCGACTTGGTCGTCGACGACACAGCGCGCGCCCATGCCGAGCGATATCGACGCGCTTCCCGACGAAACTTTGCCATCCAGCAAATTCACGCTTCCTGAGCTCGTGTGCTCGAAAAACAATTCCCCCCATTGCCCGCCCTTCGAGAGCGTTTTGGAGAGTACTTTGTCGATCATTTCATCGGTCACGCCGAAACGTGAGCAAAAATAGTCATTGCAGGCCGGAACTGCGATTTCCTTTGCAGACATCTGGGTATCCTTTGATTGCGGTTTGGATGTTGCGCATCCGATAAGCGGCAGGCTGGCGGCTGCCAGCGCGCTCGCAGAAAGAAAGTCTCTTCTCGTCCAGTTCATGATTTCTCCTGTATCGGAACTCGGGCGCCGCGACTCTCACGGCTGTTTTGGTTCTATCATTTATAAAGCACCTGTGCGTATCGTTTTTTTAAACATACGGGTTACATTATTTTATTTGTTTCCTCCGGCTGCCTCGGCATGCGCCTCGACACGCCTCCGGCAAAAGCCTTTCCGGCATGCGCCGGATACGGCTTTTGGGCCGGCCTATCGCCTGTCGCCGATACGGCCGGCCTCACGCGCTATGAAAACGTCAGCATGCGCCACGGGTAATCCATGACATCAACTAAATCCTGTGGACAGCATTGAGTTTTTTTGCAATACCGCGCGCTTGTGGGGGCGTATCCCGTATGCACTCTAATGAAAGGAGAAAAACATGAATCTTGCGGAAAACATGAAATATGTCGGTGTGAACGATCACCGGATAGACCTTTTTGAAGGGCAGTATCGCGTGCCGAATGGCATGTGTTACAACTCGTATGTCATTCTTGACCAGAAGATCGCGGTCATGGACACAGTCGATCGCAATTTTTCGCATGACTGGCTGGACAATCTCGGAACCGTTCTGAACGGGCGCAAACCGGATTATCTCGTCGTGCAGCACATGGAGCCAGATCATTCGGCGAATATCGCAGTATTTTTGAAGACCTATCCGGAAGCGACAGTTGTCGCCTCGGCAAAGGCATTTGCGATGATGAAAGCCTTTTTCGGGACGGATTATTCGGATCGCCGCATCGTCGTTGGCGAAGGCGACAAGCTTTCACTTGGGACGCATGAGCTGAATTTTGTGGCTGCCCCGATGGTGCATTGGCCGGAAGTGCTCATGACGTATGAGAGCTTCACGAAGACGCTCTTTTCAGCCGACGGTTTTGGCAAGTTCGGCGCGCTCGATGTGGACGAAACCTGGGATGACGAAGCTCGCCGGTACTATATCGGCATTGTTGGAAAATATGGCGCGCAGGTTCAGGCGGTGCTCAAGAAGGCGGCAAATCTCGATATCCAGCGGATATGCCCGCTTCACGGGCCGGTGCTTTCAGAAAATCTTGCGCATTACATCAAGCTCTATCAGACGTGGTCAAGCTATGCGGTCGAGGAAGACGGCATTGTGATCGCTTACACATCGGTGTATGGGCATACCAAAAAAGCCGTGGACAAGCTCGCGGAGAGCTTCCGCGCAAAGGGCTGCCCGAAAGTCATCGTGCACGATCTGGCGCGTTGCGACATGGCGCAGGCCGTGGCAGACGCTTTCCGCTATTCGAAGCTCGTGCTGGCGACGACGACATATAATGCCGACATCTTCCCGTTTATGCGGACATTCATCACTCACTTGACAGAGCGCAATTTTCAGAATCGCACGGTAGCGCTCGTGGAGAACGGCAGCTGGGCGCCGCTTGCGGCCAAGGTCATGAAAAACATGTTCGAGAAGAGCAAGAATATTGCTTTTGCCGAGCATTCGGTCACGATCAAGTCTGCCCTCAGTGACGAGAGCTCTGCGCAGCTCGTCGCGCTCGTGGACGAGCTTTGCCAGGAATATGTCGCGCAGCGCAGTGAAACGGCGAACAAGAATGATCTCACGGCACTGTTCAAAATCGGTTACGGCCTCTATGTCGTGACTTCAAACGATGGCGCGCGCGACAACGGCCTCATCGTCAATACGGTTTCGCAGGTCACGAACTCTCCGAACCGTATTGCGGTCACGATCAACAAAGAGAACTATTCGCATCACGTCATTCGGCAGACCGGCATCATGAATGTCAATTGCCTTTCGGTAGATGCGCCGTTCAAGGTGTTCGAGACCTTCGGTTTCCAGAGCGGCCGCAATGTCGACAAATTCGCTGAGTGCACCCCGATGCGTTCGGACAACGGGCTCGTCTTCTTGCCCAAATACATCAATGCGTTCATTTCGCTCAAGGTCGAGAAATATGTCGATCTGGATACGCATGGCATGTTCATCTGCGAGATTACAGAAGCGCGCGTCATGAACCAGAATGAGACCATGACCTATACGTATTATCAGAATAATGTGAAGCCTAAACCCAAAGCGGAAGGCCGCAAGGGCTTTGTGTGCAAGATCTGCGGCTGGGTGTATGAGGGCGATACGCTTCCGGACGATATCATCTGCCCGCTGTGCAAGCACGGCGCGGCAGACTTCGAGCCTTTGACGTAATCTTTAGGGGGCGTTTTGTTGGCGAATCCCTTTCTTTGGTGCCCAAAGAAAGGGGACCCCCACACCACTTTCCCAAAGAAAAGCGTATGATGGGGGAATGGCGTATGTGCATTCAACATGCGGTGGCGTGGGCTTGCACCAAGGATACTACAAATACGCCGCCGCGCCGCCGGCTATCTGCGATACGCGGGCGTTATCATGCATCCACGAACATGTGCGTTGCGTGGAAATGTTGACTTTTTCAAAAAACTCGCATAAATCTGACTCGGACAAAACCGACTCGGTTGAAACCGAGTTAAAGAGGCAGAGACGCCATTTGAGCTTCTAATAAGGGGATGATCATGAATTTTCTAGGACGAGTTCAGGAAAAAAATGTGATGCATCAAATGCTTGGATGCATAGGAGTCCAGGTTTTGCTTATCTATGGACGTCGCCGGGTAGGTAAAAGCGAGCTGATCAAGCAGGTACTGCGCGAAAGCAAGGTAAAGAGCATCTACTACGAGAGCAAGCAGACAACGGAGATGAATAATGTCGCTTCATTGTCCAATCTGATTTCTGAATTATACAATTATCCAAAATTGTCTTTTGACAATTTCGAGGCGGTCCTGGACTTTCTATTTCAAAAAGCCGTGAATGATCCGTTTATATTTGTGTTGGATGAATATCCGTATTTGCGAGCGGCTATACCGGGGCTCGACAGTATTTTGCAAACACTGATTGATAAATACCGAGATAATTCATCGCTCAAATTGATCTTATGCGGTTCATTTATCGATGTGATGAAATCGTTGCTTTTGTCAGAGAATCCGCTTTATGGGCGCGTTGACCGAACAATTGATTTAAAACCAATGGATTACTATGAATCATCGCTCTTTTATCCTGGTTATTCTAATGAAGATAAAATACGATTGTACAGTGTATTTGGAGGTATTCCATATTACAATAAACTCATTGATTCCAGCTTGAGTGTGCGCGAGAATATCATTGCACTGATTGCATCATCGGATGCAAGGCTGGAAAACGAAGTGAGCATGTATCTGCGTTCCGAGATTTCGAAAATATCGAATGCGAACGAAGTTTTTGAGGCGCTTTCTCGTGGGTATTCGCGTTATAGCGATATTTTGTCGCAGTCGCATGTGACAAGTGCGCCTGCGATGGTTGATGTTCTAGAAAAACTGATGCGTATGGAGCTTGTGCGCAAAGAATCGCCTATTAACGACGAAAATAATAAAAAGAAGACCGGCTACTATATATCAGACAATCTGTCTTTGTTTTATTATCGCTATTGTTTTCGATATGCTTCTCAGTTAAGTATTATGGATTCTGATGTATTTTACAATAAATACATTCGCGATGACTTTGAAAACTGGTATGTTCCGCATTGCTTTGAAGCAATATGTAAACAATATCTCATTCGTCAAAATAAACGCGGATTGCTGCCGGAAGTCTTCGAAAAGATTGGCAAGTATTATTATAACGATCCCAAAACGAAGACGAACGGTGAGTTTGATGTCGTTACATTTGATCCAAAAGGATATACGTTTTATGAAGTTAAATTCAGAAAGACGCCGGTGACGGATCGTCTGATTCGGGACGAAATCAGGCAAGTGAATGAAACGGGGTTGTATTGTTATCAATACGGATTTATTTCGCGTTCTGGTTTTGAGGCAAAACCGCAATCCAATTTGTTGTTTATTTCGTTGGATGAATTTTATCTATAATGCTACGCTCAATACGCCGCCGCGCCGCCGGCTATCTGCGATACGCGGGCGGTTTCTATCCTGATATCAATTCATGCCATTTTGCGGGCACTCAAACTTTACCCCCTCAAGGAAGCCTCTCTGAGCAAAGATATCTCGAATGCGATTCCAGGCCGCGATGTTGCCCTCCAGGGTGGCCTGTCTGCAATCGATTCATATCCAAAACCGTTCATTCAATGCGTGAAATTTTGAATTGGATACGTATTCATTTGTTCTCAAACGAAATTCTCAATGATTATCTCGTACCTAAGATGACGGAACCCATTGTGAATCCTCAGCTTGCGCTGTTCTGAAAAGTTGCGGGACAGCAGTGGAGAGATAAGGTGGATGCGCTTGATTCAGTGCCGGCTGAACAGAAGGCTGAAGTTGGGCAGAAGATTATCGATGCACGTCCCGTTCAAGGAACGGCGCGGGTTTGCGGCCCCCTCTAAATCTCCCCCGGCGGGCGGCCAGAGGCAGTAACGAGCGTGGGGGCGTGGTCTCAGACCCGCCCCAAGCGAGTTAGGCCGATGCGCGGGGCGTATCGGCGCAGCCGATAGCC
>JAFUEE010000010.1 GCA_017464085.1 Pseudomonadota bacterium
GATTTTCCAGCTGTCTTTGTCAGGCTAGGCAGGGATGGCGATTTTCCAGCTGTCTTTGTCAGGCTAGACAGGGATGGCGATTTCCCAGCTGTCTTTGTCAGGCTAGGCAGGGATGGCGATTTATTTTGGCCTTGAGTCGGGGTGTCAGAGGACTGCGGGGAACTCTGATTCGGGGTATCTTTTTGTGTTGTATTACCAAGACGATCCATTTCATTACCAAGGCTGTTGCTTTTCGTGACTGTCGGAGAGGAAAACATCCGATTATGATAGCTTTTATCATACCTTGCGTACAAATTTATAATAATTTTAAGGTTTTGTAAGGAGGGGCATACTGGCTATGGCAAAGATTTCTGTATAGCGTATGATTGTTGGGGGATGTGAGCAAAGGAGGTGCTTCGATGTGTGAGAATTCCGAGTGTTTGCTGTTGATCGCATCTGAGGATGCGGAAGAAGTTCTGCGAGGGGCGGCCGGATTGCTGAAATCATCGGACGTGAGTGACGAGATATGGACTGACGTGCTGGATGCTTTGTGCCGTGTCGGGCGTGGCACTTGGTATCGGTGTCGCTGTGGGGAGGTCGCGCCGACGCGTGGTGTCGTGGATGCAGTATGTGAGCACTGCGGGGAGGTGCGCCGTCTGCCCGCTCGCTTGTCGAGGTCGCCGTGGCCGTTGTATCTGGATGTCCTGAGGCGGCTGAGGCCGGAAGATTGGTTCGAGTGCCTGTCGGCTTGGGGGATGGAGCGCGGGCTTGGATGGCTTGAGCGCGAAGCGGGCGGCGCGTATCCGGCCGAAGGCCTGGATAGCGACGCGGGGGGAGCATCGTACGGCCGTAAGGACGTAGATGCGCGGGGGGCTGCGCCCTCCGCACAGATCCGGTTTGAGGGCGGTATGTGCATCAGCCGGAATGGGGAGATCCGCGGCCTTTCATGGATATGTCCGGAAATGATGGATTCCCGGGCGCTTCGCGAGACAGCCTCGGGGGCTTGCTTGCCTTTGATCTGAAAAGACAAGCGTCAGACCGGCTGGAGAGTGATTATTTATATCGATAACTTGAGGATTGGATCGATTTTCATTAGAAGTGCACTGCGCCATGTCGGCGCAGTTTGTGCTCGAAGAGGTTTGTTGTGATGAAACGTAGATTTTTCGCGTGGAGCTTTCTGTCTGTCCTGCTCGCATTGGGATGTGCCGAGGGGAATAACTCTGAGTCTCAGCCGTCTGGGCAGGCCGGATGCGGCAATGGCGTTCTGGAGCCAGGGGAGGATTGCGAGGGCAACCAGTGGGCAGCAGGAAAGAATGTCTGTCCGAGCGGGACGACAGGCTCCCCGGTGTGCGATCCACAGACGTGTAAAGCGGTCACGACCGGACATTGTTTTGCGCCGATTTCGACATGTGGGAACAATCTGCTCGATGCCGGGGAGGAGTGTGATATCATCAACGGTTCGGCGCAGTGGATCTTGGGCAAAGGCGTATGCCCTGTCGGCATGAACGGCGCTCCGCAGTGCGTGCAGTGCCATGAGGTCACTGACAATTACTGTTCGGTCAATGTGGAGACATGCCCGTCCTCGTGCACCAACGGCTGCAATGCAGATGGCACCTGCAAAGCTCCGGAATGCCCGTCCTCGTGCACCAACGGCTGCAACGCCGATGGCACTTGCAAGCCTGAGGGCAACGATTGCGCGGCTCTGGGCTATGAAGCTTGTGATACGCCCAATGCCGAGAAATGCCTTGATGACACGACGCATGCGGTCTGCATCGAAGGCTGCTGGATGACCGAGATATGCCCGGCAGCAAAACAGCAGAAGTGCGATGTCGGGAGCGGCAAATGCGTGGCCGACTGTGTCGCGCACGGCTATGAGGCTTGCAGCGAGGAAAATGCTCAGAAATGCGTCGACGGCAAGAATTATGCGATCTGCGTGGATGGCTGCTGGATGACGGATGTCTGCCCGGGGAATCAGACGTGCGACGCGGAACACAAGGCGTGCGTGTTCGACTGCGCGGCAGCCGGCTATCAGGCTTGTTCCGCTCAGGAGGAGGGCACTGCCAAATGCGCGGACGAAAATACGCTTGAAGTCTGCACTTCCGGCTGCTGGATGCCCACTGACTGTTCGTCAAGCGGGGAGTCCTGCGATGCGGAGGCGAAACAGTGCGTGGCCGATTGCGCCTCACATGGGCTTGAGAAGTGCGATGTGCCGGAAAATACCGAGAAATGCCTGGACGACAACACGCTCGCGATCTGCGTGGACGGCTGCTGGATGACCGACATTTGCTCGGATTATGGCAAGACGTGCAAGGCGAGCGCGAACAGCGCTGCCTGCGAGGCCTCGCAGGAACTCGGCTGCCGGGATAATATCCTCGTGACGGAGGAAAAGGGCAAGATTGTCGAATTCGACTGCACATCTGTCAATGGCATCTGCGATCCTGCGACAAAGGAATGCCAGAATGCACAGTCCATTTCGTGTGACGGCACGGTGCTGACCGTCAAGGATAACGACAAGTCCTATGCGTATGACTGCGCGCTTGACGGCAAAGGCTGCCATAAAGAGGTCGGCTGCTACAATGATTATTGTGAGGGCAAATCGCGCATGAGATGCACGGATGGCGTTTGCAGCGTCCTCGAGACGTGCGATGCCGAATGCATCGAGCAGATGGGGTACAAAAATGTCGCCGAAACAGTCTGCACCTGCTCTGAAGCTCAGGCGGATGCGACGCGCTGCCTCGATTCCGGCACGATGGTGATGTGCATCGAGGGGCAGTGGGTCGAGGAAATCTGTGGCGCCGGCATGTCCTGCCAGGATGGGGAGTGCAAGGAAGCATCGCTCTGCGGCAACGGATACCTCAACGCCGGGGAGGATTGCGACACGGCGCAGTTCAAGGAATACGGCATTTCCTGCAACAAATACGACAAGTATTCTGCATTTACGGGCGCCCCTGCCTGCACCGATCAGTGCAAGGTCTCTATGGCTGGCTGCCAGGTCAAGCCCGAAAGCGAGATTCTCAGCTGGAAGTTCACGAGCCTTGAGGCGATCAAGAACTACACGAAAGGCGACACATGCTCGATCTATGGCGGTTTCGATTCCAAGTACAGCCTTCAGGACGGCAAAAATGCGTGGGTTCTCGGACCCTGGAGCAAGGCTTCGACGCCCGATTTCGACGACAGATACCTCGAGTTCGATGTCGCGGATGTCAAAGAATATGATTCGCTCTCGATCTCGTTCTATGCCAAGCGCAAGGACAATGGCCCGAGAAAACTCAAGCTCCGCTTCAAGGCAAGCGGAAGGACCGAATACTCGGAAGTCATTTCTTTGCCGACCAAATGGAACGCATCGCCCTATCAGATCAAGGTGACGCACGATTTCATCAAGTCCGCGTCTGGAAAACTTGAAATCCGCTTCAGAGCTTATGAGAGCGTGGAGACTAACGGATCGATCTCGATTTCCGATGTCGTCGTCAAGGGTGCGAAGAAGTAATTTTGATACGCTTCCCTATGCGCCTTGGGGCGCATACGGGTCGCTTTTGCGGCTATTTGCTTCGCAAATACGCCGCAAATACTGATTTCGCGTTGACTGGGGCCTTTAGGCTTCGCATCAAAGCATCCATCTGGTATAGGGCGCAATGCAAATTGCGCCTTTTTTGTCATTATCGGTTAAAATTATCGTCCGGATGGGGTAAAATATAGGGGGCAGATGTTGGCCTTTTGACGCGGGAGAGGATATGAAGAAGCGTGTGTGCCTTGCGCTGGCTGTGACAATGATCATGGGGATGGGATGCAGCAGCGAATCGGATGATTTCAGCTTTTCGATATATGCAGACCCATCGCGGACACATGCGCCGGGCGACGTGAAGTTTGAGCTGACGCGCGATGACGGGACGGATGTCAAAACCTGTCAGGGCAAGTGGGATTTCGGGGATGGGATCACCCTGAGCGGCGATTATGAGGCAGAGCATCGCTATCGCGATGCGGGCAATTACAAAGTCGCCGTATCGCTCGAATGCGGCGATCAGAAAGCGCACGCATCCGCAGATGTCACGGTCTATGGCACGGTCGATCTGTCGGTAAGCGCGCTTGAAGCTCGCCCGCTCGATGTCAGCAGCGACGGCTCTGTGAATGTCTCTTTCCAGGTCGCCAACAGCGCCAAAGATGCCCTCCGCGTGCCGACTTACGTCGATATCTATATGACCCCGACGGCCTCCGATACGGCATACCTCGAGGCCGGTTCAAAGCGCATCTATCGCCACATGCTCTCAGGCCTCGGCGCGGCCGGCGCCGAGGGCGCGGTCGAAAAAATCGAGCTCGACATCCCCATGGATGCATCCATCCGCACCGGCGCCTATTATATCACGGCTGTCATCAACCCCGATCACAAGGTCGGCGAAAGCAATTTCAATAACAATGTCGTCTATTCCGCCCAGGGAATCACACTCAGGAATCAGACGACCGATGGCGCGGATTTTGTCGCTAGGCGGCTCTCTGTCTCACCGGCTGTCACATCGGTGCTCACTGGCGCGACTGCGCAGTTCGATATCCTCAATGAAGGCTCGACGACAGCTGAGGCTTTTGCATACGAAATCTGGCTCGGCGCAAAAGATAACGCCGAGGATATGACTGGCGCCGTCAAAATACACGAATCTTCGATTGTCGGCGGCATGAGCGGCGTCGAGCAGAATATCAAAAATGTCCTGCTCTCAGTCGTGCCTGCTGTATCCGAACCCGGGCTCTATTATTTCTGGCTCATCCTCGATACGACGAATATCATCGTGGAACGCGATGAGACAAACAACATCGTGCGCAGCAGCTCCCCGGTCCAGGTCACGAACGAGCCCGTCATCGATGCCGATATCACCGTCGAAAAAATCGTCTTTTCCCCGGGCACCACAAGTCCTGGCGGCACGTTCAGCGCGACGCTTTCTCTCTATAACCAAGGCGCGCAGCCGACAGGCTCTTTCATCTGCTCGGTCTATCTCTCTGAAGATATGTCGCTCGATGTCGATGCCGATTCTGTCGTCGGCTCCGTCAATGTCGATGATCTGCCGGCGCTCGCGACGCGCGAGCTTACTGCCATCATGGATGCCGACACAGGAATCAAGCCCGGCAAATACTGGGTCTATACGTTCTGCGATTCCAGCGGCGTCGTCAGCGAGGCGAACGAGGATAACAATGTCCAGCGCAGCGAGGCTCAGATCGAAGTCACGGGCACTTCGAATATCGACCTCGTGATCGGCCGTCCGGAACTCGATGGGCCGGATGCGCTCTCCGATGGGGAGATCTTTGCGGCGCATGTGCCCATCTGCAACAAGGGAAAAACTGATTCAGGGCCGCTCTATGTCTCGGTCTTCCGAAAAAATGGCTGTGACAGCACGGAAAGCGAGTTCGCGCGCATCTATGTCGAGGGAATCGCAGCAGGTGTGTGTGAATCCGCCATGATCAGTGAAAAAATGTCGTGCGATTTCTGGTGCCCGAATTATACGTTTTCTTTCGTCGCCGATTCGACCATGATCGTGGCGGAGACCGATGAGACGAACAACCGCGCGTCACTCGCTGATATCATCGCCATGAGCGGCGATTCCTGCGTCTGCGCCGGCGATGCGCACGAGGTCAATGATACTGTCTCGCAGGCTGACAGGATCAAGAAAGTCAATACGGATATGACGCTATGTCCCGGCGATGAGGATTTCTTTGCGCTCGATATCGCGGAACACGAGCATTTTCAGGTCAAGGTCGCGCATGATTCGGGCTTTTCGCCGCTCAAGATCGAGCTTTTGCGCGGTGCCGATGTCGCTGCGGTCTATGAAGGCTCCGATACGCTTTATCTCTCCGGGCTCGATGTAACAGGCATCGATGAATCGCCGGTCTATTTCCATGTCACCGGCAAAAAGTCCGGCAATGCGAACCGCTACCACCTCATCTCCGAGGTTTACGGCCCTGTATCCGGCATAGATCTCGCCATGTCGGATCTCGCGATCGAAGGGGAGGCGCTCAATGCTTCCGACACGAAGCTCGTGACGCTCCGCGTCGGAAATGTCGGCAGCGAGACCGCGCCTTCTGTGCCGATCGGCTTTTATGTTTCCGAAACCTCAGAAATCGATGACAGTGCCTGGCGAATCGCGCGCACGACATCCGGGGAAATCGCGCCCGGAGATGTCGTCACGCGCACCGTTTCGCTCAAGCTTCCGGCAGATGCCGCAGGCGGCACTTATCACCTGATCGCGCGCGCCGATGACGACAGCACCCTCAAGGATGCCCGCGAATGGAACAATATCGCGCGCACATCCGCCTGGAGCTTCGAACGCAGCTGCTGGGATGTCCTCGACCCGAACGAAAGCATGGAGAATTCACGTAAAATCGAGTTCACGAACGGTCGGTATCATCACGATGACCTGGCGGTCTGCCAGACTAACCGCGATTTTTATGCATTTGATGTCAAGCATGGCTCCATGCTCGACATTTCCGCGACAGCTTCCAGTTCGGGAGATTTTGACCTCGTACTCTACGATTCGCACGGAAATGAGATAGATTCAGCGCGCACAGGCTCATCTGTCGAAAAGATACATCGCGACCTTGTCGTCGGCGACCAGACGCTCTATCTCGAAGTCTTCCTGCTCGAAAATATCTACAACGCCAAAGAAGCGGCTTATTCTCTCGACATTGCGGTCGAGGATGCGCCTGCGTGGAACCTCTGCAGTGCCGCATACGAGCCGAATGATTTTCCGTCGTCCGCTTATGATCTGCGCCAGGCGGCGCGCGAGTCGCTCCAGGCCGAGATCTGTCCGGCCTCCGATGTCGATTATTACGCTGCGGAGCTCGCGGCTGGCGATCGCCTCCAGATCGGTTTCGAGACCGATTCTTCCATGCTGCGGGCGGCTCTCTATGCGGAAGTCGAGGTGGATGGCACGAATCCTGACGAGAAGGCAAAGGAGATCCGCTTCGTTTCGATGCTCACGAACCTCCAGTCTCAGAAACTCGATTATACGGCGCTCAACGATGGCATGCATTACCTCAAGGTGTTTACGAATGTTTCGCAGGCGCCTGTGATGAAATATAGCCTCAAGCAGCTCGGGGAGGATGGCGTCGATCTCTCGGTGTCCGGGCTTTCGGTTTCGCCGCAGATGCCCGTTTCGTCCGGCCTGATGCGCGTCGATTTCGATGCCAAAAACCTCGGGGCCGCAAAGTCGGATTATCAGATTCAGATCGATCTCGAACTCGGCGGCCGCGTCTATACGCTCGACAAGCTCGCGTCGGAGCTCGAAGTTGGCGAAACCGAGCATTTCAGCGAAAAAGTGACGCTTCCGGCAGCCAGCGGCCCGGGGACGCTCATCGTCCGTGTCACCGCCGAAGGCGATATCAGCCTCAACAACAATTCGGTCTCGAAGACGATTCAGGTCGGCGCGGCTTGCCAGAACGACGGCGCGGAGCCGAACGACAATATCCTCAAGGCAACGGCGATCGCCGCCGGAAATGTTGAAAAACGCCGCATCTGTCCTGGTGACGAAGACTGGTTCAAGATCGCCGATCCTGCGGGCAAGACTGCCGAGCTCACGTTCAGCCATGCGCTGGGCGACCTCGATCTGATCGTGTATGACGAAAATGGCACCGATGTTGGTCATAGCGAGACTGCGCGCGATGTCGAGCGTGTCGTGCTGCCGGCGTCCGGGACGGCTTATATCCGCGTCAAAGGGGCGGATGCGTCTGTTTCGAACGATTACGAGCTTGTCGTGAAGTGATTTTTTTCGATCGGGGGGAGGTGTCCCCCCGCGCGGCTATTTCGCGATCGCGAAATACGCCGCTCCCCCTCGGGCATTGCCTGAGGGGATTGCCGGCGCGTATCGGCAGCGCCGATAGCGCCGGCGCGCCGCCGTGTGAAACAGGCGGCGACACATAAGAATAAACGATCCGAAGGGACGACTATGGCAAAGCGAAAATTGAAGCAGGCCTCGGGTGCGCAGGCCCGCGAAAATGATGAAGTCAGGGCGCTTGCGGTTCAGGCACAGGCCGATTTGAAGAATGGTGCGTTTGAGCGCGCGCTTGAGGCTTCGCGCGCGCTTGAGGCGCGTCTGGCGCCGGGGGCGTCGCAGGCCGATGTCTATCTGGCATCGATGGTGTGGCAGGTGCGCGCATTGCAGGGCTTGAAGGCTGATGCCGAAAGCGTTGCGGCGCATTATGCGGCCGAGGCCGAGCGTTTGTGCGACTTTCCGCGCGCGGTTCAGGGGCATCGCATCATGGCGCAGGCATATATCGACGCAGGGCGTTGGACGCTTGCCAGCGAATCGCTTGAGAAGGCGCTGGATCTGGCGATCGGGCACAATATCGGCAGGCAGGCGCTCGAGATTTTGATGCACCTGAGCGCGGTCGAGCTCAAGATGAGCCATTACTGCGAGGCTGCGGATCACCTTTCGCGCGCGATGCATGCAGTCGGGCAGATCGAGGAATTTCGCGATATTCGTGCGGCGGGGCATCGTCAGCTCTGCGAGCTTTATGACAAGACCGGGGACGGGCAGAATGCCTGCGATGCGCTTGAGGCGGCGCTTGATGCGCACACCGAGGATGATGAGGAAATCTGGCTGATCGGCGTGATGCAGAGCCGTTTTGAGATGCGGAGCGGGGATGCGGACAGCGCGTGCGTGCGGCTGCGCCAGATCGAGTCGGAGGTCCGGAAAGCTGTGTCTGCAGGAAAGGCGCGTCCGGAACAGCTGTGCATGATCGGCCTGGAACGCGCGCAGGCGATGTGGAACCACGGCGAAAATGAGGCGGCAGAGGCCAGGCTTGCGGAAATACGGGCCGAAGGGAGTGCGGCAGTCAGGCAGGCGTGCGCATTGACAGCCTTTCTCTGGGCGGTCGAGAAAGGCTTACCCTGGGCGGATGCGGATGAAGCTTGCCGGGAATTTTCCGAGATCAGCGCGGAAATGGAGAACACGGAAATCGAGATCGCGCTTGCGGCCGCGCTCGGGCAGGCCGGTCTGGAGATCGCGCGCGGGCACTTTGACGCGACGCTCGAAAGCCTGATGCACATCGCGCAGACTGCCGCGTTCACGCAGCTCATTCCGTTTGCGACACGCGCGCTCATGCTGCGAGGGGAGATCAGCGAGGTGCAGGGCGATTTTGCGGCGGCAGCACAGGACGGGAGAGATGCCTGCGAGACCTTTGTGGCACATGTGGATGAAGTGTCGGCCAAATGCGCGGCTTGTCTGATGTTGCGCGCGCAGTTCGCGCATTCCCTGAAGGCGGATGCGAAAGCCGTGATGGATGATGCGGAGGAAAAGGCGTTTGCGCAGCTGCTCGAAGATTGGGAAAGATTTGCGGCGCATCATCATGTCGAGGGCATGCTCGACCTCGGGCTGGGGCTTGCGAAAATTGCGGAAATGAAGGGCGATCGCGCGCTTGAGGACAGATTGCTTGCAAAAATCGGGGAGGCGCTCGAAGGCCGGCAGATGGCATTCAGGCAGATGCGTTATGCGCAGATGCGCGGCAGGCTTGAGAATGACGAAGCGATGCTTGCGCGCGCCCGCGAGATCGCGTCACAGAATGGGTTTGCGCTATGAGCCGGGCGGTCGTTCTCATTTCGGTTGTCCAGAATCCCGAGGAGCCGCTGCGGTATGCGCCATGTGCGTTCGCGCGCGCCGAAGAAACGGAGATGCTCAATGATTTTGACCTGATTGCGCTGGAAAGTGCGGTCTGCCTCAAGGAAAGCGGCGTTCTGGATGAAGTCGTCGTATTCAGCATGGGGGAGCGGCGCGATCTCTTGACCAAGGCGCTCGCGATGGGCGCGGATCGGGCGGTCTTTGTGTCCTGCGATTCAGCCGTGATTACGCCGGAAATCGTTGCGGCGCAGGCCGTTGAGTATTGCGGGAAGCAGCCGGATACGCTGTGGCTCTTGGGGAAGATCGGCGTGAACTTCGAGAGCGGGCATACCGCGCACTGTCTTGCGGCGCGGCTCGGCTGCGTCGCCGTGGATGCCGCCTGCGAGATCTGCTGGAAGGGCGCAGGCGTGCGCGTGACTTGCGAGAGCGAGTTCGGCATTCCCCGGTATGATCTGGCACTGCCCTGTGTGGTGACCGCTGACCTCAGGCTGGCGGAACCGCGCTTTCCGAGCTTGCCGAGTATCGTCAAGGCAAAGCGCAAACCTGTGGAAATGCATGAATATGATGGGGACCGCGAAGCGTGCAGGTCGTTGCGCGTGTTTGCCGGTGCGGATACGCGCAGAAAATGCCAGTTTTTAAGCGAAGAAGAATTTATGGAGAAGCTGGAGCCTGCCGGAATATGAGCGAATGGGTATGGATTGCCGCGAATGACGCGGGTCTGAATGATATGGCAGTGGCGCAGGTCGCGCAGATATCGGCGCTTTTGGGATGTCCGGCGCGTATCTGGTGTGCTCCGGAATTTGAAAGCGATGCGCGTGAGCGTTTTCCGGGGCTTTCGGTCGAGGTTTTGGCGCAGCTGTGGTCGCCCTTTCCGGATGCAGGCATCGCGAGTGTTGTGAATGCACGGCTTTCTTCGCTGCAATGCGTAGCAGTGCTGGGGCAGCATTCGGCTTGGCTGGCGCAGTCGCTCTCGATGGCTTCGGCGGCTTTGGGGGAGCCATTTTATAGCCGGATACTGTTGTCGCATGCGCCGGAGTGCGTGCGCTCGATTTGCGCTAACCGTGCGTGCGAAGCTGTACGCATTTCAGGGCCGTTTATGGGCACGGTCATGCCCGGATGCGGGCAGGCTCTGCCGGGCGCTTGGCAGATTTCTGAGGCATTTGGCTCCCCTGGCGGCGCATTGCATCTGCCCACGGAGATTGAGTTTGATGAGTTTTCGGACGATCTGGTCAGTCTCGACAGGGCAAAGGTCGTATTCGCGGGCGGACGCGGGCTCGGGTCCGGGGAAAATTTTGAAAAATTATCGCGCTGTGCTGCCAGATATGGCGCTGGCCTGGCGGCATCGAGGCTGGCCGTGGACCTGGGGTGGTGCAGAAACGACTTGCAGGTCGGGCAGACCGGACGCGCGGTCGCGCCTGAAATCTATGTCGCCTTTGGAATCTCGGGGGCGATTCAGCATCTCGCGGGCATTCAGAACGCGCGTAAAATTTATGCCGTCAATACGGATAAGACGGCGCCGATCTTTGAGTTTTCAGATTTTGGGCTGATCGCGGATGCGGTCCGGGTGATCGACAGGCTCTTGGAAAAGGGCGGGAGTGGTGCATGATGAGAACTGGCAGGTTTGGGCTGATTGTTTCCCTGGTGGCGGCATCGTTTGCCTTGGGATGTGGTGAAACAGAGAACGCATCGCAGAGAGCGTGTTCGCCGGGGGATCCGTCTACATGTATCGCTCCGGATATCATGCAGTATTGCAATGGCAAGGTCTATGTTGCGGCAAACTGCCAGAACGGTTGCAATACGTCCACTGGGGTTTGTAACCCGGTCGTGGGTGGAAAATGCCAGGGCATCACGTGTTTGCCAGGGCAGCAGTGCGATCCGGCATCTGGGGAGTGCGTGACCATCGACAGCTGCGGCTCATGTCCGGCAGGCTACAAATGCGTGACCGAGCCGTCCGCGATGTGCGTTCCTGAGCGATGCCTCAATGATAACGCTTGCCCGAATGGTTTTATCTGCGAGAATTCGTCATGCGTGGTCGGCTCGCGAGGCGGCGAATGTTCGGACGGCAGCTGTGCGCAGCCCGAGTGCACCACAGATCAGCAGTGCGGCGCAGGCAGATGTGTCCAGGGCAAATGCCAGCCTGCGCCTGAAGTCTACGAATGTACGAAGGATGATGAGTGTGCGGCAGGGTATGGCTGCGTTTCGCACAAGTGCGAGATGCTCGTCGTCGGGGATGAATGCGTTTCCGATCAGGACTGCGGGGCGGATCAGCTCTGTGTCGACGGGTTCTGTTATGATGAAGACGATGCGCCTGACTGCATGAAAGATTCCGACTGCGATTCAGGTGAAGTCTGTTATGAGGAAATGTGCGTCGATCCCCGGGATCTCCTCGAATGCGAAGCAGATACGGACTGCGATTCAGGCGAAGTCTGTCGGGCTGGCGAATGCGTTGCCGCTCAGGACAAGCCCGAGTGTTCCCAAGATTCCGATTGCGCGCCCAGCGAGATGTGTTTGTCAGGTACGTGTGTGAGCCAGCAGGATGCGCCGGAATGTGTGTTCGATGCAGACTGCGACGATCAGCAAAAGTGCGAGGACGGAAAGTGCGTTCCGGAGACTGTGATTGCGGAATGCACGGAGGATGGCAGTTATCCGCGCTGTGAGGCTGGGGAGGTCGTTTCATGCACTCAGGGGCGCATTGTGCGGACTGCGTGCGGCAGTCTTCAGGAATGCCGCGATGGCGCTTGCGTGGACAAGGCCTGCGAGCCTGAGACGACGGCTTGCCAGAACGGCATGCTCGCGACATGCACGTCCGATCGCACCTGGAGCCTGAGCGCGTGCGACACAGGCGAAATCTGCCAGGATGGCGCATGTGTGGCGCATGGCGCTGCGCCGGAAATCAAGAACTGCGGTCAGCTCAGGATTTCGGGAAGCGATACGTGCGCCTTGAGCGGTTATGGCGACAAGCTTGTCCTTCGCGGCGATGTGCTCGGGCATGACCAGACATGGCTGGGCGGCAGCGTTGTCATTGAAGGCTCTAAGATTACTTATGTCGGATGTGATCCGGATATGTCTGGCGCGACGGTCATCACTTGCCCGGAATCCGTCATCAGCCCTGCGCTGATCAACGGGCATGAGCACATCACATTTTCAAATGGAGAGCCTCGTGACTGGGGGGAGGAGCGCTTCGATCACAGAAATGACTGGCGCAAAGGCCAGCATGGGCATACGAAAGTCCCGGGCGGCAATACGAGTGCTGGCAATGGGAATTCAGTCGTTGAGATGCGCGCGCTTCTGGCCGGCACGACATCTATCTTCGGGTCAGGATCTGCGCCGGGGCTGGCGCGAAACCTCGATGTCGCTTCATCTACAGTCGGCGGCGTGACATCGGTCTATCAGACATTCCCGCTCGGCGATTCAGATGAAGTGCCAAGAGAATCGGGCTGTGGCTATAATTATCACAAATCCGTGCTCGAAATGGACGAAGGCTGTCCTTATGGGCCGCATATCGCCGAGGGCATCAATCAGGCCGCGCTCAACGAGCTCCGATGTCTGAGCGGCTCGGGCGACAGCAAGGCGCGCGATATATTCAAGCCAAATCTTGCGGTCATTCATGGCATCGGCGCCACTGTCGATATCATTAAGAAAATGGCTGATAACAACGTCAAGCTGATCTGGTCTCCGCGCACGAATATATCGCTTTATGGCGATACGGCACAGGCGCCGCTCTATGACCGCCTGGGCGTGACAATCGGCCTGGGAACCGACTGGTTATATTCCGGGTCTGCAAATCTGCTCCGCGAGCTGCGCTGTGTCGATGATATGAATCGCAATTATTATAGCAGATATTTCACAGATTATCAGATCTGGCTGATGCCCACATGGAACAATGCAGTCGCTTTTGGCGTGGATAAATATATCGGAAAAATTGAAAAAGGCTATGTCGCCGATATTTCTATATTTAGAAAAACACCGACGCGAGACAGTTATCGCGCCGTGATCGAGGCTGAAAATAAAGATGTCCTTCTCGTCATGAAAGAGGGCGTCAGGCTCTATGGCGATGATAATATCATGCAGTCTGGGGAGTCCTTTGATGTCTGCGGGGTGACAAAGAAATTTGATTTCAAGGCAGCTGGCGCAAAGAGCGGGATTTCTATGGCTGTGCTCGAAGAAGCCAAAAAATATGATATGTTTTTCTGCGGAACGCCGAAAAACGAGCCGACTTGCACGCCTAAGCGCACCCGCACCGAAGATACATCCGATCAGCATACGACGCTTTATGATGGGAATTATTCTGCGGCAGATGATGCCGATGGCGATGGCATTCCCGATTCTATAGATAACTGCCCGACGATGTTTAATCCGATTCGCCCGATGGATACGGATCGTAAGCAGAAGGATGCCGATGGCGACACGATCGGAGATATCTGCGATCTCTATCCGGATTGTAAATCAAATGATGCTTCCTGTGGAGGCAGTCCGATTGTTGTGCCTGAAGATAAAGATGGCGACGGCATTCCTGATTCTATAGATAATTGTCCTGATATCTCAAATCCCGATCAGCATGATGCCGATAATGATGGCAAGGGCGATGTCTGCGATCTCTGCCCGACAAAGCCGAATCCAGGAAGCGCATCTTGTCCGTCTGAAACTGCATATACTGTTGATTTTTCATGTTATGATTGCAAGAGCGGTCCGAACGGTTATAAAGGTGTTTATACCGAAACCTTTGATGATATAAAGTTTGAAGCTCATGGCAATGTTCAGAAATATCAGCAGCAACAGGGCATCACGATCAATGGGGATCCCGCATCTGGAACGCGCATTGATGTGACAGGCTTGGATGGTCTGGGAACGCTCATGGTGAGTTATATTTCATATAATCCGACCGGGGGCACTGGCATCCTGAATATTACAGCAGGCAATCATGCCGAGACGATCACGCATACTTATGATAAGCTCAATGTTCAGGAGGATTTTCAGCTTTTCACGTTTGATGATAAAAATATTACCAGTTTCTCGCTTGTTCCCGAAGCAGGGAAGTCCTCGAGCAGCCATCGCGTTCATATCACAGAGGTGACTTGGACCGTGCCTTGATGATATTTTCCGTTTCATGACAGCGGCGGAAATGCCATATTTGGTTATGTGTTTTGAATGCCGTGCTATTTCGCCAAAAGGCTCAATACGCACGGCTTTGCGGCGCTATCTCGCTATCGCTCAATACGCTCCTTTGCGCCTGGCTATGTGCTCGACCGCTTTGCGGTCTGTGCGCATACGCCAGGCGAGTATCATTCAATATACACATGTATCACTTGGATATATTTATTATAAAAAATCGCAGCTTGCACACAAATCCCCCAAAACTTCATCAAATCTCTGAGGAATGAACAATAACAATTTTTTACCACCACAATCTCAAAGGCTTTGTAATCTCTTCCCAGATGCGCTAGCCTGACATTGCTCCTCCCGACCAGGCATAATCGCTCCGGGATGCGCACATCGCTTATTGAAATCACATTTCCAGCATTTCATCGAGGAGAAAATCATACAGATGAAAACCATCTACATCCACGGCTTCAATTCCTACAAAAATTCTTCCACGCCACGCAGCATACATAAAGCCGCCGAAGTCAAGGTACACGAAGCATACTATCATTCGGATCAATATTTTCCAGAAATCCTTGCCAGTCTGAAAGCCCAAATCACCAAGATTACAGCTGATGGCGACACTGCGATCCTCATCGGAACGTCCCTAGGGGGCTTCCTGGCCGACCAGCTTTGTGACGAACCAAATGTCTGTGCAGTCATCATGATCAATCCCGTCGTCGATGCCTGCGCCGAGCTACACAAAGACATCTATCAGGGCGAAATGACGAACCCCATCAATCACAAAACCTATCTCGTGACCCCAGAGCTCGCAGACTCCTATCTCGCGAAACGTGACATGCGCGATGTCAGAGTCACACGGTATCTCGTTCTATCCGATCATGACGAGTTACTTGACTCATCACTTGCCAAAGCCTATTGGGAACCCGTATCGACATTCATACAAATCGAAGGCCCTCATCGCTTGACAGATTTTGATACAATCAGTCAAATCATTCACGAAATCATGGGAGAATAACTTAATCAATCCCCGAAAGAATCTTACCAAACGCGCGCCCCCATCATAAGAGGCGCGCCAATATCAACCCACAAATAGTCCTCAATCATGTGTATATTTAGAAGATAAAGTCAATCCGATGTGAAAATAAATCACAACAAGCAGCACTGCAATAGATTAGATAAGCTGCTGCCCATTAATGACCAGTTTAAAGTGGAGCCCAAGTTTTTCTGCGGCTTTGCGGCACATAATCATGCGTTGCAAAAATATCTCAAAATAATCCATCACAGAACCATAGTTCGTATCGATTGACAAAGACAATATAATGTATGTCTGCGTCTCATCGATTTTCAAATCCGACTGAGTGACGGAATAATTGACACGATCATGTATATCAAAAGAAGCAATCTCCTGATTGCGCACACGGTTGCGGCGTACGTCGCTCTTATCAGCCAGGATCAGAGCCGCAGCAAGCGGACTCACGGGCACCCCCGTCCCTTCATCATGATTGCCTATGGCAGACACGATCATCCCGATTTCTTCGGCAGGAAAATGCAAATGATCGAGAAGACGAAACGCCATAATCCCGCCCGACTGGCTGTGTTCCACCCGATTGACGAGATTTCCGATGTCGTGAAGATAGCCTGCAATCTTGGCAAGTTCGACAGTCCGCGCCGGATAGCCAAGCGTTTCAAGGATGTAACCCGCTTTTTCGGCGACCACCGTCACATGTGCAAAACTGTGTTCGGTATAGCCTAGCGCCTCCAAAGAGAGATCCGCCTGGCGGATATAGGTCCTAATTTCTTCGTTACTTTTGATTTCTTGATAATTCATTGAAAAATCCTTTTGAATATTTTGCTAGAATGCGTTTGCGACATACCGAATTAGTCGTCATGCAAATCCTCTTTGCATGACGATTAACAATATAACATCATTAAACAATGATGTAATCCCCCAAATGATGTAAATTGAACGCATCGTTACTATTTATCTGGGGATATCAAATTCGCACTAACAAGCAAAACGATATCGCGTCCTTGGCAATTGAGCAGACGGTGTGTTGAAACCTGTTTACTTTCAGCGGATAACGCACCTGATGGAGGTCTCTCAAACCCTTACGCGAACTTCTTACCCAATGATGAAGGACTTCAGCGATAACTCCCTATGACAATGAAAGCAGAAACCAAACAGGCTCTGCGCGTATGCGTGTGAAACTTGAACCTAATGCCTTGGTATGCTAGAATTGCTCTGCACACTCCACGTAAATGTGTATTATGACACAACAGTGGATGTGCTCAAGCGCATATATTTTCCCGCTCTCGGGACATAATAAGGATTTTTAGAAATGAAAGATTACATTTTCGCCGCTATGGCCGCAACTGCATTACTGCTTGCCGGATGCGACTCAGACACCCCAGATGAATGCAAAACAGACGAGGTCAAGGCAGACTGCAACGAGGGCAAATATACCAAATGCGTATCGGGCAAATGGGAAGAAGCCGTTTGCGAAAACAACGCATCCTGTGCCGCAGATGGGATCTGTGGCGAATGCACTGACGGCGATATCAAGGCTGACTGCAGCGATGGCAAAGTTTCAAAATGTGTGAATGGCAAATGGGAACAAACCACTTGCGAAAACAACGCATCCTGCAAATCAGACGGAACATGCGGCGAATGCACGAATGACACTCGCAAAGACTGTGAAAACGGCGAAAGTGGCATCGGCCAAGTGACGGTCTGTGAAAATGGCGAATGGTCCGCAACCAAACAGGCGTGCGCCGTCAATGGAACCCCCGTATCGTGCACGCCAGACGGCCTGTGCGGTGATTGCCTTACCGGCGATTCCACCAAATGTGCAAATGATTCAGATCACGTGGGAAGCGCCATCTTCTGTAAAGATGGTCATTGGGCAGAGGAAATTGAAATGTGCCCCAAACAGCTCTCATGTGCAATGACAGATGAATGCTATCAGTGCCATAACCAATGTGATTTGGCGTGGGACTGCCCGGCCGATTGCAAAGATTCTTCATGTGAATCTTCATGCGCCAAAAATGCAGCATGCAAAAAGGAATGTGGCGAGTGCGACTCCAAATGCGGCGAATGCCTGAATAACTCAAACAGGAAGTGTACGGAAGATGGAAATGGTGTCGGCAGCGCTGAGATTTGCCTCAATGGCACGTGGACCCAAAAGGGTTGCAATGCTCTCAGAATTATAAATGTTTCCTGCACCAGGACTTGTCCAACAGGAATTTCTTGTGAGGAGTCGGAAAAAGAAGATTTCTGCGGGGAATGTAAAAATACAAAAGCAAATGAATATATTTGCATTGCGCCTCATGATAGCATATATGGCCCTCCCGGGCTTTTTGGCTCATACACCCAGTTGTTTACATGCGAAAATGGGAGACTGAATAGCCAAATGATGTGCCCTGCTAATATCTGCGATCCCCAAACCGGTCAATGTGATTAATACAGCTCAGCTTGAGACTATTTATCAAATTATCCCCCAAACGGGGGATAATGATGTTCTAAACTTATTCAGCCCTCTCCACCTGAACATTTTCATCCATAAGGTCAGGTGCCATGTATGGATGGCTGTATTTACGAGGATATCGGAACAGAATGGCAAGTATTGCGACTAAGCCGCTCAACACACAAATATATAATAACGAATACTAATAGTCTTTCGGAAGTCCTAGTTTTTCTTTCTTATCAGCCCAGGATTTATTATACTTCATTTTGTCCCAATTCTCTTTGGAGAGGCCAGAGTCTCCAAACAAATTGTCGCAATATTTAACATGGCTGAGATTCCATCTTGTGAGCGGTTGATTGAAGGACGTGGCTTCTGCAAAAGCTGAGTCCATGAATTCGATATTGCTTACATTCCACTTTTCCAGGGGTTGATTGAAAGCCGTTGCCCCCCTAAACATGTACATTATACTTGTTACATGGCTCATGTCCCACTTTTCGAGCGGCTGATTAAACGAATCTGCGTACTCAAACATCTCATTCATCGTTTTGACCCTACTCGTGTTCCACTTTTCGAGCGGCTGGTTAAAGGAATGAGCGCCCAAAAACATTCTATCCATATCTATGACGTTACGCGTATTCCACTTTTCAATCGGCTGATTGAACGCCAAGGCATGATAAAACAACTTCGACATATCAGTAACTTTACTCGTATCCCACTTTTCAATCGGCTGATTGAACGCCAAGGCATGATAAAACATTCCGGTCATATTGGTATGATTGGCGTTGGGAATATCGACATCGGATATTCTATTGAATTGATCAGCGTTAAAAAAACGCCTTCACTAAACGTGACAGGCCCAAAACTCCGGATTTCTTTTAACGATTTGTTACAATATGAAGATGATTCAACCCATTTTACGCTATCAATAAGATCTTCTGTCGGCATAAACAATTGAATCGTGCCTGCGACGAGATAATCGAGCCCCATGTCTGTGTCGGTTATGTCATAAGGAGCTAAACAAGACCAATTGAATATTTTACCCGTGACAGTGACGGTATACTCGCCACCTGCTGCATACGAGTGATAGTGCACTTTGACACAATTCTTAAAGCTTTCCTTGCTGCCATCGCCCCAATCGATTGTATAATTGCACCCCGTGCCTCTGCCACGGAAATACGATCGTTGGATCATCAACATCATCTGGAAGCGACCAAACGGACACAAAAGCTTTTGGCACACATCGACCGTCGTCACGGCAGAAATAATCACCACTCACGCACTGATTATCCGATTTGCATCGCGTCGAGCATTTGTAATCCAAAAAGCTGTCACAAAACCCATCGATACATCCTGCATGATGTTTCTCAGAGCAATCCACCCCTTGGTCTTTGGCAGTTTCAAATTTGTCGCTCATGTGGTTATGATTTTCATCGGTAGTGTCATAGGCATAATTATCATTTGCATTATTTGAATTACCATTTGCATTATTTGCATTCATATTTCCAAAAAAGCGCGAGCGATGGAATTTATCGTGTCAAATGTTTGGCATGAAGATGCCAAAAGCGCAACGAAGAGCGCAACGCATGCGAGGGATTTAGAGGTAGCTGTGTGCATTTTTTATAGCAAGAGGATTTTTGTGCATACTATTTTCCTTCAATCATGATCAGTCCAATCAGGGAATGCTCTCATATTTTCCAGCGAGCAAATGGAGCGCTTCGCGTATGCGCGCAGCCCGCAGGGCGAGCACATAGCGAAGCCCAGGCGAGCCGTATCGCCCGAAGGGCGATAGGCCGCCGCGCATGGCGTATCGGTGGCAAAGCCGCCGATAGCCTGCGCCACATCATAAAGAATAAGATGAATAGGCTGTATTTTGTGCATCATGCGCTGGATCATATTGCATCGAGTGCCGCCTTGCATTCTGACGCCAGAGAACGGCCTGCGGCATCTATGTAGGGAATCGCTTTCCGCAGCGCATCTGCGGCCTTGAGAGATTTTTGAAACGCAAGCACGTTGCAGCTCAATCTGAGCAGGAGAAACGGCGTTTGGTCGAGATTCCCCTTGAGAATTGCGATGGCCGTGTCCGTGACGGCGTCGTTCTTGATGGTCAGGCCGGTTTCGAGGATCGCTGCTTTCACCTCGGGATTGAACTGATTGTCAAAGACATCGAGGAGTTTGGCCTGCAACGGGGCATCCATGGTGGCCTTTGCACATTCGGCGGCCAGAATGACCTGTTTATAATCGGAAGAAGCTGCGGCTTTCTCCATCTCCGCATGAACATCGGCGCCGGCATTCGCCGCGGCAACAAGGGCTGCAAGGACTTCGCGGTCAAAGGCGCTTCCGTTCTGATAAAGCTGTTTCAGCGCGGATACATAAGGCAGAAGGGCTTCCGGCTCTGACGCCATTTCAGAAATCTTGGGAATGGCCTTGTGGAGTTTTTCCCCCTTATTCAGCGCTGCCTGCAATCCTTCCGGCGTATTGAGGTCGAATCCAATCCATGAAATCTCCGCGGTGTCCAGGTTTTCGCACTCCCAGAAAACAAATCGCATATCCATGTTTGGCGAGAGGTTCGGAGCTTCGTTTGGAATGCGCTCCAGGCGATGGCAGTCGGCGGCAAAAGCGAACATGCTTTTCCACGCAATGTCGCCCCAGCTGTCTATCGAAACCACCGCATTCACATGATCCCACGCAGTATCGTCAATGGGACGCTGCGCATTGGGCAGGTAACAGTGATAATCCCCATCGCCACTCTCAGGACACATCACTTCATACTTCCATTCACGTGGATGTGCCCTCCGGGCGCAGAGCCACATTCCGGGAATATCCCCTCGCAAGGAAATCTGGTGCTTTCCGCTGTTGCGCTTGAACTCGCACGTATGGTCTTTCGCAAGCCCTATAAATTCGTAATTTCCATCGCCATCACAGTCCAGATCATAATTCACGGGATATTTGCCGTCCACGGAATTCATGGAAACGAGGATCTCCACCAGCTCCCCATGGGGATTACGCCCCACATCCGCACACAGTGCATCACAATCCTCATTCCCGCCTTTCTCCTCGCACACATTATAACAATAGTGGCTCTCCCAGGGATCCTCATCCAGAGGAAGATCGGTGTTGACGCTATACTGGAACGGCTTACGCCCCTCAAATGGTGACGCATTCTGAGCAGTGGCGGCATCCTGCATGGCAGGAGCTTGCGGCTGTTTGCAGCAGGAGGCTGTCATTACCAGAGAGGAAATGAGAAGAAAGCGAATGAATCGAGGCATTTTAACTCCAATAATATGATTGATAATACTTATCTCGCGTATGCGCCAGACCGTCGCACGGGTAGATGGCTCATGCTACATAAAATTCTTCATTATCTATCATATAATGGCATTTATATCAAGAACAGACTCGCAGTATGCGCGATCTATACATCTCTTGAACCATAATCTGCATCTCGAAAATTTCAGGGTTGATGTATATACGAACGGTGAACGCTGTCGTGCTGATTTGAATAAGCGCATTATGTTCGCCGTGCTATCGCTACGCAATACGCACGGCTTTCGGCGCTATGCCCTGCGGGCATACGCGCCTTTGCGCCCGGCTATGTGCTCGACCGCTGCGCATACGCCAATATGCGATAATTTGTTCACTTTTCATCGTAATCACAAAAAGTCACGCCATTAATACCAAATCGCATTTTGTAGCAAGCTATCTGTTCATTTTTATCCAAATTGCGATTTATCTCCATCACTGTATCACGTAATTTTCTTTGTGCTGCGATAAACAATATATCGGACTTTTCAGAATAAACACGTAATCTATTGCTCTTAATATCAGGGAAATATATAGCAGACGGTTTGGGAAACTTTTTTAGTAGAATTCCTTTAATTAACATGCCATCTGGGTTAAATATCGGATGCCGTTGGTTATAAAGCATATTATTCTCAAGCGATGGAACAAAGATACGACTCATGATATCAATATCTGGCGTTGGACACTTATCATGTTTTATAAGCTTATATTCGTCTGCTTTAAGATTCTTTATCAAGGAAGGTTCTAGAATAACACGCCATTCGTTTTCATACGACCAATCCATCAATTTTAATGTCAAAAACGGAATTATATTTCTTGGCAAACAGCAAGATTGTCTACTCTCTTCCACGTACTCTTTCAAGCCAATCAGTCTCTTAGAATAATGCACGGGATATAGAGCTCTTTTCCAATTACTCCAATCTTGTCTTGATGTATCATATTCTAAACAGCATCCGTTGTAATCTTCAGCATAGTGATACCACATAGGTAAAGAATCTGGTTTTTCAATAGCTGAGAACGATGAAGAAAATGCCTTATAATGAACATGTTCATATAAAGCGTTTGAAAGAGCTTTTCTGCTTTCTGGCTCAAGAGCTCCAATCCAATCCGAGTAGTCTATGGAAGTGGAATCATACGGATCATTTTGATAGAATGCATTGGCACAATAGAGATTCCCATTAAGTTCTGATACTCTATTATCAAGCTCTTTTGTAACCTTAAATAAACTTATAATATCAATATAATTATCGTAGGCTAATTTGATTAGATCTTTATCTGTTATTGAAGAACTTCTAACAAATGGTTCCATCTCTAAATAATTAGATATTGGGTTGTTTTTGTACCTTATTATATTACCTAAAATAGGTCGAAATTTAAACAATTTCTTTGGAATTATATTCTCCTTACTTTTTTGTAGTTGTTCAATTTTTTGGTCGTCTCCTGACTTTGATAATTCAACTAATTTATTCCAAAAGTTTTCTATCCATACGCTATCATCCATTGTTTCAAGTTGAGCCCATATTTCATTCAGATAATCAGGGTCTTGGATAGCCCTAATCACATCGCCATCTCTTCCATCTCGGATCAAATCAGCATAAAACTTATTTAGCTTATCAAGAATCTCTTTGATTTTCATTATTTAGTTACTCCTCCACAAATCAGGTTGTCAATAAAACAGGGACGCAAGGCGTGCTTGCAATTTGTGATTAGCCACACTTAACCACAAATCCATCCTCAACCTACCAAACTTACGTTTCCACATCCACTACATCCTGCGCGACTTCTTTCGTCGTCTTTTTCGCAGACTTTCGCTGTTTGAGAGCAGTTTTCTTGGACTGGATACGTGCATTCATTTCGGCGATGAGGGCTTCGAGTTCGTCCGACGGGGTGATGATGGCGAGGCCGTTGATGAGGTCGCAAAGCGGTTTCCAGGCGGCGACGAGGGCTTGTCGGGCGTTTTTGACCGCACCGGGCTGAACAGCGGCACGTTCGGCGTCATAAGACTTCATCATAGCCATAAATGCGTCGTAACGGGTGCGGAGGGCGGGTAGCCAGGCGGCGACGGTTGCTTTGGCAAGGATTGTCGGTTCGATTGCTTCAAGCGTTTCGAGCATACGGGCAACGATGGCATATTCTTCCTGAAAGTTTAGCTGTGTCGGGGAACCATATTGATCGATCGCGTTCCAAATCTGACGAGCAGCTTCGCGTGTGTCATCGTCTGGATAACCGAGTAAAGCCTGAAGATGCATCCGAAGGCCTGTGATAGCCTGATCGACTGCCGCATCAGCCAGAACGAGGTCTTTGTAAGTCAGCGTCTTCTCCAGATCAAGTGCGGATGCATAGGCTGGAATGGCGTCAAGAAATGCTTTGCCCAGTGCGCTATCTGCGACAATTATGACATTTTTGAGTTTTTCGGCAATTTCGAGGCTCATGCCGAGGATTTCTTCGTTGCGGAGCGTTGAAAGCGTAAATGCGGTTACCTTACTCATCGTATTCTTCCTTTGCCGCTTCGGCGATTAAGACCATGACAGCACCATCATGATCAAGTGAAACATGCAACATTCTACCATGAATGGCGGTTGAATGGGTGGAAAATGTACACCAAGCGATTTGACTCGACATCCGTGGGCGTCGGATGTGAACTCCAAGTGGTTCGAGTCGACATCCGTGGGCGTCGGATGTGAACTCCAAGCGGTTCGAGTCGACATCCGTGGGTGTCGGATGTGAACTCCAAGCGGTTCGAGTCGACATCCGTGGGTGTCGGATGTGAACTCCAAGCGGTTCAACTCGACATCCGTGGGTATTGGATGTGCACTCCATGCGGCTTAACTCGGCATCCGTAGGTATTGGATGTGAACTCCAAGCGGTTCAAGTGCCCACCTAGAGGGAAGGTTCATTCATCATCCTCACCAAAGCCCCACACGGTATACGCATCTACCTTCTTCTCCATGATGCACTCCTCAACAGCCTTCAAGCAGAAGTCTGGATGTTTTTTGATTTCGTTGCCCCAAAACCGAATCACCGTCCAACCGAGGTCATTGAGTTGGCGATCGACTTTATTGTCCCAGCATTAGCTGCCAATCACCTCCCAATACCCATTCTTATTGGCTCCATGTCGTATTAACTTATTGTCATCCTTTAGTTTCGCAATAATTCTCTGAACCTGTCGATAAGTAATATTGAGTGAAGCCGCCATTTCTTTAGCGGTTAATGTGCCATCTTGTCTTAAAAGCGCCAGGAGTTTATCTTCATTTGTTACGACATTTATTGCGACATTTACTACGACATCAGAATTGTCATCATGCATCTGAGCACGATGCAAATCCATTAATGCGTCACGAATCATCGTAAGCATAAAAGTAACAAATTGCGTCGAATGACCAACTAAATTAGATTGATGGAGAGCTTCGTAATATGCCTGCTGATTTCTATGGACAAGCGTTTCCACAGGCAGCCATGCAAATATATCTTTCCATTGTCTCAGTATCAATGATTGCCACAAACGGCCAGTACGTCCGTTTCCATCTGCGAATGGATGTATAAACTCAAATTCATAATGAAATATACAGCTTTTTACCAGTGGATGATACTTTGATTTCTTCAACCAATCCATAAGCTGATGCATCAATTCAGGAACCAGTTTTGCTGGTGACCCAGGATGCACAAGCTTGTCATCTGCATAAACACCGACGTTACCTTTTCTGAAAGCCCCCGCTTCTTTGACCAGTCCATCCATCATCAGTTTATGAGCATACAACAAATTCTTTATATTATATGGATCTAAATCAGAGAGTTGTTCATAAGCCTGATAGGCATTCTGGACCTCTCGAATCTCCTGTGGAGGTCCCCATACATGTTTGCCATCAATAACATCAGTGACTTGTTCCAGTGATAAAGAGTTATGTTCAATAGCAAGTGATGAATAAATTGTCTTGATTCTATTCTCGCGACGTAATACAGGATTCTTATGCATAGAATTCAGAATACTAATGCTGCCAACATATTCTCCAATCTCAACAATTAGATTGGTAATTTCTTCTGTCATTGTGAATGGTGGCTGATAGTTTTCCATGTATGTCCCAAGAAATGTGAATGCGGATAATGTGTTTAAATATCTTCAGAAAAGAAATCAGAATCAATTCGCTTAATATCGTATGTATTAACGATAGAAACTCCAAGATTATACTTAATCATGAGTTGCATCATTTGTGTACCATCTACAAGTACAATCGTCGCCTGATGAAGATTCTTTGCGTATTCTTTTGCTTCGTTTGTAAACATAGCTGTAGTAATAAACAAACCTTTTTGTGCTTTTTCACCTAATAAAGCACCTGAGAATTTCTGGATCTCTGGTCTGCCAATTTTTGCATCAACCTGCCATTGCTTGGCTTGTATATATATATTACTAAATCCAAGTTGATCCTCTTTAATAATGCCGTCGATGCCACCATCATTCGTTAATCTTGTTTGAGTTCCTGCATTGTCAACACTGCTTCCATATCCCATTTTTAACAATAACTTGATAACTAATCTCTCAAATTGATCTGGCGATAGCTGCATCACTTCTTCTTTTAGGTCAGAAATTAGGGCATGGTTTAAGCTTTCGTATGCTTTTGAAAGATTCATTTCTGGAGAATCCATGCCCTCATTCTTATCAGAAACAATCTGGGAGTTTCCCTCAATGGCCTCATCCCTATTTGTGAATGTTCGAAAACTAGAAAATTTCCTGAGATAATCGATATTAATTTGATCAATATTTCTTAATTCAGAAACGCCCAAATCTGTTATTTTCAGCACACCACGAGATACATTTTCAATCAACCCTGCTTTTCTCAAGTATGTAATAGACCAAGATATGCGATTGTAGTAAATAGCCTGTTGGCCGCTTGGTACTAATTCTTTTAAATCACTATCTGTTAAAGAAAATGCCTTAATAACGTAATCTTTTATGCTGTTATTCCCTTTTTGTATGGCATGCTCTTTTCCATCTTTCAATGATTGAAGCACAACACCTAAGAAATCTGGAAATTTTGGAATTGTCATCGCGTCATCTCCTTTATCACCCAGCTTATACCCGCCGTCGCGTATGTGCTTGCACATAGCGAGGCGGCCTGTAGGCCGTATGCGCAGCATAGGCCGCCGCGCAGGGCGTATCGGCGCAGCCGATAGCCCGCGCACAAAAAAAAACTGTCTCCTATACCAGAAACAGGGGCTAAACCTAAAGGCCTAAATCACGCAGACTCGCCTACTTCAGCTTGTCGGGACAGAAGAGCAGCATGAGGCCGGCGACGATGATGAGCGGGGCGGCACTTATTGCTAAGAGGATAATATCTTTGCCTCGGATAGGTGGGATGGGTTTCCTGGTCATGTTTGGTACCTAAAACTCGCCATTGGTAGCGGGGATTAATGTTTAGTCCAGATGTGTTGCGTGTTTTTTGTGCGCGTATAGCCCGCGCACAAAAAAGCCCCTATCTCTTATACCAGAAACAGGGGCTTGAGCTAAAGACCAAAAGTCTCCCCAAATGGGGGAGAGTTAGAGGGGGCCTACTTCACCGATTTTCTCGGATTCTGGACCTGGCACTGAGCGGCCTTGATGATCGAACGATAGACCTTGCCGGGGCTCATGGAGACGCCGGTGAGGCCAATTTCGTGCAGGCGGCCGATCGTGTAGACATCGCCACCGTGTTCGCCGCAGATGAAGATTTCGAACTTCGGGACATCGAATACTTTGGAGGCGCGGGCGTCATTGACGAACGTGCGGACCATCTTGACGATTGTATGTGGGGGCGGGATGGGGAGATGAACGGATGACGCTCGAAGAATTCATTGTCGACGTAGAGCGGCAGGAAGCGGTCGGCGTCGTCGCGGGAAATGGCGAGTGTCGTCTGGGTGAGGTCGTTGGTACCGAAGGAAGCGAAGCCATAGACGGGGTGAACGTCATCGTCATAGCCGGCGACTTTGGCGCGAAGGGCGGGAACGATTTCGCTGCCGGAGATGGCGGCTGCCGGGGTCTCGACCATCGTGCCGAGTGCGTAAGGAACTGCGAAGCCCTGTTCTTTCTTGACCTGGGCGGCAACCTTGACGGCGATTTCGAGAATGGCCTTGACTTCGGGGGCGATGATCACGAGCGGGATTTCGATTTCGGGTTTCGGATGTTTGCCTTCCTTAATAAGTTCGGCGGCGGCGTCCAAAACGGCCTTGATCTGCATCTCGAGGATCTCGGGGTTGGTGATGGCCATACGGACCGAGCGGTGGCCGAGCATCGGGTTCTCTTCCTGTTTCAGGCCGCTGTTGTGCGGGAAGAACTCATGGAGAGGCGCGTCGAGCAAACGGATGGTCACGCCATAGCCGTCCATGACGGACATGCTGTGTTTGAAGTCTTCCTTGGAGAAAGCATAGATGGCATCGAGGGCTTTCTTGGCTTCGGCCTTGTCATTGCCAAACAGAACTTTCTGAATGTAAGGCAGACGGTCGCCGAGGAAC
>JAFUEE010000063.1 GCA_017464085.1 Pseudomonadota bacterium
AATTCAAGCAATTCTGTTCTATCAATACCTCTCGCCATTGGTTCCTCCTGTAAGATGAGAGTTTATGCAAGTTCATCATACTGGATTTCCAATGGCACTTTTAGCTTTTTCGATTTTGCGAACTCATGTGGACGTTATCCATGTTGATATACCAGGCTTCAGCATCTGCGGGGACATAATTGCCTGCGCTGCCTTGCCCGATATTGCCGCCTTCTGCCGGGCACCATTCGCCGCCAGAGCTCGTGCCCGCGCCAAACAGCTGGTCGGTATAGGCTTTGTGTTCGGCGACTTTGTTCGTCTTGGAGCTCGGCCACCAGCTGTTGCCGTACATCTGTCTGTCGTGATCGGTCACGAGATGCGCCTCCTGTGCGGTTCCGGCCGTGACCGGCAGCTGGATTGTCGAGCAGCTGCCCACTCGCGGCATCGTTTCAGTCTGCATGCCGCATTTGCCTGAGTCCGGGATGAATGTGACTTTCATCCAGTAGGTGCCCGCTTTGCTGCTGCCATTGTACGTGTCGGCAACAATATAATAGATGCCCTTGTCGACATGCTGGCCGATCGATTCGTCTGCGCGCGCGATGCACGCATTCGGCTTGAGCGACGTGAGCAGGTGCACATCGACATCTGAACCGCCGGTCGATTTCAGGCCGACAATCAGCGTGCCGGGCTCCGTGATGTTCACGACATAGTAATCTTCCGGACCGGATTCGTTCGGTACGTTCGTCGTATTGAATGTGTGACAAGTGGGGTAATCGTTAAAGACATTCTTGCTGTTCTTCGTGTTGCCCTCGATGCGCTTGGAAAAATCGGTGATCGGCTTCGGGCAGATCGAGGTCGTGCAGGGCGGGACCCAGCCGAGCGGGTCATCGATGCACTTGTTGTTCTCGCACTTATAGCTGCACTTGCTGTCTCCGCCCCATTCGGTGCATCCGTCGCCGTTAAAGTCACTGCAGGTCTGGACCGCGTTGCCGTTGCACCGCTTCTGGTTGGCTGTGCAGGCGTTCGAGCACTGCGGCGGCGCGGCCACGCATGCGCCGTTCTGGCATTTGTAGTCGCATCGCGAATTCTGGCCCCATTCGGTGCATCCATCGCCGTTAAAGTCACCGCAGGTCTGAACGTCATTTCCGCTGCACTGCTTCTGCCCCGCGCTGCAGGCGTTCGAGCACTGCGGCGGTGCATCCACGCACGCGCCGTTCTGGCAGATCTTGCCTGTTGCGCAGTGTTCTGGCACCCATTCACGGCATCCGTCACCGTCTTTGTCCATGCATGTCCTGAACGTGCTGCCGTCGACGCATTCCGCGCCTGTCGCTTCGCAAGTGTCCGCGCATGGCGGTATAAATGGACCGCATGTGCCGTTCAGGCAGATGTCCGTTCCCGAGCATTCAGTCGTGACCCATTCGGTGCATCCGTCGCCGTCCTGGTCTTTGCAGACTTTGAAAGTGGTCTGCGTCACGCACTCCGGCATATCGCTTTCGCATGTGTTCGCGCATGGCGGCACTTCGGAAACACACGCTCCGTTCAGGCAGATGTCCGTTCCCGGGCATTCAGTCGTGACCCATTCGGTGCATCCGTCGCCATTATCATCCACGCATGTCTGGAATGCGTTTTGTCCTGCGCATTTCGGGCCGCCGCTGCATGCATTCTGGCATGTCGGCTGTGGCTCAGTCGGGCCTGTCGGTTCTGACGGCTCGCTGGGTTCTGACGGCTCGTTAGGGGGTGGCGTCGTTGTCTCAGTGGTGAGTACGATGCGCGGGTGTTCGTCTGAACACGCAGACAGAAGGCCGCAAAGTATGAGGGCAACGGCTATTCTCTTAGTCATAAACTACTCCGGAAGGCTTTGAGAGGCTTTTGTGACGCTTCGCTTTCGCCGGGCTTCGCTCGCCGATACGCTTCGCGTGCCGGCCTATGCGCTGCATACGGCCGGCATTCATTTTATGCCTTAAATTTCTTTACCTGACACCAATTTCTTTATATCTACCGCACAATTTTGTGCACGGTGTAAGTGCCTGTGCGAATTCTAATCATGACTCGGGACGATTGTTATGAACGAATCTGATATTTCAGAAAATACCCCCAAAAATATTGAGGAAACTCACAGCGAAAGCGATCAGGTCGCCTCTCCAGATGCTGACAAGAAGGCTGATGAAACTGTCGAAAATGTCGCATCCGACAATCAGAATGTCGAACAGGCTGCTTCAAATGCTGCAGAAACTGGCGGAAATGCTGAGCCCAAAGATTTCGATGACGCGGAGACGCATGTGACCGTCGTCGAACACAATGGCTGCAAGTTTCATATCATCGGTACAGCACATGTCAGCGAGCAGAGCCGCCAGGAAGTGCGCAGGGTCATAGACCGTGTCACGCCTGATGTCGTCTGCGTCGAGCTCGATCAGGAACGATATGACAGCTTCTATGATACGGATCGCTGGAAAAAGCTCGACATCTTTCAGGTCATCAAGAAAGGGAAATTCCTCTATCTCCTCGCGAATCTCATGATTTCTGCCTATCAGCGGCGCATCGGGGCAGTGCTTGGCGTCAAGCCTGGCGCGGAACTCATCGGGGCAGCCGAAGATGCAAAGGCCAAAAACATCCCCGTCAGCCTCATCGATCGCAATATCAACATCACCCTCAAGCGCGTGTGGGCTAACCAGAGCTTCTGGAACAAATGCGAGCTGCTTGGGGAGATATTCGAATCACTCTTTGGGGATGATGAGTCGAAAGAGGAGACGGCAAAGGCAATCGAGGAACTCAAGCAGGATTCCAATCTCTCAAGCATGGTCCTCGAACTCGCTAAACAAAAGCCGCAGTTCCATTTGCCGCTCATTGACGAACGCGACAGATACCTGATGGCAAAAATGCGCGCACATGCTTCAGATTGCAAGAATGTCGTCGCTGTCGTCGGCGCCGGTCACGTGCCCGGCATCGTCAAATACTTTAATGACGAAGTCGATACGGATGCGCTCGACCAACTCCCCAAGCCGAGCATTGTTTGGAAACTCGTCAAATGGCTCATCCCGATTATCCTGTTTGGCGGCATTGCTTATGGTCTTTACAGCCATGGGTTCGATTCGCTTCAGGACATGCTGAAGGCCTGGATCTTGCCAAACTCGGTGTTTTGCCTGATCACAGCCATTATCGCGTTTGCACATCCGCTGACAATACTCGCGTCAATCTTTGTTTCTCCGCTGACTTCAACTACGCCAGTAATCGGCGCAGGTATCGTGCTCGGGCTTCTCGAGGCCTGGCTGCGGAAGCCAACGGTTGCCGACTGCGAGGCTCTGCCCAATGTCCACACCGTAAAGGATTTTTACAAAAATAAGTTCACGCATGTCCTGATTGTCTGCGTGCTGACGACATTTGGCTCTGCTGCCGGCGCCTGGATCGGCATTGGCTGGCTCCTCGTATTGCTGGGGCTGGAGTAAGGTTTTGGGGATTTTTCTTTTTTGTGGGGGAACCTCTTTCTTTTGTGCCAAAAGAAAGTAGGTTCCCCCACACCCCCTCCAGAAAGAAAGGCAGTATTTTTGAGCGTTTTGGGCAGTGCTGTGAAGCGTTTTTTGGTGGGGGCGCTGTGGTGTTTGAGCGTTTTGGGCAGTGCTGTGAAGCGTTTTTTGGTGGGGGCGCTGTGGCGTTTGAGCGTTTTGGGCAGTGCGGTGAAGCGTTTTTTTGGTGGGGGCGCTGTGGTGTTTGAGCATTTTGGGCAGTGCGGTGAAGCGTTTGGGGGCACCAAAACTGTCGTTGCCTGCATGTCTGGGCACAAAAAAAGCGCCGAAAGGCGCTTTTTTGATTGAGTTTGATGGGGGGCGGATCAGGATTCAAAGCCTTCGAGCTTGATGTTCTGGAACGTGCAGGCGCAATTGTTTTCAACTTTTCGCTCGACGCTCCACGTGTATTCGCCGAGTTCCCCTTTGCACTGTGCTTTGACGCTGAGATTGCCTTCACCGCCATCTGATACGGCTTTTGCGCGTTTGACGGAGCACCCCGGTCCCTTGAGATTAACAACGAGCTCGCATTTGCAGTGTTCAGCTGCGAGCATATAGCCTTCGGCTTCGAGCGTGATTTGAGAGCCGGTAAAGGTTTTGGTGAACTTGTCACTGATTGTCGGCGCTGTAGTTGTGGTGCCCTTGAGAGTCTCAAGCGATTTGGTCGTAAATTTGATCTTGTTTTCTGGGCGATAGACTTCGATGGTGCGGACAGCCTTTGCGGTGCGGCCAGCATCATCTTTGACTGTCAGGACGGCATAATAGGTGCCCTGTTTGTCATAGGCATGTTTGGCTTCGCCTGTGTCAGCTGTGGTGCCGTCCCCGAAGTCCCAGGATGCGCCAGCAATCGCGCCGCCCTTGGGATTCTTTTTAGAAGCTTTTGAGGTGAACGTGATGACTTCGTTGAGCTTGGCATCTTTGACATTCGAGCCGGCATGCGCAAGTGGCGCGAGCGCATCATTCTTGAATTCAGGTGCCTTGCCTGGTTCTGCCGGCGCTTCTGGTGCGGCGGCGACTTCTGGCTGAGTGTCGGCTGGCGCTTCTGGTGCGGCGGCGACTTCTGGCTGAGTGTCAGTTGGCGCTTCTGGTGCGGCGGCGACTTCTGGCTGAGCGTCGGCTGTATCTGGTGCGGCGGCGACTTCTGTCTGAGCGTCAGTTGGCGCTTCTGGTGCGGCGGCGACTTCTGGCTGAGCGTCGGCTGCATCTGGTGCGGCGGCGACTTCGGAATCATCCGTGAAATCATTGTCCTGTGCGGCTTCGGCTACATTTGCATCGGCGGCAGGCTGCTCGGTCTTTGCAACGGCATCTTGCGGCTTTAGGTTGTTGATGAGCTTGTCTTCGGCAATTCCAGTAACGACGAACAGCACTGCTGACGCTATGATCAGAGCGACAAACAGACCGATCGTTTTTTTAGATTTTTGTTTCAGCCCGAGGACAAAAGACACGCCTCCGAGCAGGATTCCCACAATTGCTATGAGCTTGAGAACAGACATCGATACCTCCGAACAAGTCGTCCTGAAAAACCGTCTGTATATTTAACATGTATTGTGCAAAACCGCCAAAACAGATTGAACAGATTGTGTTTATTGGGAAGTCTGTCGATTTTGACGCAAGAAAGGGGGCAAAAAAATTCCGGCCCATCAAAGCTGACGGCCGGAATTGATGATGAAGCAAGATAAACTTAAGGAGCCACGGGCGCTGGCGCAGCCGCAGGCGCGGGAGCCGGAACGGGCGCAGCCGCAGG
>JAFUEE010000064.1 GCA_017464085.1 Pseudomonadota bacterium
CAAACCAAAACTCCCCACCAAAATATTGCCTTTCTTTCGGAGGGGGATGTGGGGGTAACCGCTTTCTTTGGGCACCAAAGAAAGCGGTTCCCCCCACACCCCCCTCCGAAAGAAAGGCAATATTTTGGTGGGGAGTTTTGGTTTGTTGTTGGTTTGTTTGTGGCTGTGATTTTTGGTTTTTGGCTGTGATTTTGTTTGGGTGTTTGTGGGGGTTGTTTTTGAGTGTTTGTGGTTTTTGGCTGTGATTTTGTTTGGGTGTTTGTGGTTTTTGTTTTTGGGTGAAGTTGGGGGCAAGTCGTTGCCCTGTGGGTATTGTATCGCAGATTTGGGAGAGGATGCTTATTTTTTGGCTAAGTTCCATCGGCGTGAATTTGAATTCTGCACTTTGAAAGGGTGCAGAGCATACAGCCCGTGGTAAGCCCGAAGTTTGTGAATCGTGATTGCGTGTGAAGCGGCAAATGTGTTATTTGAGCCTGCCTTTTGAAGTGTATTTCGGACCGGCGGGAGCGGGGAGTGTCGGTCTGGCAGGCGCTATCTCAAACCGGTGGAAGTAAGGAACGACGTATATGTCTGAGGCAGAGAGTGGTGTGAAGACACATGACACCGCGTCAACGCTAGTAGTGGTAGGATCGATTGCTCTGGATACGGTATCGACACCGTCTGCAGTGGATCACAAGGGACTTGGTGGATCGGCGACGTATTTTTCGGCATCAGCCGGTTTGCTGTGCCGACCGCAGATCATTGCTGTATTGGGAGAAGATTTTGACCGATCGCAGTTAGATTTTCTTTCTGCACGCGGCGTAGATCTGTCGTATGTGAAAACTGTGCATGGAAAGACGTTCCAGTGGCAGGGCACGTATGGAGAGGAGCTTGGGGAGGCGACGACTCTGAGAACGGATCTGAATGTGTTTGCGGATTTTGAGCCTCAGTTAGATGAGTCGCAGAAGGAATGTGATTTTCTGTTTTTGGCGAACATCATTCCTCAGCTTCAGCTGAAGGTGGTGGAGCAGGCGCATGCGAAGTTCGTGGCGGCAGACACGATGAATCTGTGGATTAACACAGAGAATGCGACGCTTCGCAAGGTGCTTTCAAAGATTGACTTGCTGGTGTTGAACGAGGCGGAAGCGCAGCTTTTGAGCGGGGCAAAGACGATTGTGGACTCTGCGAAAGCGATTCAGGCGATGGGACCGCAGACCGTGGTGATCAAGCGCGGAGCGTATGGCGCGTTCATGCTCCATGAGCGTGAGATTTTTGCGTGTCCGGCGTATCCGACGCAGAATATCGTGGATCCGACGGGTTGCGGTGATACGTTTGCGGGCGGCCTGATGGGTACGCTTGCGCGTCATGGGAGAGTGGATGACGCGACGTTGCGCGAGGGCATGGTCGTCGGGACGGCGCTTGCGAGCTTTACGATCGAGGGCTACAGTCTGGATGGCCTGAAGGCGGCGAACATCGCGAAGCTGCGCGAGCGTTATGCGTGTCTTGAAGCCCTGACGCGTTTTGGTAAATTCGACATGTAGGCCGCGTGTCGCGTGTATCGAGAGAAGCGTGCCGGCGGCGTATTGCGCGAGCAATAGCGGCCGGCCGTCACGCCGTATCGGCCATAAGCCGATAGGCGTTTTAAAAAAAAAGTCATGGGGAGAGCCACCTGTGCATTGAAAGAGGCGAGTGCCGCCTGTGAGGATAGGGATCGATGTCATTTAAAGAGCAGAGACTTGGTGAATTGTTGCTCCGCAGCCAGATTGTGACTGGCGCTCAGCTTGAAGCGGCCCGCAATGAGCAGCGCAAGAGTGGCGGCCGGCTTTCGGGACAGCTGACGAAGCTTGGTTTTGTGCGCGAACAGGACATGACGAACTTTTTGAGCCGTCAGTTTGGCGTGCCGTCAGTCCGCCTTGAGGAGATCGAGAGCATCAGCCCGGATGTGATCAAGCTGATTCCGCGTGACAAGGCTGTGAAGCACACATGTTTGCCGATCAACCGTGTGGGGCAGACGCTTGTCGTGGCGATGGGCGATCCGACCGACATGTTCGCGATCGACGATCTGAAGTTCATGACGGGTTATAATATCGAGGTCGTGGTTGCCGGTGAACAGGCGATCATGGATGCGATTGATCGATATTATGGAGAGCAGAAGCGGGCGGATGCGAACGCGGCTGCGGGGTCCGATGACTCGCTCGAGGGCATGGGGATTGAGGATTTCAACCTCGAGGACATCGAGTATGGGGAGGAAGAGGAGAACGTCAATGCGGTCGATCTGCAGAAGCAGGCGGACGAGGCGCCGGTCGTGAGGCTCGTGAACGCGATTCTTGTAGACGCGATTCGCCTGAAGGCGTCGGATATCCACATGGAGCCTTATGAGAAGTCGATGCGCATCCGTTTCCGCGTGGACGGCGTTCTGAAAGAAGTGATGAAGCCGCCTTTGAAGCTGCGCAACGCGATTGTGAGCCGTATCAAGATCATGTCTAGCCTTGATATTGCTGAGCGTCGTCTTCCGCAGGACGGCCGTATCAAGCTGAAGCTCGGCGGCGGTCGCGAGATGGACTTCCGTGTGTCGATTCTGCCGACGCTCTTTGGCGAAAAGGTCGTCATGCGACTGCTCGACAAGTCGAACCTTCAGCTCGACATGACGAAGCTTGGTTTTGAGCCTGCGGCGCTGAAGGATTTCAAGGAAGCGATTCACAGGCCGTATGGCATGGTGCTTGTGACGGGCCCGACGGGATCCGGCAAGACGACGACGCTTTATTCGGCATTGAGCGAGCTCAATCAGCCGACCGAGAACATCTCGACGGCGGAAGACCCCGTTGAATTCAACCTGATGGGCATCAACCAGGTTCAGATGCATGACGCGATCGGTCTGAACTTTGCGGCGGCGCTTCGAAGCTTTCTGCGCCAGGACCCTGACATCATCATGGTCGGGGAGATCCGAGACTTTGAAACGGCAGAAATCGCGGTCAAGTCGGCATTGACGGGCCACATGGTGTTGAGCACGCTCCATACGAACGATGCGCCGTCGACCGTGAGCCGCCTTCTGAACATGGGCATCGAGCCGTTCCTTGTGTGCAGCTCTGTGAATCTTATTCTGGCGCAGCGTCTTGCGCGCAAGCTCTGCCCGGTGTGCAAGAAGCGCGCGAACATCGATCCGCAGGCGCTCCGCGAGGCGCAGGTGCCGGAGGATCGCATCGCAGGCGCGGAGATTTACGAGCCGGGGCCCGGATGCGACAAATGCAACAACGGTTTCAAGGGCCGTGTCGCGCTCTATGAGGTCATGGTGTTTGGGGAGGAGCTTCGTTCGGCAGTGCTGCAGGGGTATTCGACAGCGGAACTGAAGGCGGAGGCGATCCGCCTCGGCATGCAGACGCTGCGCATGGCCGGCCTGAACAAGGCGCTCGAAGGCGTGACGAGCATCGCGGAGGTGTGCCGCGTGACGGCGCCGGATTGATGCGGTCTTGCATGGATCGTTGCGGCGCTTTCGGGCGATGCCCGATACGCGCCGCTTGGCGCGCCTATCTGCTTGTGGCGGATACGGCGCGCTTTTCATTTTGCGGCTCGACAAGACCGCGCGGGACACTATAGAAAGCGTCTTTGCCCGCAGTCCGTCTGCGGAGCGTTCGTGATGTCAGTGCGCCGTGGGGCGCCATTCTGTGATGATGGATATGAAGAAGATCGCTATGCTTGCCGTGTCATTGCTCGCTATGTCCTGCGCCGGGGCTCCGTCGGCGCCTGTTGAAAGTGCCGCCGAAGCGGTGAAAGCGCAGCCGGAGATTGCGCTTGCTGCGCATCCGGACAATCGCGCGGGGGATGCGTATGATGAGCTTTGGGGGGAGAAAGTCCCAGATCCGTACCGCTGGCTGGAAGATGCATCGGATGCCGATGTTCAGGCCTGGATGAAAGGGCAGGATGCGCGTGCGCGCGCTTATCTGTCGCAGTTGCCGGCGCGCGGCGGCTATGAGGCGCGGTTGTCGGAGCTGCTGTATGTGCCGTCCGTGTCGACGCCGATCGTGCGCGGCAGGATGGCGTTCTATTTTGAGCGCGGCGCGCGCGATGAGAAGAGCCTGCTGTATGTGCGCGATCTTTCGCAGCCCGAAGGGGAAAAGCGCCTGCTGCTCGACCCGAACCGGCTTTCCCCGGACGGCTCGGTTTCTGTGGGCGATATCTATCCGTCGAAAGATGGCCGCCTGATGGCTTATACGCTGAAAGCGAACAACGCAGATCAGGCTGTTGTCCATGTCATGGATGTGGCGACGGGCAAGGATTTGCCCGATACCATTGAGAGCGGCCGCTATGCGGATCCGGCCTGGCTGGAGGACGGGAGCGGCTTTTATTATACGCGCTTCCCGACAGATGCGTCGATACCCGTGGATGAACGCCCTGGGATGACGGATGTGCGCTTTCACCGCATGGGGACTGCCGAAGCCGAAGATCAGGTCATCGTCGGGCCGCTGAAAGATGCGACGAAGTTCCATTATCCGATGCTTTCGACGGACGGGAATTGGCTGATCTATAGCATTCAGGATGGCTGGAACGGCAATTCCCTGAAGGTGATGCATCGCGCGTCTGCGGATGCGGCCTGGCTGGAGCTGCCCGCAAAGCCTTCGACGACGTATGAGCCGATGATCGTCGATGACGTGCTGTATCTGATGACGAATGATGGCGCGTCGCGTTACCGTATCGTCAAGGTCGACCTGGGTAGCGAGAAGCTCAAGGCGAATGCGGCTGTGCCGTGGCCGGAAGTCGCATCCGAATATGCCGGGCGTCTGGATGCGGCCAACTGGCAGGAGATTGTGCCCGAGTTCGGGGATCGCGTGATTCAGAATTTTACGGTGATCGGTGGCAGGCTGTTCGTGATGACGCTCAAGGATGTGGTCAACCAGCTCGAGGTGTATGATTTGTCCGGGAAGCATCTGAAGACGGTTGAGCTTCCGGACAAGGGATCGATTATTTCGCTTTCGGGCAGCGGCAGGGCGGAGGCGCTTTATTTCAAGTTCACCTCGTATCGCATTCCGGCAAATGTGTATCGCGTGGATGCCGCCAGCCTGGATCTGAGCGTGTGGGCGGAGATCGAGACGCCAGCGAAGATCGATGAGGTCGTGAGCGAGCAGCGCTTTGCGGTGTCGAAAGACGGGACGAAAGTGCCGTATTTTGTGCTTCGCCGAAAGGATGCGAAGCTCGACGGCACGGCGCGGACGATGATTTATGGTTATGGCGGGTTCAATGTGGCGATCACGCCCTCGTTCAATCCGGCGGTATATGCGTGGGTGGAGAACGGCGGTATTTATGTGTATTCGGTGCTTCGCGGTGGCTCTGAGTATGGGGAGACATGGCATCAGGCCGGCATGGGGATGAACAAGCAGAATGTGTTTGACGATTACTATGCGGTAGCGGAGGACTTGATTGCGAATGGCTATACGCGCAAGGAATCTGTGGCGGCTTATGGCGGTTCGAACGGCGGGTTGCTGACAGGCGCGGCGCTGACGCAGCGCCCGGATTTGTATGGCGCGATTCTTTGCGCTGTGCCTCTGCTCGACATGATCCGTTATCAGAAATTCGGCTCGGGCCGCACGTGGATCGGTGAATATGGCAATGCCGAAGCGAGCGAGGCGGAATACCGGAATATCCGCGCGTATTCGCCGTATGCGAATGTTCGAGATGTGAAATATCCGGCTGTTCTGTTTTTGGGTGCGGACAGCGATGACCGCGTGGACCCGATGCATGCGCGCAAGATGACAGCGGCGATTCAGGATCACACGACGGACGCGGCAGCGCCGGTGCTCTTGCGGATTGAGAAGAACTCGGGGCATGGCGGTGCCGATCTGACCAGCCAGCGTATCGCGCAGTTCGCGGATATGTATTCGTTTCTGGATGCAGTCCTGAAATAGCGCGGCGTATCGGCCTTGCCGATAGCCGCGCCCGATATGGAGACGTTCGTCGAACGTCTCCTGCGCGGCGTATGCGCAGCATAGCCGCGCTCAAACGTGTCAGGCGCGGCGTATGCGCAGCATAGCCGCGTATCCTCAAATATGAATAAAACGGCTTGTGAATGAAAGTTATTGCTGATAATTTATGTGGTTGGAGAGTTGTTGTCTGATCAATTAGGGACTATTCCATGAAGAAACTCAAGACATCCATTTTTCTGGTCTGTGCTTTGGGCATGTTGATGGCAACATCGTCTGTGAATGCTCAGGAAGTCGCAGGCGGAAGTGATGGTCAAGCGGTACGTCCGGCAGAGCCTGCTGGCGCGATGAATTCGGGTCTTGTGCATTCATCGTCGCGCACAGCGGAGATGGGGGGATGGTTTTGGGGGCTTTTGGCCGACCCTGCATTGTCATCAGGTGCGACGGCAGTGACTTCCGATCTGGCGGTGCCGTCGACGATTTATGTCGGTGGGCCGGGCTATATCGCGGTGAGTTTTGATTCAGGGGCGAACTGGGTGAGCAAGGTCCAGTTTGATGTGCCGTCAGAGGATGAGGACGAAGCGGAGGGGGCCGGGAACGGCATTTCGTTTGCGGGCGTGGGCGGTGATCAGCGCGTCGAGAGCATGCGCGAATATCTTCGCCATGAGCTTGAGGATCAGTTCGGGACGGATTATGCGAATGACCTGATAGAAGAGATGACGGAAGAGGAGCTTTTGAGCGCGAAAGATGTTTCTGACATCGAAGTGCTGAAAGACCTTCCGCTTGAGATGGACTCGGATTTGTCCCAGGTCCTTGTGGATGTTGCGCTTGCGGGCGTTGGTACGACCGTGTTTGATTCATTTCCGAGCCGCTATATCAAGTATCTTCATTCGGGTGCGGATGCGGACACAGCGGTGGAATATGCGTCGCAGTCGCCGTCGGTGCAGTCATTTTCGCGCACGAGCACGGCTGTTTATGCCGTGACCTCGAAGACGATCTATATGACGACAGATCGCGGGGAGACATGGCAGGTATTCATGCAGGTGGATGCGGATGACGCGATTCTTTCGTTCGATATTTCGCAGGACGGGAGCATCGTGCTGGTCGGCCTGGCGAATGGTCTGATGATGACGCGCAATGCGGGCGCGGACTGGGTGCAGCTGACGGATGTATTCAATGGCGCGGTGTTTGAGAGCCACATTTCGGAAGCAGCCGGCCATTCCAAGATGGTGGTGCTTTCGACTGACGGCATCTATCAGTCATTGGATCTTGGCCTGACATGGCAGAAGGTCGAGCTGCTCGGTCATCCGACGGAATTTGTGACATCTGTTGTGTCTGGTGCCGGCGATCGCATGCTTGCGCTGACGGATTCGGCGCTGTACATGACGCAGGACGGTAAGCGATGGCTTGAAGTGCAGCAGGGGCCATTCCCCGATGAGCAGATCGAGCAGGTGATTGCGAAAGATTCAAATCTGGATACGTTTCTTGTCCGCACAGCAAGCCGTATTTTTGAATATACGCCCAACGGCTGGTTGAGCCAGAACAAGTCGCTGATGGCTGGGGAGCTTGGCGCTCTGGCGTATATGCGTGATGGCGTTTCGCTTGCGCTGATGGCGTCTCCGTCGGGTGTCTGGATGGCGCAGGACGCGCAGCTGATCGAGGTGACAGGAGAGTATAAGACGCTGCTCGATGTGTGGCGCAGCGAGCCGACGGATGACGAGGTGATTCATGAGGCGCTTGAGGCGCATTACCTCGGGGATATGCTTGAGAAGCGGTGGGGGCTTCGCAGCCGTTTGTCATGGCTGCTTCCGCAGGTGACGTTCGATTATATTTTCCGTCAGACGCCGACATCCAATCCCAAACTGACATATACGCTCACAGGCGATCCGTCGGCCGATCTTGCCAGTTTGAACTATAAGCTTGCCGAGGATTATAATTATAAGTTTGAAGCGCGCAATCAGTGGCAGATCATGGCGCGCTGGAGCCTGAATATCGAAAAGGGTCTCAAGGATGAGATTGCGTCCGACCGCATCATGATGCGTCTGCGCAGCGACCGCGCGCGTATTATCAAGCAGGTGATGGCGGATCTCAAGAAGCGTCGCGCGCTTCAGGTCGCTGTGATCATCGACATGCCGCGTAAGAGCGGCAGGTCAAAGAGCTCTTTAAAGAAAGCGGTGAAGACATATCTCGGTCTTTCCGAGGTGGAAGCGCGGCTTCATTATATGACGGGCGGATATTATATTCCCGCAGTTCGTCAGCATGACAACAAGATTTAAAGGTTTTCTCAGGTTTGACCTCATATAAGGGAGAGTATCGATGAAACGTATCGTCAGTATTTGCTTTGCTTGCGCCATGCTGTTGGCGCCAGTGTGCGGTTTTGCTCAGAATGCGCAGGATGTTCTTGCAAAGTTCAGTCACGAGCCTTCGATTGAGGCGACCATGAGTGCCGCCGCCGCGTATGCAGGCATTGATTCCGACCGCCTTGAGAGCATGTACAGACGTGCCGGTGCAGCCAATGCTCTCCCCAAAAATATCTATTATGAGCTTCAGTATCGCGACCGCGACACGGATCGTCCGCAGTATGTCTATACCTGGGATGGCGCGGCAGACGATAATACGCTGAAATCAACGAAGTTCACGGATTACGATGAAAATCAGAAGTATATCCAGCACAAGGTGCATGCGCAATGGGACCTGAGCAAGGTCATCTTCAACAGCGATCAGCGCGGCGTTGTTTCCGTGATGAATCAGGCCGTGAAGACGCGCGACAAGCTTCTCAAGGATGTGTCGAAAGCCTATTTTGCTCGCCGGCGCGCGCAGATCGAGCTTGAGCTGAATCCGCCGACGAATGTCGCCGAAAAGCTCGAAGCTGATCTCAAGATTCAGGAACTGACAGCATCGCTCGATGCGATGACTGGCGGCTGGTTTTCGTCCCAGCTCCGTCATAAGTAGACATTGCGATGAAACTCACGATGGCTGATTTGGGTGCTCGCTTGTTGTGCTTGTGTGTATGCAGTTGTGCTTGTGCATGCGACAGCAAAACACCCGTAGAAGCGCCTGCTTCGGAAGCGCTTGTCGAGTCCGAAGCGGCCGCAGGGGAGACCGTTCCGGCCAAGTTGCCCGCGCCTCCAGGAGAGGCGGGTCCTATTCTCATCCGGCTGCAGAGCGCATTTCCGACGCAGATTTTTGCCTCTGCTGCCAGCGAGCAGTTTATTGCTTTGGGGATGCAGAGCGATACGCGAGATGTGTCACTGTGTCCAAAGACCGAGCTTCCTGTGTGTTTTCGCGGATTTGCGGTCATTTCGGAGCGCATGAATCCCAATCAGACGAAGTCTGTGGTGCTCTATGAGTCTGACACGCAGTCTGGAAGCCGCGTCGATGATGTGGCTGCTGTCGGCAGCAGATTCGTGTTTGCGCTTAATGAAGGGCGTTATGTCGGCGATACGGCGGAAGCCAGGCTTGTCGTAGTGGACGAAAATGCTTCGATTCTTCGCGAGGTCTCGCTCTCGTCTGCTGAACTTCATATTACTCAGGCCGTGCTCAGGCCGTGGGGGGACGGCCAGGTTCTTGTCTGCGCAAGTTTTGAGCCCTCAACAGGCAGGCCTGGCATCAAGTGTGATGCGTTTGACCTGGAGACTGGCAAACTGAGCGGTGTTGCGACGATTCAGGCAAAACATCCAGTCAGATCGTTCGATATCGGCGTTTCAGGTAATCGCGCGCTTGCAGTCTGGAATGAAGCGGGGTACGAGAAGGCAGTTTTCCTGAGCGCGCCCGGGGACAGCATCGAACTTGGGCTTGCGACTGCGGCACGTCCTTCGGTTGCGGCTGGCCTGGATGCATTTGCGGTCGCCTGGCAGGGGGATGATGCGCTGATTCATATCGATCGCGTGCCGTTCAAGGCCGATCTCAAGTCACTTGAACGAAAATCGCTCATCTTGAGCGGGCTTGATCACCGTACGATCGGCAGCCTGGTGGCCATGTCGGAGGGGTATGTGTTCGCTTTCCGGCATCAGAATACGCAGCAATTGGCGCTTATCTCGACAGCTTTTGACGAGTGGCACCTGGTCGAACACAGCGATTCCTGGCGCATGATGGGCGGTTATGCCAGCCTCGATATTCAGGAAGCGCATACGGGAAGGATAATTTGGCAGACGGTGGAATCGCTCATCGGCACGCGCTGAATCTTAACCCCTCAAATTTGCCCGGAGCCGCGCTATCGGATAATTTCCGCGCAGTTTGAATGGATTAGGCATTCGGAGGTGCGGGATACATGAAGTTTGAAAAAATTCGAGCGTGGCGTCTGCCGTTGATCGTGCTGGCAGTCGTGATTTTAGGCATTGCCTCTTTCCTGGGGGTGCATTTTTGGAGCAAAGGGCATCTGTCTGAACCGGATATCCTCGATCTGAGCATTGCTCAGGAGCTTCAGAATAATAACCGGCATGTTTCTTTGCAGTCGCAGATCGATGAACCGTATCACTATGATTTTTTCACGCTCCTCGAGCAGCCAGTTCCCGATCGTCCGCTTCCGGATTTTGAGATGGAGGAAAATCCGGCGCTGAAAGCCAAGATGCGGCACAGTCTGAACAAGCTGACGGGCAAGTTTGCGATACAGGTGTCTTCTTCGCGTTCGGCGACGGATGCGCAGACCCTCGTGCGCGAGCTCAATGCGCAGGGCTATCACGCCGTTGTGATCAGCGATGCGAACGGCTGGTATCGCGTGCGCGTGGATGGCGGTGCCAAGCGAGAGCAGGCCGAAATCATGCAGGCGGCGATTCAGAAAAAGACAGGCCTGAAAGGCTTTGTTGTCGCGCTTTGATTGATTTTGTGGAGGGGGAAGCCTCCCCCTGCGCGGCTATTTCGCAGAAGCGAAATACGCCGCTACCCCCTCGGCGAATACAAACTGCAACATCCCAGAGAATAAAAAAGCCGCCCAACAGGCGGCTTTTTTATGGTGAAATCTATGTCAGGCTCAGACGTACAGCGCGAGGTCGCAGTTCTGTGCGGGAGCATAGAGCTTTTCAATGGCGCGCGCTTCGATCTGGCGGATGCGTTCCCTGGTGAGGTTGAATTCGCGGCCGACTTCTTCGAGCGTGTAGGTCGTATCTTCACCGATGCCGAAGCGGAGCTTGAGGATGCGTGCTTCGCGCTCTGTCAGCGTGTCGAGCACGCGGGCGATTTCGCCGCTGAGCGCTTCGGTATTGAGGTGGTCGAGCTGGCTGGGGGCTGTGGTGTCTTCGATGAAATCCGCAAGCGAGCAGTCTTCATCATCGCCGATGGGGGAGTCGAGGGAAACTGTCGTCCGGGAGATGTTGAGCATTTTCTCGACATAGGTGTCTTCGAGACCAAGCTCATCGCCGATTTCAGCAGATGAAGGCGCATGTCCGAGCTTCTGCTCGAGCGCTCTTGAGGTTCGGATGATGCGGTTGATGACTTCGATGAGATGGATGGGGACGCGCACTGTCCTGGATTGATCGGCATAAGCGCGCGTGATGCTCTGTTTGATCCACCAAGTGGCATAGGTGGAGAATTTATGACCTCTTCTGTAGTCGAATTTTTCCACGGCTCTCATGAGTCCGATGTTGCCTTCCTGGATGAGGTCGAGGAGCTGCATATTCTTGCGCGCATAGCGCCTGGAGATGAGGACGACGAGGCGGAGATTGGCGGTGATCATGACAGATCTGGCTTTTTCATATCGAGCGTTGAGCTGCTCGATCTCGGCCATGGCGCGTTCAAAGCCTTCGATATCATCGCCGACGGCTTCGCGGAGAGAGGCCTGCTCGATGCGATAGTCGTTGAGCTTGGATTCATAGCTGTTGCACTGTTCGCGGCAGACGATGAATTTGCATTTCTGATGGTTGTTGAACTTGTTGATGTTCTCGATCAGCTTTTCCGAGGACGTGCCGATCATGTCGCAGAGCAGTTCCCAGGCGCGGCGCGTTTTGAGCAGGGGTGCTGCAAGCGTCTGGAGCTTGTGCACGACGCTGAGGATGTAATCCATGCCGAGATCGAGCGCGGTCATCGTGTCGATGATCTCTTTTTTCTGGGCGCTGTCAGAGAAGTCTGCATTTGCCAGAAGCGTGGAGAGCTTTTCGAAGCCCTTTGTCAGAAGCTCGCTCGACTCTTCGCGTTCATCTTCTTCCATCTGCTTGTGTCCGATGAGGTCTTTCAGTTTGAGCTCTCCGCGGCAGAAAGCGGAAACTTGCTCGATAATCATTTTGATGCCGGGTTTCGTGTTGAAAACGGTCATCATCATGGCTTCGCGGGCATCATCCATTTCCTGGCCCCAGTACTCTTCTTCTTCCCTGGAGAGAAGGGGGATGCTGTTGATGCGTTTCTGATAGAACTGAAGGGAATCGATACCGTTTGCAAGATCTTTAGAGGCACGTTCTGCGATGGCGATGGCTTCGTCTTCCCAGGATTCCGTAGATGAAAAAGCTTTATTTGTCTGTATCATAGTGATTCCTCTTTTGCTCCCCGAATGTTTTACCCCGCGCGTTGTGTCGCGCAGCAGGCGTTAGAGCAACTTCAGAACCAACTTGCTAAAAATCTTATAACTCTTTGGTGTTGATCGGAAATTTTTAAAACAGCCTTAGGGTTTCTATGATATGAGATTATGACCTTTTTGTCATAATGGCTGAAAATAAAAAGTCAACGCCTTGACAGAAAAAAAGCAAAAATTCGTTGGAATGCGCGAAAATTTTAGAAGTCAAGGGCGGAAGGGCAAAAAAAAACGACATGCGACAAAAATGTCGGAAGTCTGTTTGAACGGACTGCATGACATGTCATGGGTGTCATATCGTGTGCGGCGCATGAGAGGTGTCTGAGATGCGCAGTTGATTTCGATCTGGCAGGGCGCAGCGCGTACATGTCTGCCGTGAGCGTTTCGTGGGTTCACCGCGTGAGGCTGTCTGCTCAGTTATTATATATATTAATGATATAATGATATATGTGTATAGTGCAGCCCCTTTCTTGAGTGCGTTTTGGCGTAACTATTCAGCCGGCCTCCAAATCTTCGACAATTCCATCTCAGGGAAAGCCCATCTCATAATTTCTTCGGCACCAAAACTTCGCGAAAACTTACTATTGCCTACCAGCTTCTGCCTGCTGCCTGTCACGCAATGCCCATCATGCTTCAGAATAGCATTCGGCTGAATAGTTACTGCGTTTTGGCTATGACTTGCTTCGTCCAGGCTTCGGCAATACTGGGGGAGCGCTTGAGATGCGTCGCGTTGAATGTGCGTTCGTGCGTTGCTGTGTTTCGTGCGGGTATTGTTCAAACGCCGCAGATATGGCATAATAGGGAATGGTCTATGCTCAAGTATGGGCACACGCGAGGTTTAGAATATGTCGAATGAAATGGATGAAGCAAAGCCTGTAAAGACAGGTTATGATTTTGGCGACGAGTGGCTCGGGGAGCTTGCGGATGCGCTGGAGTTTGACAATGATGCATCGGCTTCCGGCGCGGCGTCGTCCAAAACAGCGGAATCTGATTCCGAATTTGATGTGCCCGATGTCTTTTCCGAGATCGAGGCCATGGAAGTGTCCGAATCTGTCGAGCTGAGCGACATGACGGATGCAGTGGATGTTTCTGAGGGGCTCGGTTTTGACATCGATATGGATGATCTTGCCGAATCACTGCCCGAGAAAAGCGTTGCGACCGGGCGTTCAGTCGTGACGAAGACGCTGAGTATTTCTGCACTTCAGAAAAGCGTGGAAGCCCGTATGACCAAAACGGTCAAGGAATCACATGCCGATGAAGACCCGCTCAAGGATCCGCAGCTCTGGCAGTTCGTTTCTCTGATTGCCATGCGCCTGTTTGATGATCTCGAGCTCCTGCTCGTTCAGAAACAGTGCAACGAGGCATGCGATCTGACAAAACAGCTCAATCGCCTTTCGAATATCCTCGCGTTTGCCGGACTTGGGGAGCAGCTTCCTCTGATTGCATATATCGGCAATCTTCTTCCTGTTTCATTTACGGAAACGGCAATCGGGGAGCCTTCTGAACGGCGTTTCGATCCGATGAAGATGCGCAGGTTTAATGAAAAGAGCAACGAGTTCCTCAACTGCCTGCTCTTTCTGCTGACCTATCTGTCCAAGCGTGCGGTGGGGTTTGACACTTCACGGTTTACGGACAGTCTTGAGCGTCTCTATACGGCGCTCGATATGACGCTCGGGCATCCCTCGGCGGATGCGCCGCTGCCTGTGACGGACAATATCAACCCGCAGGAGCTTACGACGCGCACGGTGAACAAGCTTGCGCGCACGCTCGAAGCGCTCGTGACCGAATCATTGCACTACATCGAATCGAGCATGTTCTATGGCTACGCGAGCGGATTTTCGGATGCCCAGAAAAGCCTGAACAATGCCTCGCAGATTGCCAAGGAATATCGGCTTGAGGAGCTCGAGGTGCTGTTCAGCCGGCTGTATGTGATGCTTCGCGACTGCCGTATGCCGGATGCGGCGCCGGGCGCGGAATTCTTCCGCATCTATGAAGAAGTGTGCAACCGGATCGAACTGCATTTCTCCAAATGCATCTCGGAGAAGAAGATCAAGCATCTGCGCGCGCTGATCATGAAATTTTATGTCCCCGAGACGCAGAAAGCGTCAGAGCCGTTCTGCAACCGTTGGAAATCTTTCATCAAGGAGGCGGTGCCGTTTCTCGACCTCGAGCATGCGCATATTTCATTGCTTTTAAAGCGCCTGAGCACTGTGCTTGAACTGGCGGGCAAGTACAGCATTCCGTGGCTCAAGGATACGCTCGGGCATCTCGAGCGCTGCTGGCCTGCCTACCCTGAGTCGTGTGCGGAAGCGCTGATCTCGCTCTTTGAGGAGCTTCGCGCATTTCCCACGGAAGACATCGAAGAAGCTGACATCGAACAGCTCAACCATGAACGCCTCAGGGTGCTTTTTGCGCGCAAGCCTGACGCTCGCCCGCAGTCGGCATACGCCATCGTCAATCAGGCCAGGTTCTTGGCGGAAGACCTGAGAAAACAGATGGAAACGCCGGCGCAGATTTCGTCTGCCCGTATCCAGGAGCTTCTGATTGACGCGCGGCAGATCCATTGCCATTCGATTTCGCGGATCTGCGAGATCATCCTTTCGCTTCTTGAGCGCATTCCGCGCGGGGAAGACAGTCCGGCAGTCGCGGAGACCGTCGTGGACGCGCTCAATTTCTGCCTGAACTTTTTGGAGAGCATCTGCGCGCGTCTGCTCCGCCATCTCGAGTACGACCAGAACACGACAGCGGTCACATCCAACCAGATATTTTATGTCGTGCTCCTGTCGCTCTATCAGACGCCAGGCCAGCCGCGAGACGGCGTGACCTGGTTCATCGTCAAGCGTCTCAACGATATCCTCGCGGAACTTCAGCTCGTGTGGGTCAACACATCGACATCGACCTCAAGGGAATATTACTGCGGCCTTCTTCGCAGCTTGCTGCACCTCTCGACGATTTGCCAGCTCAATGAGGCGCGCCGCATGATTATCGAGCATCTCGACGATATTCCTGCGCAGGACTTCATCAATACCGAGAATCGGACGCTCGCGCGCCAGTGCGGCCGGATCGTCCGCATGGTCGAGGATACTTGCCCGAAGCTGACGGTGATGCCGAGTTCCAATCAGATACGGCTCTTCTTCGGCAAGACGATTTCCGCGCTCAATCAGCTGCTTTCGTCGCGCGATTCACATGATCCGCGCATGCTCGGCGCAGAGATTTCACGCATCGAGCACCGCATGTCCATGCTCGGCATGACGACGGATTTCCCGCCTGCGCTTGCGATGATCTACGAGCTTCATCATCTCGCATTTTGTGAGGATGTGAGCCGCACGCTCGTTGAAGATCTCCTGTATCAGATGATCAATGTCGCGAATAACGTGTGTCCGGAGTGGGTTCAGCCCAAGGAGGCGGAGCTTGAGTTCGTCAAGACGAGCGTGCCCATCCCGATGACGTTTTTCCAGGATATGCTCGAATCGCTCAACGTGATCTACGATTCGCTTGCCTGCCGCGCTCAGGATGAGCCTGTTGCCTGGGAGCGAGTCTCCGCGCTCCACCGCGAGATGCACCAGATCGTGGGCTATCTGCCACACGCGCTCCACATGATTTCTCAGAACGCGCAGAACCGCTGCCGGTATCTCAAAAAGAATATCTTTATCGGCATCGACACGAGCGGCTATCCGCATGAATCGGACCTTCCGACGGATTCTGTGCGCCCGGTCATCGGCATGGCATTTTCGACAATCATCGACAAGCTCGTCGATATGATTATCGACAACGCCTTTGATTCGACAGACAGCAGCAGCCGTATTGACGTGGTGCTTCATCCGTTCACGAACGAGTTTACTGCCTCGATATTTCACAACGGCAGGCTCCTGACGGTTTCTGAAATCGTGTCTCGCTTGAATTCAGTCAACCTGATGCCCGCATCGGACGAGAATCTGTTCGATCTTCTCGTCAGTTCTCGTCAGCTTGCGCAGAGCTATCCGCCGGTGAACGCTCTGGCCTATATCCTGCCGATATTGCGCCAGTTCGAAGGCGTGATGGAAATCTCGGATGGGGAGCAGGGGCAGACGCGTATTTATGTGAGTTTTAAACTTTGACGGCCGCGCTTCCGCCCGATAAGGGGCGGTACGCGCGGCCTTCGCGGCTATCCCGTCGGGATACGCCGCGAATTTTTCGTGCTTTTTCGCAGTTCGTTGCAATGACAGACAAAATTATAGAGCTGAAAGACCTCTGCAAGACGTTTTATGCCGGTTTTCGGCGCAAGCGCGTCGACGCGGTCCGGGGCGTGAGCTTTTCCGTGGAGCGTGGGGAGATCTTTGGATTGATCGGCCCGAACGGCGCGGGCAAGACGACGACGATCAAGATGCTGACCGGCCTGATCCGCCCGACCTCTGGCGTGATGAAGCTGATGGGGTATGAGGGATTTGACCGGAGATGCAGCCAGCGCCTCGGCTATTTGCCCGAAGTGAGCTACTACTACGAAAGCCTGACGGCGTTTGAAATCCTCGATTTCTATGCGAAACTTTATGGCATCCGCGAAGACCGCCAGAAGACAGTCGAATACTGGTTGGAACGCGTCAATATGAGCCACGCGAGGAACAAGCGGCTTGGGCAGTTCTCCAAGGGGATGCAGCAGCGCATTGGTTTGGCGCAGGCGCTGATCGGTGATCCGGATCTCGTCATTCTCGATGAGCCCCAGTCTGGCCTTGACCCGATCGGGCGCAGGGATGTGGCGGATATCATTCGGGAATGCCAGAAAAAGGGGAAAACAGTCTTCTTTTCGAGCCATATCTTGCCGGATGTCGAGCGCCTGTGCGACCGCGTCGGCGTGATCCGGAACGGCCAGATGGAAGTCGTCGGCACCCTCAATGAGCTGCTCTCGAAGGACAAGCGCATCGAAATCGTCCTGCGCGGCAAGGCGGATTCGGGTTTTGTAGCGCGCCTGGAAGCGGATGCGAACATATCGCTCGTGTCTGGCCTGGATACCCTGTCGATTACGCTCGGGCCAAAAGCCGTATCGGGGCTCAATGATCTGCTTTCGGAGGCCATCAAGCAGGGGCTTGTGGTCGAACATGTCATGGAGCGCGGCGCAGATCTCGAGGCGTTGTTTGTCAAGGAAGGATGAGTACCTGCCATGTGGTTGATGCTGAATGCTTTTATATCGCAGACGTTTAAGGAAGCCATCCGGAACAAGATTTTGTATGGCATCGGCTTTTTCGCGGTCGCGATTTTTTTGTTTTCGTTGGTTCTCGGGGAATTGTCTCTGTATGAGCAGGAGCGCGTGATCCGGGATGTCGGCATGACGTTCATCATGCTGATGGGCGTTGTGCTTGCGATTTATACGGGTGTCGGGCTCCTGCACAGGGAGATCGACAGGCGCATCATTTATACAATTCTGTCGAAGCCGGTCCGCCGGTATCAGATGATTATCGGACGCTTCCTGGGCATCGGTTGCACGCTTTTTGTGGAACTGCTGGCGATGTTCTCGGTGTTTCTGCTTCTGCTCGCGGTGCGCGGCATGACGATAGATGCGACGTTGTTCCAGGCCATGTGGCTGATTTATGTGGAGTCGCTTGTGGTGGCGGCAGCGGCGCTGATGTTTTCGACATTTTCGAGCGCCATGCTCTCCTCTCTGATGAGCGCGGGCTTTGTGATCTTAGCATGCCTGAACCCTCAGATCGGGTTTTATGCAGGGCAGAGCAAGGAAATCGAAATTCGTGCGATGATGCGCGGCGCGCAGTTCCTGCTGCCGAATTTCGGGCATTTCGATGTCTCCACCCAGGTGAGTTATGCGCTTGCGATACCGGGCATGCATGTGTTCTGGTCGACGCTGCACGGCCTGGCGTATATCGTGGTTCTGATATGCATTGCGTCGCTGATCATGGAAAAGCGTGATTTCATCTGAGTTTTGGCGCGTCCCCGTGTGGGGCGCGCTTTTTTTTTTGTGTGCGGCGTAGCCATGGCGGCGGCGTATGGGCTCGAACGGCCATAGCCGCCGCGCCGGGGGTAGCGGCGTATTTGGCGGAAGGCGCGCGGTGGCGCGCTGACGGCAAATAGCCGCGCAGGGGGCTTTGCCCCATGCGGGATATCAAAAAAAGTGTTCTTGGAAATGCAGATGTATTTTTTATCAATATTGTATAGATAAGCGTCTTTTTTGGGGGGATGACGGAGTGTGCATGGATCCGCAGGCAATAGATTTCGGACGTTACAGGCTTTTGAAGCTGCTCGCGCGAGGCGGGATGGGGGAGGTCTATCTCGCGCAGTATAAGGGGGTGGCCGGCTTTGAAAAGCAGTGCGTGATCAAGAAGATACGCGCGGATCTTGCGGATCAGTCGTCATTTACGGAGCGATTTCTGAACGAGGGGCGCACGCTCGTGGCGCTGACGCACTCGAATATCGTGCAGATATTCGACATGGGGGAGGTGGATGGCTCGTATTATCTGGCGATGGAGTATGTGAAGGGAACGGATCTGCGTCAGATTTTGCGGCGTATGGGCAGCCTTCGGATGCCTGTGGTGTGCGCGGTTGCGGTCGCCCGGGAGATGCTCAAGGGGCTTGGGTATGCGCATCGCGCGACAGACAGCGCGGGAAAGCCTCTGGGGATTGTGCATCGCGATGTGAGCCCGTCGAATGTCATGATCTCGACAGAAGGGGAAGTGAAGCTGATCGACTTCGGGATCGCGAAGGTCCAGACGATGGAGAGCAGCAGCGGGGTCGTGCAGGGAAAGTTTGCATATATGAGCCCGGAACAGGCGCGCGGAGATGCGCTGGATGCGCGCACAGATCTGTTTTCGTGCGGAATTGTGCTCTATGAGATGCTTTCGGGCGTGAGGCCGTTTGAAGGAGATTCCGACCTGCGGTCGCTTGAGCTCGTCAAGACGCATATACCGCGCCCGCTGAGCGCGTATCGTTCGGATGTCAGCGAAGCGCTTGATAAGATCTTGGACCGGGTGCTGGCGAAAGACCGCGCGCATCGGTATGAGACAGCCGAAGCGTTCTATGATGCGCTGGAAACGGTCATGGCCGGGCAGCGCTTCGATCAGCGCGATATCGCGAACTTTTTTGCGCCGTTTATGACGGAGGATGCTGGAGCGGGGAGTTCGATTGAAGATGCGCTTGATATGATGCTCAATGCGCAGGCATTTGCGCAGGGGCGCATGTCGACTCAGACGCTCGATGTACAGTCTGCGGCTGATGCGGACGGCGTTCGCGCTTCTGAGGATGTCGCGCTTGGGGATACGAGGTCACTGCCTGCGCTGGAACCTATAAGTGATGCGGATGTCCTGACGGAAACGAAAGCGGGGAAGGCGGCTGGTCGCTCGGATCAAATGGATTTGCCCTCTGAGGGGGCTGATAAGGTTGTTTCTGTGTCCCCGGATGTGCCGGATGTGCAGGCGGCTTCCATGGATGCGGCAGGCAGAGCAGGGGCATTGCCTTCGGAAGATGTGCAGGCGGCTTCCATGGATGCGGCAGGCAGTGCAGGGGCATTGCCTGCGGAAAGGACGACGTCTTCTGATCATCTGAGCTGGCAGGATGCGGATGCGCGTGGCCGCCGCAGGCGTTTGTCTGCCAAAGTGCGTTATGGGATTGCCGGTGGCGTGATCGTCATGCTTGTGGCAATGGTGCTCGTGGTGCTGATATGGCACATCGATTCGATTGAGCGTGCGTCGCAGTTCCGCATGCTGTTGGAAGCCATGCGCCTGGATGGAAAGGAGGGGGATGTGGTTCAGGCGTCGGGAGCGTCTGAAACGGCATCTGAGGATGTTTTCGTGCCATTTTGGAAGCGCAGTATTCAGCTTCTGGAGATGCAGCGGCCCTATCGGAGCGGCGTGCCCGTGCTGTTTCGGACAGAGCCGGAGTCGGCGACGCTCTATATCGTGGAGGGCGGTTATCGCGCGCTTGATGGCAAATCTGTGCAGCTGCTGACTGACCGAGATGTGGAGATTGCGCTGCAGGCACCTGGTTACGAGACATGTATGTTTCGCGTGCGCTTTAATGGCGGGGGCGGGGAGGCTTTCCAGAACATGGATTGGGAGAATTGCCTTGGGGTGTCGGCAAAACTTTCTGCGGATTCGCATCGGATTGATGTCGATGTGCGTCTGATGCCGCTTCGCGGCAGGAGCGTCGGAACGGAGGATGTGGATGAAGATAGTGTTGAAGCGGATGGGCTGAATCCGTCTGGGGGCGCGACAGAGGAAAAAGGGCAGATGGAACAGGATGGGAAGCGAGTTGTTCCTGAAACAACGGCGGATTCCCTGGAGCGCTCCGCTGATTCATCGGAAACAGAGCAAGACTCGATAGATGCAAAGGATGCGGCATTGCCGTCCTCAAAAACTGCGCGTGAAAACGAAAAGGCGCGGTCAAAAGAGAAAACCGCTGCGCGTGGGGAAACGCGTTTGTCCAGGACAGCGCAGAAAAACGTCACCAGTTCGGTATCTGCTTCGGTGGCATCAAGACTGGTCGCAGGGGAGCTGCGCGTGTCTTTGCCTGCGGATGTGTCGCTGCCAGAGGGGACGTCGTTCGAGATTCAGCCTTTAGTGAGTGGGCGCAAGATTGCGGTGCCATACCGGGGGAAATTTGGGGCAGAAGGTATCCGGGTGGATTTCTGTGAGGCGACAGTCCGAATTGAGGAGTCTTATGTGCCTGGCGATCCGTCGCCTTATCAGGTGGCAGATATTTATTTGAATGGGCGTCGCATCGCTTCGCAGGCTTCACTTGTCCGGCTTGTGGCGCCATGCCAGATTTATGAGGTCGAGGCCAGGACGACTTCGAGCTCTGCCAGGCTGAGGGGCAGGGCTACGGTCAGGTTCGATTCATCCGCGTCGCAGACGATTTCTTTGCATCTTTTGGCCGAGTAGCGATTGCATTTCACTAAAAAGATAGTTATTGAAGTGCGCGCGATGCTGTGGTGTAGGCTCATGTGGGAGAGGTGATGCAGATATTAGTCGCAGACATTGGAAATACGCGTTCAACGCTTGGCCTTTTTCAGGCATGTCAGCTCTTGTGGCGGCGCGATATTGCGACGGATGCTGTGTGTGATGGCACGGAGGCGCTTGTGGTGGAGCGGTGCGATGCATGTGTCGTCTCGTGTGTGTCTGCGCGTGCTTCGTTTTTTGTCAATCTCCTGAAGCGTCAGCTCAAATGCCCGGTGTTTGAGGTGAGTGCGGCGCAGTCTGGCCTTGAGATTCATTATGCGCATCCGGAACGCCTTGGGCAGGATCGCGTGGCAAATGCGCTCGGCGCAATGCTGTACGCCGATACTGGCGCGATCGTCGTGGATTGCGGCACCGCTACACATTTTGATGTGATTTCCCCGGCGGGGGCATTTTATGGCGGCCCCATCCTTGCGGGCGTTGAGACGATGGCGGAAGCGCTCGTCCAGCGGATCCCGCATCTCCCGGCTGTCGAACTCGATGCCGATGCCGATGCGCTTTCGCAGGACACTGTCTCTGCAATCAATGCAGGGACGATTTATGCTGCCGCCGGAGGCGTGGAACGCATTATCCAGGAGATATGCGCGCGCATTTCCTACCGTCCGAAGACGATCTTGACTGGCGGCAACGCGCGATACATTGAGCCGCATATTGCATACGACTTTTGGGCGCCCGATCTGACGCTCGAAGGGCTTTGCATGTATGGGGAGCGCATCTTGGCGCGCATGGGGCGCATCAGCGCGTAGATTTTGTGGAGAGAGGTTCGTGGGGGAAACCCTTTCTTTTGTGCCAAAAGAAAGGGTTTCCCCCACACCCCCTTCCGAAAGAAAGGCAATGGGAGGCTAGGGCGTATCGATTGTCAGGTTGCCTACTGTTGTCGGCAAAGAATTTGTCGCGATGGCTGGTTTGCCTACGGTTGTCGGCAAAGAATTTGTCGCGATGGCTGGTTTGCCTACGGTTGTCGGCAAAGAATTTGTCGCGATGGCTGGGTTGCCTACGGTTGTCGGCAAAGAATTTGTCGCGATGGCTGGTTTGCCTACGGTTGTCGGCAAGTTGGCAATCGGATAGAACGTCACGATTGGCTCTGTTCTATTTGCGTAGATCTATGAAATACGGTGTCAATCCAATCTGATTGCATCCTAATCGCCCCGACGGAGCGATTGAAATTAACCCGGGGTAAACCCGGAGGGTGCAACCCCGGGAATCGGATGACGACTCCCCCCGGTGAATGAATGGCGCAACCCCCGGGAATCGAATGGCGCCCCCCGGTGAACGAATGGCGCAACTGAGGTATCCCTGTTTTAGTAGACAGTAATTACTAGCTTACGTTAGGGCTGCTTGGTATTCAAGCAAAACTTCTTGTGGTGTTCGATATGCTAAACGTGCTTGAACGCGTTTAGTCCTATAATACGCAATGTAATCCCTA
>JAFUEE010000065.1 GCA_017464085.1 Pseudomonadota bacterium
CTTGTCCGTCCGCTCACTCCTGTCTGCACCAACGATAACTTCAACCTCAGCCTCCATCAAATGCCCAAGAAGAAACTCCATCAGATGAAGCATGGGATTCTCGTTGTTGACCGTTTCTGCTAGCACTTCAAGCAATTCTGTTCTATCAATACCTCTCGCCATTGGTTCCTCCTGTAAGATGAGAGTTTATGCAAGTTCATCATACTGGATTTCCAATGGCACTTTTAGCTTTTTCGATTTTGCGAACTCATGTGGACGTTATCTGCCAAATGAAAGGGGGGCTTTCACACCCCCTTTCCTAAAGAAAGGCTGAATTTTTTGTGTGGAAGCCCAATGTGCGTCCCAGCGGAGCAGGCTGGTGCCACATAGCATTTGCATCATCCCCCTTACAAATGGGTGTCCTTGGGGTAGGAATGCGCATTGTCATGTGACAAAGTGGGTTCATGGGGGGCAGGAAGGCCCTTTGTCATCTGACAAAGTGGGGTCATGGGGGGCAGGAATGCGCATTGTCATGTGACAAAGTGGGGTCATGGGGGCAGGAAGGCGCATTGTCATGTGACAAAGTGGGTTCATGGGGGGGAGGAAGGCCCTTTGTCATGTGAGCATCCCCAAAATAAGTAAAGACGTTCCGTGGAACGTCTCTGTCGTGGCGTATCGCAAGGCGATAGCTGCGACCACCAAAAAGTAAAGACGTTCCATGGAACGTCTCTGTCGTGGCGTATTGCAACGCGATAGCTGTGACCACCAAATGTAAAGACGTTCCATGGAACGTCTCTTGCGCGGCGTATGCGCAGCATAGGCGCGCCAAATAAAAACGCGGCGTATTGCCGTTGGCAATAGCCGCGTCCAATGTAAAGACGTTCCATGGAACGTCTCTGGAGTCTCCAAACGAATAATTATTTGGAGAATTTGCGTCCGAAATCGTAGCAGTCATCGCTGGATGCGTGGATTCTGCCGTTGATGGCCATATAGGTGAGTATGCGCCAGATGGTTTCTTCGTCGTCGGAGGCATCGATGGCGGCTGCGGTCTCGTGAGCAGTGAGCGGGGTGCCTTCGGAGAGCTTTTCGAGGCATTTGGTCTGGAGCGCGAGTATTTTTGATGCGGCTTTTTTGCCGGCTTCGACGCCTGGCTGATGGTAGGCGTTGATGTGTATGAGGGAGGCATAGAAGCCGACGGCGCGTTCGAAGAGCGCGATGAGTGAGCCGATGGTGCGCGGGTCGATGCGCTTGACGGTGATTGTCATGGAATCGCGGCCGCTCTCATAGAGGGCAGAGCGCGTGCCTAGGAGGAAGCCGTGGAGGAAGTCGCCCGGCGTGATGTTTGGATCGACTTCGACGGCAGGCGCGCCATATTCGAGCACGTCGATGAACGTGACGAAGAAGTTGTTGATGCCGTCGCGGAGCTGCTGGACGTAGGCGTGCTGGTCTGTGGAGCCTTTGTTGCCGTAAACCGTGAGTCCCTGGTGGACGGGGTTGCCGTCGAGATCGAGTGCTTTGCCGAGCGACTCCATGATGAGCTGCTGGAGATCGCGCGCGAAGAGCAGGAGCTTGTCTTTGTAGGGGAGGATGACGAGGTCTTTGAGGCCCTTTCCGCTTGTCGCATAGTACCACATGAGTGCCATGAGTGCGGCGGGGTTCTGGGCGATGTCGCGTTTGCGCGTGTGGATGTCGCAGGCAGCGGCGCCTGCGCAGAGCGCGTCGATATCGATGCCCTGGAGCGCGGCAGGCAGGAGGCCGACTGCGGAGAGCTCGGAGGTTCGTCCGCCGACCCAGTCCCACATCGGGAAGGTGCGGATCCAGCCTTCGGCATGCGCGGTGTTGTCGAGCTTGGAGCCTTTGCCTGTGATCGCGACGGCGCGTTCGCTCAGCTTGAGGCCTTTGGCTTCGAGGTATTTGGCGGCGGAGATCATGCCGTTGCGCGTCTCGGGGGTCGAGCCGGACTTGGAGATCACGACGACGAGCAGCGAGTCGAGGTGCTCGATGTGCGAGAGCGTCATCTCGATGCCCTCAGGGTCGGTGTTGTCGAGGAAATGCACGCGCATCTTGTCGGCAGGTGTGGAGAGCGCGGAGGCGATCCACTGCGGGCCAAGGGCGGAGCCGCCGATTCCGATCACGAGCAGGTCGGTGTATTTCTTGCCGTTCGGCGCGAGGATGTCGCCATTATGAATGGATTTGGCAAAGTCTTTGACGGCGGCCTGCGTCTGCTCGATTTCTTCGCGGAGCTCGGGTTCCGGCGCGAGATGCGGCGCGCGAAGCCAGTAATGGCCGACGCGGCGGTTCTCGTCTGGGTTGGCGATCGCGCCGCCCTCGAGCGCTGCCATGTCATCAAATGCCTTGGACATTTTCGGGGCCATCTCGGCCATGAACGCATCCGTGAAACGCATGCGGCTGATGTCGAGCGAAAGGTCGATGTCCGCGCACACGCACAGGTTTTTCTGATAGCGTTCCCAAAGCGATAAACTCATGTGTATTTCTCCTTATGACAAAAAAATGGCTCCCAAAACGGGAGCCTCAATTCGCGCCTAAAATATCAGTTATTTGCTGTAATTCCAACGGATATTGTCAATGATGATTCGTCCGCTTTTTTCGCCGCTCGCGGTATTGTCGAGCACAAATTCTATCGAGCTGACCGCGCCTTGGATGTCGATCTTATGCTCGGAAGGCGTTGTTTCCGCGCGCGTGAACTTGAGCGTCTCCTTGACCGCTTCGTTGACCTTGATCTGAAGCGTGCCTTTGTCGTTGTTGCCGCCCCAGCTGCGCCAGTCGAACGCGATCTGGCTGAGGCTTGCGGAGATGCCTGAGACGCGGATGGTCGAGGCTTTGTCCGCCTTGAGGATGATGCCTGTCTCGTCGATCGCATATTCTGCCATATCTGTGCGCGCGGTGATCTTCCAGGTATAGCCGTCTTTGTCGACGAACTCGTATGGCGTGCTATAAGTGGTGCGCTCGTTTTTATTTTTGTCGGTGATGGCGGAGACCTCAAAGGTCTGCACATAGTCCCATGTGCCGCTGAAGCTCGGCGTGTAACAGCCGGTGACGCCGCACTGCTGCGCGATGCCGCATTCCGTGGCGGACCATCTGCCGCCGATGCACTTCTTGAGCATGTTGTTTTCGCAGACTGCCGTGCCCTCGGTGCACGCCTGCGTGCAGCCTGAGATGTCGAGCTGGCATTCCTTCGTGCATTTGAGCTCCCCGACGGAATTGGGCACCTTGCTGCTGCACGAGAGGCCCGAGCGGAACAGGATCCCGTCACAGTCTTCGTTCGCATCCAGAATGTTGTTGCCGCAGTTGGCGATGCAGCCGGCAGACCGGACATCGCATGTCGCGTCGTCGCCGCATTTCTTCACTTCGGTCAGGTCGTTGTTCGCGCATCTATATAATATGTTGTTGTCGCATTTATAGAGCGTCGTGCACTGGTTGATGACGCATTTGGGCTTGCCGGTGTCCGTGGTGCAGATTTCCCCGCTCTGGCAAGTGGTGAGCTGGACGTATGTGTTGGCCTTGCATTCCTGGATGGCGTAACGCCCTTCGGTCTCCGCGCATATCTGCTCCCCGTCCAGGCAGCTGCGCGCCTTGCAGGCTCGTGCAGAGCTGTCGCAGATCTGGCTTTCCGTGCATTCTTGCAGGAGGCTCCACTTGTTGTTCTGGCAGATTTTGAGCGCGTTGTCGCTGCATTTGACATCCCCGTTGCTGCAGACTGCGGTCTCTTCGCATGACAGTGTCTGTGGATCGCAGGCGAAACCGTTCGGGCATGCCTGAAATGATATCCAGTGGGAATCGCTGCAGACATAGATGTCGCCGTCCTTGCATTTCTTTGCGTCGCCTTCGCATTCTGCCGGGATCTCGCACTTTCGCGTCACTTCCGAGCAGACGCGCGGGGCGGTGCAGATCGAATAGTCGATGAAGCTGTTGTTCGTGCAGTATTGAACATTGTTGTTGTAGCAGCGGTAAGTGCCGTCTTCGCATGCCTTGTTGACGCATGCGCCGTTTTCGCAGGTCTGTTCGTCGGTGCATTCGCGCTCTGTATCATAGTAAGCGCCGCCGACACAGACGAGGACTGCGTCGCTGTCATCGTTGCACTTGCGCGTGTTCGGGGAGCATATCGCGTCGCCGTCGATGCATAGGTTGTTCTGGCATGACTGCGTGAGCTTGGGGCATTGCTTGTTCAGCGAGCATGTGTCATAGCAGGTCTCGTTGAGGCAGACCTGCGCTTCGTCGCATTGCACGGCGCATTGATAGGTGCTGGGAATAAGAATGCCTTCCGCGCATCCCGAAATCGCTCCCATGACCAAAATTGTACAAAATATACGTCTCACGTTGCCCCTCCTACAGACACATAAAGGCAGTGTCTTCTAGTCATTTATGCCGGGCAATTTCAACCCTGTTTTGGTCGCGATTTAAAAAAGTCATTGTCATTTTGTGTCATGTTGCGATGACTTCCGGGGATTTCTGCGCGGCTGCGCATTCGCGGGCGTTATTGTGTGATGGCAGCTTCTGAGCGTTTCTGGGGCTGTGATGCGGCAGTGGGGGAAGTCGCTTTCGATCGGATGTGCGAGGATTCACATGGTGGTTTTCCGTGGCAGGGGGAAGCCTCCCCCTGCGCGGCTATGTGCTCTCCTGGCGGCGGCGCGCATACGCCGCTACCCCCTCTGCCCGGGGCGATTGCGGCTATCGAGGCAATAATGATTAAAAGGTTGTGGTAGTGCTGGCTGCCCAATATGCGTCAACTGCGGGGGGGATGATTGCGAGTCGCAGTCGAGTATGTTACTTTACCAAAGAGGGCGTGGCTCTCTTGTGCAAAATGAGGAGAACATCATTATTCATGTCATTTGATCCGATTTTATACAATGAAAAAAAACGAATTCCATCAATCACCCTCGCATCGTGCCCAGGCTGAATGAACTCAAGTCTCTCAGGCTTTTGCCAGCCTGGCCGTGCCACCGCACGGCTAGGCTGGCACTTTATAGATTAACTGATATCGAAGACAGCTCACTTGCGCCAGTCTTTGATTTCAACCAGTTCTTGAATCAGATCACAGACAGATTTCTTACGACCATAGTCAGAGTCACATTCAACATCGCACCACCCCATGGGACAAGTACCATAGCGGTGGCACTTATCATAAAACTCCAAGTCAAATGCGCAGTCTGTGGTAATGGTGTATGTGCCTGCTTTGTTATAAGTGTGCGTGTAGCCTGTATGTCCATAGCAAGCTGACAGAACTACTGTTGAGCTATAACCATCGCCCCAATCAATGTGACAATAATCATAGGGCTCACCTCTACCAGAAGAAGATGAACAATCCTCAGCTAATAAGGTACCCGCTGAAACAAATGGATACTGTAGTTTATATTTATCACTGGGTATTTCCCATACAGTTTGTTTAAAGTAATACTGTTGGCCATATACAAGGATATCTCCGAAGTCATGGCCATTGCAGCCACGAACTCTATCGAAGCCATTGTCCTCTGGGTCGCAATCCGTTCTTTCATCATTGCAGCCATAGCGGCATTGTTTAATGACATCTTTGCCGGGATCAAAAGTAAATGATGTGGTCTTATCATCATTTTCTGTACATGTCTGTTTATAGACATAAGAAACAACCGGATTAATTTCATAATAATCATCGTTATCATAGTAGTTCATGCAATAAATTCGCGTTTCACCAGGTGTGCATTTGTCGTTTTGAGGTTCTGATACGCAATTACTACTTGTACTTACGACGCCATTTTTACACAAGCATAAGCCATCTGCACAATGATCGCATGCATATTTTTCCCAATTCGTATTAGGATCATGACTAAATTCATCATAGAGACACCTATATAAAAATTTATGATCTGATGAACATCTAAATCTTTTATTAGATGGATAAGAAGATGCCCATTTGCCCCCTTTAACAGCATAAAGGGAACAATAATCTTCAGAACCAATGCAAATGCCATCTTCGCATCCATTCGGACAATTTTCCATCCAGTACCAGTTTCCATATTTACATTCAAGAGAATGCGTATTGTCATCGGAGCATTTTAAAAGCCCATTTTTAGTACAATCTGATGAATTACAAGACTTGGTGTCACTATTGCATCCATATATGCCGCAGTTTTGATAAAAATCCCATCTATAATCAGCAAAACCAGGATATACCTTCCTTTGGCAAGATATTAAAATATTATCGGAACATTTCATACGCCCCTCCTCATCTTTATCGCAAATTTGGGAAGAATCGTAGCATGTGCCATCTTCAAGAAAACCACTACTAGCGCACTTGGCCTCAAATATCCATGCACCATTATGACATACGAAGAAATGTCCATATTGATTATATCTGGTTGTGCCTTCGGTGCAGGGATGATCCGGTACGCTGACGCTGACGCATACGCCATTTTCGCAACGCTCCGCGCATGTTTGACTGAATCCCCACATTGTCCCTCCTTCTGAATGGTTGTAGCACCGAAGCATTTTTTTGCCATCATCAGAACACTTGGTTGAGCCGATATCGCAATTCTCTGGCGGCTCGCTGACGCATACGCCATTTTCGCATCCGCTTTCGCAATTATCATTAGTAACCCACTGGTTGTTGTTGCACACAAGAGCTTGTGTGCCGTCGTCAGAACACTTAGTTGCGCCGTCGTCGCAAACCTTTGGCGGCTCGCTGACGCAGACACCTCTTTTGCAACGCTTCGCGCATGTTTCTTTGGTATCCCAATGGTTGTTGTTGCACACGAGCACTTGAGTGCCATCGTCAGAACACTTAGTTGCGCCCTTGAAACAGTGGTCTGGATCGCTGACGCATACGCCATTTTCGCATCGCTCCGTGCAGATTTCAGTGGTGAGCCATGTGTCGTTGACGCACACGAGCGCCCGTTGTCCATCATCAGAACACTTGGTTGCGCCTCTGGTGCATTGTTCTGGATCGCTGACGCATACGCCATTTTCGCAACGCTCCGCGCATGTTTCTTTAGCCGTCCATGTGTCGTTGACGCACACGAGCGCCTGTGAGCCGTTATCGGAGCATTTGAGCGCGCCTTCCGTGCATGTCTTTGATGGGGTAGTGGTGATGCATCTGCCATCTGCACAGCCGTTCGCGCACGCCGCGAGCGAAGTCCATCTATTATTTTTGCACATAAGCACCTGCGCGTTGTCATCCGAGCATTTGAGCGTGCCCTTGGTGCAAGTGGGAGCTGGCGCGTCGCTGATGCATGCGCTGTTCGCGCAGCCGTTTGCGCATGCTTCTTTGGTCATCCACTGGCTGTTCATGCAGATGAGGACTTGTTTGCTGTCATCCGAGCATTTGAGCGCGCCGCCGGTGCATGTATTCTGCGTGACCGGGCCGACGATGTTTGTCAGGTTCGTGCAGCCCTCAAACGCATTGTCGCTGATGCTGCTCGCGTTGGGAAGCCTCACGGACACGAGGCTTGTGCAGTTCGAAAAAGCATGGTTGCCGACCGTCTTGATATGTGTCAGGTCAGCCGACACAAGGCCTGTGCATCCGTCAAATGCGCCGCTCCCGATGGCAGTCAGGTTCGGGAATTTGTTCATATCGTTCAGGTTCTGAAGCGTCGTGTTTCCAGCAAAGGCGTTGGCCGGAAGCTCGGTGACCTGCGCGGCTTCTGATTCGTTCAGGCAGCCGTTGTGATCGACATCCCAGTTTGTCATCGCATAAATGCCGAATGCTGTGTCCTGGAATGTCAGACATTCCAATGAGGCGCGCGACTGGCCGGTATCTGGCTGCTGCGAGTCATTGCAGCCCTGAGCGAGAAGAACGGAAAAGAGAACAAGCAAAAGTTTTTTAGAATTCATAACAAATCCCTTGTGATTTATATATAATCTACCCCCCCCTATAATTGATAAAATCTTATAGTTGTCAATATGAATTTTGAAACCTTTTGGTTATTTTTTTGCAATGATCTCAGTTGTGTACCTTTTTGCATGCAAACGCCTCTATGCTTCACAGCGCGCTTTTGGCAAATATGGATTGCAAGGCAGAGATAGTCCTGATGCACAGGGAAAGCGCAAAGCGCACGCCCCTGGGAACGGAATTGTCCCAATCTTCTCATATTGCTTTGTGTTCCCCGCTTCTTTTATAATTGCGTTCCGCTATCTCGCCAGAGGCTTGATACGCGTCCGCATTCGCCTATGGCGCGCTTTGCGCGGCCATACGGCTCATGAACACGATTTTGCATTCCCATCCGCGCTCCGGATTAAAGGTCATCTCAATGAAATATCAGTCCATCCTCGACCTGCGCCAGACCCAGCAGGCGATCAAGTTCCTGAAGGATTCGTTTGAACGCGAGCTGTCGCATTCGCTTCATCTGCATCGAGTTTCTGCGCCGCTCTTTGTCGATCCAGCCTCCGGGCTCAACGACAATCTCAATGGTGTTGAGCGTCCTGTGGCGTTCGATGTCGCCGCCGATGGCGAACGCCTTGAAATTGTGCATTCGCTTGCCAAGTGGAAGCGACTTGCGCTGCACAACTATCACTATGAGCCCGGGCTTGGCATCTATACGGATATGAACGCCATTCGTCGCGATGAGGTGCCGGATGCGCTGCATTCGATCTATGTGGATCAGTGGGACTGGGAGCGCGTCATTCTGCCCGAAGAGCGCACGTATGAGATGCTTCGGACGATTGTCGAGCGCATTTATGCATCTATTAAATCTGTCGAATGGTTGGTCTGCAATCGTTTTCCCGAGCTCAAGCCGGCTTTGCCCAACGAGATCGCGTTCATTTCTTCCGAGGAGCTTCTGGCGTGCTATCCGGACCTGGATGCGAAGGCGCGCGAGAACGCGGTTGTGAAAGAATATGGGGCGGTGTTCGTGTCTCAGATAGGCCGCAATCTTTCCAACGGCAAGTCGCATGACGGCCGTGCGCCCGACTATGATGATTGGTCGCTCAATGGCGATATTCTGGTGTGGTTTGAGCCATTGCAATGTGCGGTCGAGCTGTCGAGCATGGGCATCCGCGTCGATGCGAAGTCGCTCAAAAAGCAGCTCGAACTGTCGCGGCATACGGAGCGCGCATCGCTGCCATACCATCAGATGATTTTGAATGACGAGCTGCCGCTCACGATTGGCGGCGGCATCGGGCAGTCGCGCTTGTGCCTTGTGCTCCTCAAGAAGATGCATATCGGGGAGGTGCAGGCAAGTTATTGGCCGCAGGCCGAGATTGAGCGTTGCCGGCAAAATAATATCGAATTGCTGTGATTGCGCGCGGCGTATGCGAGAGCATAGCCGCGCCTCATGCGCGGCGTATCGCAGATAGCCGCGCCCCAAAAATAATCAACGCACAACCGCGAGATCGAGCAAGACCGCATCAAACAAAGGGGAGAGTGCGTCGCAGATTGCCTGTCTTTGCGTGAGTGCGCGTGGCAGGTCGTCTTGTGCCAGCTGAATGCGCGCCATGTTGTGGACACAGCGCACGCGGAAATCACGGAAGCCAAGCGCGCGCAATCGTGTTTCTGCGGTGTCGATGCGCTGAAGGCTTTCCCTGGTGAGTGGGGTGCCGGTGGGGATGCGCGTCGCGAGGCAGGCGCAGGCGGGTTTTGTGGCGGTGGGGAGCTGGCGCGCGGCGGACAGGCGGCGGATTTCGGGTTTTGTCAGGCCGCAGAGCTTGAGCGGGCTCAGCACGCCGAGTTCCTGAAGCGCGCGGTATCCGGGGCGGTCGCTGATATCATCGGAGGCGTTTGTGCCCTCGCAGACCGTTTCGTATCCCGAGGCGCGTGCTTCTGCGATCAGGCGCGTGAAAAGGTGACGTTTGCAGTGGTAGCAGCGGTCTGCGGGATTTTGCGCGACTTCAGGATGGCACAGGATGTCAGATTCTAGGATGTGCAGCGGAATCTGGTGCGCGGCGCAGAAATTCCGGGCATCATCAAGCTCAAATGCGGGCTGGAAAGCTGTTCTGACATAATAGGCGCGTGCGTCACATCCGGATTCCAGCGCGGCATCGAGCAGGTATGCGGAGTCGCAGCCGCCCGAAAATGCGATGGCAAGCTTGTGGTGAGTATCGAAAAAGGCTCGTAGTTTTTCAGGTATGTCGTGGTTCATAAGTCGTCAGCGTTGCGGCGTGCAGTCATTGAAAATATTGTGAATTTCCGAGGCTGTTTCTGCCTGTATCGGGGTGGAGGATGCGCTTTCCTTTGGCACAAAAGAAAGGGACATCCATGCGGAAAAAAAAGAATATATAATTGAAAAAGTGCTTGCCAGAAAAAAATTGCCCTCTATAATGCGCGCCGCTGCGAAGGGGTAAATTCGCAGTTTGCGCCGCAGAGCCCATGGCGCATAGGATCTGACAGCGTTGAGAAATGCGGTTGGGTTCGAGAATACCATCCTCTTTTTTCGGGCGTCTTTCAGGTGAGAGCGTCCAAAACTAGCTTTCCTGTCCCGTATGGGCAGAATTTTTTAAAGGTGTGCAATGAAAACATACAGTGCAAAGCCAGGTGAGGTTGAGCAGGGCTGGTACATCATCGATCTGGAAGGTCAGCACCTCGGTCGTGCTGCCGCCGCAGTCGCAAGCATTCTTCGTGGCAAACATCGTCCGCAGTATACGCCGCATGTTGACACAGGCGAATTCGTGATCGTCGTCAACGTCGACAAGCTCGTCCTGACGGGCAAAAAACTGAGCGACAAGAAATATTATCGCCACACGGGTTATGTCGGTGGAATCAAAGAGATCACCGCTGACAAACTGATGGCTTCCAAGCCTGAAGATGTCTTCAAGATTGCCGTCAAGGGTATGCTTCCCAAGAATTCCCTCGGTCGTACGATGTTGAGCAAGCTCAAAATCTATCGTGGTACTGAACATCCGCACGCCGCTCAGCAGCCCAAGACCATTTCCCTGTAGTTCATCTTTCTGAAGGAGTAAAAAATGATTAGTGTTCAGTGGTTAGCTACAGGTCGTCGTAAAAGCTCCGTAGCGCGTGTTTATCTTCGTCCCGGCAAAGGCAATGTCACCGTCAACAAGCAGAGCGTTGAAGAATACTTCGATCGTTCCACGCTCCGCATGGTCCTTCGTCAGCCTCTCGATCTCGTGAACATGGCCGACAACTTTGATGTCATCGTCAATGTCTGCGGCGGCGGCAAAACCGGTCAGGCTGGTGCTGTCCTCCAGGGTATCGCTCGTGCGCTCGTCAACTATGACGCAAAGCTTCGTCCGACACTCAAACATGCTGGCTTCCTTACCCGTGACTCACGTGCCAAAGAACGTAAAAAATACGGTCTCCGTGGCGCCCGCGCAAGATTCCAGTTCTCCAAACGTTAATCGTTTGTTGCTTTCAAAAAAAGCCGTGCTTATGCACGGCTTTTTTTGTATCTGTTCCCACACAAGACTTCATACTTTTTCCGGCAGCTATTGTGCTGGCCATAGATAACAACAGTATTACCCCTCGCCATTCATGGAGAGGGGGTGCCCGCAAAGCGGGCGGGGGAGAGATCAGAACATACTGTTAACAACTATGGCTATAACAATAGATGCAGTAACCCTGCGCCTGCGCGAATATTTCTTCAGCATTCAGAAAGAATGATATAATGCCTGAAGAGACGATATTTTCCCTATAGTCAGATCAGACTTTTCAATTTAAGGAGTTGTGTTCATGACGGTTTTTTCTTCTGTTCAGTCGCTCATTGAAATCTTACGGCAGATTGAAGCGCGCGATTCTGAGACGCTTGCCGCCTATCCGGAGCTTGCGGCGCTGCTTGTGATTTCTTCCGCACAGAATGCTGTCCTTGCCATCGAGCATGCCGCAGGTGATATCAATCCGGTCTGGGCGCATCTGAAAGCCGAGGTCACGTCCAGGCTTGCCGGGCTTGCCGAGAATGATGCCTCTCGCTTTCAGGACGAGCAGGTCCTGGGGATGGCGAATTTTGCCGCCCTTGTCGGTATTTATCGCGAGATCTGTGATATCCCTTGGCTAGTGGAGTGTTTTCATGCCGCGATTTTGTTTTCCGATATCTCGAAAGCAGCGCGGTTTCGGAATGACCTTGAGTTTTCAAAGAAAATCGATTTCAGCGTGCACAATGAGGCTTCTGCCAAAATCCTCTGGTCATCGGGCACGCTCAGGCGATTGGGGGTTGATGCGTTCGCAGAAGAAACCGTGCTCGCGCTCATTCGGAGCCATGGCCTGCTTGGGCAGTTCGTCCGTGGGGAAATCACCTATCATGCGTTTGCGTCTTGGCGCGAGTTCTTGGATCACAATGCAGACAGGCTTGCGCAGCAGTTCGGATGTGATTCGGCGCGTGCAGTCGAGCTGTTATCATCGGTTTATTTCCTGCTCAATGTCATCGATACGGCTGCGGTGCGCGAAGGCCTGATGACGAACGCGCTCTTCGAGCGTTTCCGTTCCGTGACGCCTGAAGTCATGGATGGCAAGCGCGATGTCTTTGAAAAGGATGTGGACGAACGGATCGCGGACAAAGCCGTACTTCCGGATTTCATACGCAAAAAGATTTCGCTTGTCGTCAGGCTGGGGCGGCTTCGCGAAGGCCGCAGGCGGCTTGGGGAGTCGGAACGCGCGATCAGCGAAGCGATTGGCGCCCTGGGACAGCGGGAAATCGAATGGTTTGAAGCGCGCATGGAAAAATGTCAGCTCTGGTATTGCGAGGCTGCATCCGGCGATCTTTCCGCATCTGCGCAGATCAAGCTGATCGCAATCGGCATGCATCTCTGGGAAAAATCGCCTGATTTTGCGCCGGATGGCTTGTTCCATATCGACATGTCCCCGATCGCTTCGATGCTTTCACCGTTTGCGGCGGCACCCACGCGCGAGCTCGCTGTCAGCCGCGCGAATTACCGCAAGCGCCTTATGGACGCGATTCTTGCGGAGCAGAGCTTCGCCTCAATCATGGATGGCACGTCTGATATCTACAGCTCTGATATCCTCTTCGGGCTGGTGGGCAGGCGCGGCAATCAGTTCTCGATCAGCCTTGAGGTTCGTGTGGCTGAGGAAGCGACAGCACTGATCACGCTTCTCTCAATCTACGAGCGGAAATCAAGCGTCGCCTATCACAGTGCGCTCAAGCTTCTCTGCGATCTCTATCACCTGCGCAAGGATGACTTTGACCGGCTTGCGAACGAAGCGCAGTACCTCCTGACGATGAATGCCGCACGATCTGACAAAGAACGCATGCTCCGCTGGATACAGTCTGGACGCATCGTGGAGATTGGCCCCGGCGGCGGTGTCGTCCTCGACCTTCTCGAGCAGCATTTCCCCGGTGCCGAAATCACTGGCCTCGATTGCAGTCATCAGGTCGTTGTCGCGCTTGAACAGAAAAAATGCGCGCAGAACGCCTCCTGGCAGATCATCGAGGGCAACGCCTTCGAGCTTCCCAAGCATTTTGCGCCCGGATCGCTCGACGCTGTCATATTCTGCAGCATCCTTCACGAGATATACAGCTATGTCGAGACATCGGACGGCACGCGCTTTCACTTGGAGTCCGTCCGCGACATGTTGCGTTCGGCGTTCGAAGTCCTCAAGCCCGGCGGCCGCATTCTCATCCGTGACGGCATCATGCCGCCGCACGAAAAACGCCTTCTGCGCTTCTGCTGCGAGGATGCGAAGAATTTTTTTGAAGCGTTCTGCCGCGAGTTCAAAGGGCGCAACATCGCATTTGAATATGTCTCTCCCGACACCGTCAGCCTCGACAGCGCCGATGCCATGGAGTTCATGTACACTTACACCTGGGGGCCCGAAAGTTTCCCATACGAGGTCCGCGAGCAGTATGGCGTCATGACGTACCGGGATTATTGCGACCACATCCGCGAGTGGCTTGGCGAACGCGCCGAGATTCTCGAAGTGCCGCCTGAGGAGGCGCAATATCTTCAGCCGGGATATGTCCAGGCGCTGCAGCATCGCCTCAATCTGATGGATGCGCAGGGCAATACTGTCGATTTTCCGCCGTCGAATGCGATCATCGTCATTGAAAAGAAATAATGCTGTTCGCCTCGCTATCGCCAGTCGGCGATACGCGAGGCCCGCTTGCCTATGGCCTTTGGCCATACGGCGCGCGAAACCTCTGGGATTACTGCGCATCCGAAAATAGTGATAATAAGATCTGGGGGCGTTGTTATCTTTACGATATCTGGATGCTTGGTATGAAAAAGGTCTTGTTCGTCTTTTTGGCAGTTTTAGGGCTCACGATCGGCTTTGGTGCCTGTGTATTTGCCGAAGATCATTCCCCTGCTGCGGATGATACAACGGACTGCGATGCTGCTCAGGACGCTGCTGCGGGTGAATCCTCTGGGATGGATGATGCCGCTTCGGAAAACGTTGCGCAGCCTGTGACGCCAGATGTGCCTGAGTTTGTGCCCGGGCACAAGATTACCATCGCGCCATATCCCAAAGACAAAATTATTCGCGCGAAGCTCGTGACTTCAGTTGGCACGGTGACATGTAATTTGTTCGCGGGCGCTCACCAGATGACTGTGATGAATTTCGTGGCGCTTTCCAAGGGCAAGCCGGCATGGACAGATGCTTCAGGCGCAGCACATTCAGAACCCTATTATCGCGATCTGGCGTTTTCTGATCGCGTCAAAAATGCTTATGCCGCGATCGGGGAGCGCCCAGAGGGCACTGATTTTGTGATTCCGGACGAGCGATGTTCGGTGCATGGACCGAAAGCAGGCGCGATCGCCATGCTTCAGCCTTATCCAGGGATGGCATCGACGCGCTTTGTGCTGCTCGCTCGTGATGAGCCTAACTTCAAGGGCATGTACACATTTTTTGGCGCATGCGAACCGATCGATGCGATTCGCGCGCTGACCAAACAGGAAGATGCAAAGCTCGAAAAAATTGAGATTGAGGAGTGAGCATGCTCCGGCGGCGCATGCGGTGAAGTATGTGCGGCTATCGCGTTGCGATGCACAGGCATCTTTTTGTGGTATGATATCAAAGTTTCCCTCCGCTTGGGGAGATTTAGGGGATGCCAGCCAAAGGAGACACCATGCGCTCACACAGCCAAACTTTAGATGTCATAAAAGCCTTCATCGAACGTTGGAAAGGACGAGGATACGAAAAAGGCGAAAGCCAGGCATTCTGGATTGACCTGTTACAAAACGTTCTTGAAGTTGAAAATCCGGTGGAAATCATCTCTTTCGAGAATCAGGTCAAGCTGGAGAGCACGAGCTTTATTGATGCTTATATTGCGCCAACCAAGGTGCTGATTGAGCAGAAGAGCATCGACAAAAACCTGCGCAAGGCGGTGAAACAGAGCGATGGTGCGTTGCTGTCTCCATACCAGCAAGCCAAACGCTATGCTTCAGAATTGCCGATGTCGAAGCATCCGCGCTGGGTGGTCACATGCAACTTCAAATCGTTCCTGATTTACGACATGGAAAATCCGCACGTCGAGACCCAAGAAATTCTGCTCGAAGACCTCGAAAAAGATTATTACCGCTTGCGTTTTCTCGTCGAGGATGGCAAGGCACATCTCAAGCGCGAACTCGAAATATCAACTAAAGCAGGTGAGCTCGTTGGGAAGCTGTACGATGCGTTTTTGAAGCAGTATGAAGATGCCCCTGGGTACGCATGCGTCTCGCCTGCGAAAGATTCAGCGCGAGGCGCCCTTGGGTACGCAGGCGTCTCGCCTGCGAAAGATTCAGCGCGAGGCGCCCTTGGGTACGCATGCGTATCGCCTGCGAAAGATGCCGCGCGAGGCGCCCTTGGGTACGCATGCGTATCGCCTGCGAAAGATGTCGCGCGAGGCGCCCTTGGGTACGCATGCGTCTCGCCTGCGAAAGATGCCGCGCGAGGCGCCCCAGGGTACGCATGCGTCTCGCCTGCGAAAGATGCCGCGCGAGGCGCCCCAGGGTACGCATGCGTATCGCCTGCGAAAGATGCCGCGCGAGGCGCCCCAGGGTACGCAGGCGTCTCGCCTGCGAAAGATGCCGCGCGAGGCGCCCTTGGGTACGCAGGCGTCTCGCCTGCGAAAGATTCAGCGCGAGGCGGCATTGGGGACGCAGGCGTCTCGCCTGCGAAGCAAAATACAAATACAGCATGGCATAGCCGTGGGTATCTTCCACATTGTGAAGCAGAAAAACTCCAATCCATCACATTTAGACTATGTGATTCTGTCCCCAAAGATGTTATCATAAAATGGAAAGAGGAATGCAAACATGCATCAAAAATAGATAATACAGCAAAAGAGGTTCAGATGAGAAAACTCATTGAACAATATGAGGATGCTGGTTTGGGAGAATGCTATCTAAAAGATGATAGAATCGCTGAATTGGTTCAAAATGCACTTCTACATTTTGACGGTGAACGTTATAAACTTTTAAGATGGTGCATTATGCCTAATCACGTTCATGTTCTAGTGAAACTAGATGATTCGTATAGTTTGTCAGATATAATGCATTCATGGCGTTCATATACATCGCATGAAGCGAATAAAATACTCAATCGGACCGGTCAATTTTGGATGGAGGAGTATTTCGATAGATATATCAGAGATGAAAAACATCTGAACAATGTCATCGAATATATTGATAACAATCCGGTTAAAGCGGGTTTGGTTGAGAATTCTGAAGATTTCAAATGGTGTTCTGCGCGGGCGGGACGCCCGCTTTCCCAGGTTTAGATGCCCCTGGGTACGCAGGCGTCTCGCCTGCGAAAGATGTCGCGCGGGCGGGACGCCCGCTTCCCCAGGTAGATTTAGCGCGGGCGGGACGCCCGCTTCCCCAGGTAGATTCAGCGCGGGCGGGACGCCCGCTTCCCCAGGTAGATTCAGCGCGGGCGGGACGCCCGCTTCCCCAGGTAGATACTCCTGGGTACGCATGCGTCTCGCCTGCGAAAGATGTCGCGCGGGCGGGACGCCCGCTTCCCCAGGTAGATTTAGCGCGGGCGGGACGCCCGCTTCTCCAGGTAGATTCAGCGCGGGCGGGACGCCCGCTTCCCCAGGTAGATTTAGCGCGGGCGGGACGCCCGCTTCCCTAGGAGGGTACCTGCACATCCACTTCCCACTATGCGCGAAGCACACGTACCGCCCAAGCCATTCTCGATGCACGCGCCCTTTATCCCGACAGCTCCCTGGCCGACCTCTACGACGAAGTGACGAGGCCTCCCGAGCTCCGGAGAGCCCATCAGAACAACGATCGCGCAGTGATGGAAGTGTACGGTTTTGACTGGCGCACGATGACCGAGAGCGAATGCATGGCGGAGCTGTTCAAGTTGTATCAGAAGCTCGTGGATGCGGAGAAAAACAAAGTCTCTCTTGACGGGGGAGATTTAGAGGGAGCCTCCTCCTTCCTCTGGGGGCAAGCCCAAACGCACGCGCAAGAAGAAAGCAGAGCACAGTATTGATAATCATTCAGAGGAAAACACATCAAAGGAGAACAAATATATGAAATAGCGGCTTTCGAGAAAATCTCGAAGGCCGCTTTTGCGATTTTGAGCTTTCGAGAAAATCTCGAAGGCTGACTTTTGCCATTTTTGGCTTTCGAGAAAATCTCGAAGGCTGACTTTTTCCATTTTTGGCTTTCGAGAAAATCTCGAAGGCTGACTTTTTCCATTTTTGGCTTTCGAGAAAATCTCGAAGGCTGACTTTTGCCATTTTGAGCTTTCGAGAAAATCTCGAAGGCTGACTTTTGCGATTTTTGGCTTTCGGAAAAATTCCGAAAGATCACTTTGACGCGGCAGATTCTATGGAAGACAAGGCTGGCTGAGCGCGAAAGGGCTGCGCGGCGTATTGAGCAAAGCGAGATAGCCGCGCCCGCAGGGCGTATCGAGCCATAGAGACGCGCGGTACGGGCGTCTCAAGGCGAGATAGCCGGCGGCTTCATTTGAAATCTCCCATAGTGTGGAAACAATCATAAGGAAAAGCCCTGCGGCACAATCCTCACAGTTTGAACTTTGGGATGCAGCGTGCGAGGCGATTCCTGTGGGGATTGCGCGAAAAACTGCCTGAGGGGGCATCAGCTGATTACAGCAGGCCGAAGAAAACGTGTCGTGCAGGTCCGATGAGTTTTGGGGCGCCGGATTTTGGAATGAGGACGTGCAGCACTCCGCCGGGGGCATGAATTTCGATGGTCACGTCAGCGATATGGCGCGCGGCGGTATATGCTTTGGCAGCGGCGACACAGCCTGTGCCGCAAGCGAGCGTGGGGCCTGCGCCGCGTTCATAGACCGTGAGATCGATTGAGTTCTGGGTGCGTTCTCGAATAAATTCGATATTGCTTCGGTCGGGGAATGTTTGGTGATTTGAGAGGTATTCGCCGGCTTGCGCGAGCGCCTTTTGGGGATCGGGCGTTTCAAACACGCAATGCGGGTTGCCGACATCGACGCGCGTGCCGTGCCATTGGGTGTCAGCTTGAGGGATGTCGCAAGTGGAGAGCAGCTCGGCGCGTGCGATGGTGACTTCAAAGGTGTTATGGTCGAGCTTTTGGACGGTCTGAAGTCCGCCGTCCGTTTCGATGTGGAGCAGACCGGGCGCGCCTGAGTTGCAGAGGTGAAGGGCGACGCAGCGGATGCCGTTGCCGCACATGGCGGCGATTGAACCATCTGAATTGATCACATGCATGTAGGCGTGGTTGTGTGCGTCATGCGGTTTTGTGATTGCGAGTATGCCGTCCGCACCGATGCCGAAATGGCGTTTGCACCATATATGGGCATATTTCAGCGCCATTTCGAAGCGCCTGTTGTCTGGTCTGCAGTCGATCACGATGAAATCATTGCCTGCGGCTTCATATTTATCGAAAGGGATATCGCTCATATTGTGTCCATGTCATTTGTGAGGCCAATGATTTGCGGGCTGAATGCGCCGGGTGGTGTGAATACTCTATTTGGGGGGCGATTGCGAGTTTTGGGAGAAGTTGGTTACAGTTCATTGCTCATTGCAGCCACGACAGGATTAGTCTGCATCATTCGGCAACAGGGCCAGACCATGCACTTGAAATCAAAGCCCGCATCTTTATCATGCTCATTATTGCCTATTGCCTACTGCCTGTATTGCTCATTGCAGCCACGACAGGCTTCGTTTGCATCATTCGGCAACAGGGGCAGACCATGCACTTGAAATCAAAGCTCGCATCTTTATCATGCTCACTATTGCCTGCTGCCTATTGCCTATTGCCTGCACGCAAAGCCCTTATTCTTCAGATAGATCATAAGGTAGATCATAAGGGGCTGAATAGTAACAGAAGTCGCGTATGTGAGAGTTTAGAAATTCGAAAGTATTTGATATTTTGGTAGAATAGCCTTTGGCCGTCATGAGGGGCGGTGCAAGAGGGATGGATGCCGAATGCACGGCGAAAGCGATGAGGTGATCAGATGTCTGAGGAAAAGAAAGTGGATGTTGCGGAAATCGAGGCGGATGAGGCGCATGTGTCGCACCTGTATTCGAAGCGTTCGGACGAGGTGATTGAAATCGGGGCGGATCTGGTGCCGGACGATATCGATATGTATCCGAGGATGCTGGGCACTCAGGAAATGCCGTTCCGGATGGTGTGGGGGGAGCAGCATTACGGGAGCTTCGAGCCAGCCGGGGAGCGTGATACGATCGGGAGCAGTCAGCCGTTCATGCGCGTGAGCGCGAAGGAGTTTCGCGGAGATTTGAAAGGCACTGTGAACGGGATGTGGCTTTCGGGGATGATGCACGGTTCAGGGTGGATGCTTTTGCGCGTGGGGGTGCGCTCGGATGGGATTTTTTCAAAAGTGGTGAGATCATCGTTTACGGAGGGGCATTACACGGTGATACATGGCCCGAAAGCGGGGGTGTACATCCATCCGGGGGCGCCGTATCCCGGATTTGCGCTTGGAGCGCCTGTCATCGTGGAGCGCGTTTGCCTGCCGCATGGGGAGAGTATTTCAGGGAGTAGTGGGGTGAGTTATCAGAGCCTTACGGCGGAGGCGTTTACAAATGGGGAGCCCGCTGTCTGCGTGCGCTTTGATGTGCCTCGTGATGCGAGCGGTCAGTATGATATTTTGATACGTCTGTACTAGGAAGGGGCGCGAGCGTATGCGCATCGGCGCATAGCGAGCGCGGGCAGGCGTATGGCCGCAGGCCATAGCCGGCCGGATTAAAAAGCAGTAAGCGTGGAAATGAGACGCGGTGATACAAAGTGAAATACAGAGAACAGCGTCAATACTTGATAAAATAGCCAAATAGAAGTAGTGGAGTACGCCCGTTTTTGTGGCGGTAGGATGATTATGGACGGTAAGAAGCGGAGTTTTTACTTATTTTGTGCGGTGATTGCAGGGCTTTTAGGGCTTGTAGTGTGGGGTATTGTGTCGATGCATGAGCCCGAGATTGAGTCTCTGGAGGCGGAGCTCGACACGGGCAAGGTGGAGTTTGATGAGCCTGTGCCGCCTGCGCTCGAGCTGATGGGGCGCAAGCATGAGAAGCCGCAGCCAGAGACATTGTCGCGTTTTGATGAGACGAAGCTTTTCGACTCGCTTAGGGAGGGGGCGATTCCGACGCAGGATGTCGGGGAGAAAGGATCGCTTGAAGGGGCTCTGGTGACGAAATATCCGCTTGTCTATCCTGAGACGAAGTATGAGCGCCTTCCGAACTCTCCGCTGATCGTGTTTACGGATGATATGATCTGGTCGACGGGGGAGAATGCATACAGCGTGAAGCGCGATGCGATGCGTGACCAGGCGAGGACGTCGCAGGAGGCGTCGATTGCGCTCTCAATCTCTCCGCAGGTGGAGTATGAGAAGACGCTGGGGTATCGGCTCGTGGAGATTCCAGAGGGGACGCTTTTTTCAAAACTCGGAATGGTTTCGGGGGATGTTATCGTTTCGATCAACGGGACGATTCCTGATATGGAGCCGATGGCGCTGATGTTTATCCAGATGGTGGCTGGCAAGCAGGGCGCGAGCACGATTGTCGTGGATCATCGTGGAAAGAAGCGGACGATTCAACTGAGCGCAGTGGAGTGATGGCATGGATTCGAAGATTCGGATAGCAGTGCGAGTCGTGATTGCGGCCTTGCTCATATTGGTGGCAGTCTGCCTTGCGCGTGGCATCGGCAACATCGTGTCGAAGAAAGTTGTGAGCCTGACGCCATACGATGTGAAAGTCCTCGATGAGGTTGAATACAAGGCGGAGAAGGTGGACGTGGGCGCGATGGAGATGATCGTGTACAACCGCAATTTGTTCAACCAGAAGGGGGGGCAGGAGGAGGCCGAGCCTGAGCCAGAAGCCGTTGAGCAGACAGAGACGGAGGAGCCTGTAGTCGATGAGATTGCGATGGACGGGACGCATCCGGTGCTGACCGATCTGAGGATCAAGCTGATGGGGACGCAGGTAGCGAGCGACCGCAGTTATTCGCTGGCGCTGATCATGCCGCTTGAGGGCGGCAATGATGCGCGCATGCAGTACCTGAAAGAGGGTGATGTCGTGCTGAGCGAGGCGAAGATTTTGGCGATCGTGAGGAACCGGATTTACATGGAACGCACGACGCAGAACAATCGCCTTGAGTACATCGACACGCGCACGACGGAAGAAGATCTTGCCGAGGCGAAGAAGAATCTCGAGAAGGCGGCAGAAAAAGAAAAGGCGGCAGTTGCGGCGGCAGAGAAAGAGAAAGAGAAGGCGGCGGCAGCGGCCGCTGCGGCAGCGGCGCCGGCAAGCGGGGAATTGGTCAAGAAGGTGGGCAACGACACGTATGAAGTGTCTGGAGAGGCGGTCGCGATGATCAAGAAGAATCCGAACGCGCTCAAGAATAATCCACAGTATGGGGCGCTGCCGAAAGTCACGCCGGTGTACAAAGGTGGGAATATTGGCGGATTTCGCCTAATGGGGGTAGAAAGCGGTTCGATCTATGCGAAGCTCGGTCTGAAGTCGGGTGATACGATCAACGACGTGAACGGGCAGGCGATCGAAGGCGCGCAGCAGGCGATGGCGTTATTGGATGCGCTCAAGCCAGGACAGGATGTCAAGCTGAAGATCAACCGAGCGGGGGCTGAGAAGGTGCTGACCTTCCAGGTGAAGTAGCGAAGAAACTGTCTGGAACTATTTGGACACATATAAGAGCGGAAAAAGATGCACAAAAAGTTGAGAACATTCACGATAATGGCCGCGATGATGCTTGGTCTGGGGCTTTCAGGGGTCCAGATGCCAGAGGCTTATGCACAGGACAGCGGCGATGCGCAGGTGGCTGAGACGAATGGAAAGCGTTCGCAGCCCGGAGTGATCAACCGAGCCAAGCCGCAGGAGGATGAGCCGCAGGAGGCAGCGCCGAGCGCGGAAGAGCCGCCTGCTGAAGGTTCATCTGTTGGGGTTGCTGGCGGGGCAATTTTTGGGGAATCTCTCGACTTTGAACAGAATTTTGGCAAAGATTTCGGCGTGAAGACTGCGCCGAAAAATCTGAAGATCACGCTCGATTTCCGCGATGCCGAGCTGAGCGATGTCGTCAAGCTGATGAGTGCGCAGACCGGGCGCAACTTCATTGTGGCGGACTCGCTGAGAGCGGGCAAAAAGATCACGATCATCAGCCCGAATCCGGTGACACAGGCTGAGGCATATCAGGCGTTTCTTTCGGCGCTGCAGATGAACGGCCTGACGGTCGTGCAGAGCGGCAAATTCTATAAGATCGTGGAGCTTTCGACTGGCGCGAAGGAAGCTATCTCCACGACGTATGGGGATACGAGCGTGCCGAAGAGCGATGCGCTGGTGACGCATGTGGCGACGCTCAAATATGTGGATGTGACACAGATCAAGCCGGTACTCGATCAGCTCAAGACGAACAACGGTTCTATTATTGATTATGCGGCATCCAACTCGCTCATCATCACGGATACCGGCAATTCCGTGAACCGTATGCTGTCCTTTATCAAGAAGATGGACAATGACAGCAGCGATGGAGAGAAAATCTGGGTGTATCAGGTGCAGTATGCGTCAGTCACTGACTTGGAAAAGCTGCTGACTCAGGTGTTTCAGATCCAGCGCACGAACAACCGGAACAACAATAACAACAACCGCGCGGTCGATTCCGGCTCGGAGCTTCGCGTGAGCCAGGTGGTTGCCGATGAGCGCACAAACAAGCTGATTGTCGTTGCGGACGAGCGAAGCTATGAAAAGATGAAACGCCTGATCTTGAAGCTCGATATCGCGACGCCGGATTCGGGCAAGATCAATGTCGTGCATCTCCAGAATTCTGAGGCAAAGGAGATTTATACGGCGCTCAATCAGATCATTTCTGATATGTCCTCAAAGAATGGGAACAACCGGAACAATGCGCCTCAGAATAACAGCCAGCGCACGCTTCAGGGGGAGGATATCAGCGTGGTGTCGAGCGAATCGACGAATGATTTGATCGTCGTTGCAAGTCCCCGTGATTTCCTCGCAATCAAGAACGTGATCAAGGAACTTGATCGCCCTCGCCGGCAGGTGTTCGTGGAGGCGATTATTCTAGAAGTGAGCCTTGAGCGGACGCGCAGTCTCGGCATCGCGATGCATGGCGGCAATATGTTTGAGACAGGAAGCGGTAATGGCTATTTTGCAGGCCGCACTGAGCTGAACTCGTTGCAGAGCCTTTCGCCGGCGGCGATGTTTTTGGGGTCAGGCAGCACGCCGGGATTCTTGATGGCGCTTGCAGGGCCTGCGCTTGAAATTGCAGGTGTGAGCATCCCGAGCATTGGCGCGGTCGTGAATGCGCTTCAGACAAATACGGATGTCAATGTGCTTTCGACGCCGACGATTCTGACGCTCGACAATCAGGAGGCGAAGATCAGCGTTGGTGAGCGTATTCCGTATGTGACGAGCACTGGGTCGAATTATTCTTCGCTTCTGAATGGCCTGACTGGCGGGGATTCATCGACTGCGGCATTGGGCAGCCTTCTGTCTGGTTATGGCACGTCCATTGAGCGTGTCGACGTCGCGCTGACGCTGACAATCAAGCCGCAGATCAATGAAGGCGGTACGGTGCGCCTCGACATCGAGGAAGAAATTGAAGAGGTCAAGCCCGGCGGTTCGGATCTCGGCGGTCCGTCTACTCGAAGAAGAAACCTCAAGACAGTCGTCGTTGTGCCCGATCAGCAGACTGTTGTTTTGGGTGGTCTCGTGCGCGACAGCGAGTCACAGTCGGTGTCCAAAGTCCCGCTCCTCGGGGATATTCCTGTGCTCGGTTATCTGTTCAGATCGACGGAGACGACGATCCAGAAGCAGAATCTTCTGCTGATGCTGACGCCATATATCATCGACAGCAGCGCGGATCTCGACAAAATCAGCAAGCGCAAGCAGGCGGAACACGATGAGTTCGTGGCATTCTTCGGCCGCAAGGATATGAGCTATGTCCGCAGCGTGGACTATGATAAGAAGCACGGCCTTCTCGAAGAGATACGCCAGGCGATTGATTCAAAGGAAGCGGAACTCAATGCGATTCGCGAGGCTCAGAATATCATTGAACTGACATCTGAAGATGACGGCATTGATTTGCCGGAAGGGTTCAGTGATGGCTATTCGTCATTTGGCGGCTCCTATGGTTCGGGCGGGACAATGCGTAATGCTGGCGGCGCGGCAGGTGCTCGTGGCATGCGTGGCAGTACGGGGGGCAGCACCGGAAATACGGGCAGTGCAGGCAGCGGCAATGCTGGTGGCAACCGTGGCAATGCAGGCGGCCGCATGGGTGGCGGCAATCGCGGTGGCGGCAGCAGGGGCGGTGGCACGACGCGATAATTTGGGAATATGTGCTCAGCACATGCGCATTACATAGCCGTGCAGTCTTGCACGGCTCTGTGCGTTTATAAGGGGAATTCTGATGTTGTTTGGACGAAGTCGGATCGGTGAAATTCTTGTCAGTCATGGCTTTATCACGAATGAGCAGCTCAATGAGGCGCTCGTCGCCCAGGACGCAGAACCCGGAAAAAGGCTCGGTGAAAAGCTTGTCGAGCTCAAATATGTCAAAGAGATAGATGTCGTTCGCGCGCTCGGGCTTCAGTTTGGCATGGAAGTCTATGAGTCGTTCGACCTCGAGCAGGCAGATATGTCGCTTTCGAAGGACTACAATTACAGCGTGGCGATGAAAGCGCAGATCATGCCGTATCAGAAGCGCGGTGATTTCGTGCTGACTGCGCTTGCGGATCCGCTCAATCTCGAAGGCGTGGACTATATCCGCGTGCTGACAGGCTGTGAGCCGATACTCGTGCTTGCGCCTGCTGCGGCAGTTAAAAATCTGATCACAGGCATTTTTGACAAGCTCGGCACCGATCTCGGACAGATGGCCGACGATCTCGAGTCTCAGAAACCGGCAGACGAGGAAGAAGAGGCTGAAAAAATCGAGGATATCCTCAACCGCGCCGCAAGCGATGATGAAGGCCCGATCATTCAGCTCATGAACATGGTGTTCCAGCAGTCGATGCGTGAACACGCTTCGGATATTCACATCGAGGCTTCTGAAGAAAACGTCATATTCCGCTTCCGCGTCGATGGCGTGCTCAAAGAAGTGGCGCGCGCCCCCAAGCGTTTCCACAGCGCGATCATCGTGCGCGTCAAGATTATGGCGAACCTCAATATCGCCGAAAAACGTGTGCCTCAGGACGGTCGTATCCGTTTCAAGATCGCCGGTCGCGATATCGATGTCCGTGTGGCGACGGCTCCCGCAGTCCATGGGGAACGCGTGACGATGCGTCTTTTGGACCAGCAGGCCATTTTGCGCGACTTGAAAGACCTCGGCTTCAACGAGCGCCACTATCACGTCATTACGCATGCGATCGCGCAGCCGCACGGCATCGTGCTCGTCACCGGGCCGACGGGTTCTGGTAAATCCACGACGCTGTATGCTTGCCTGAACCGCATCAATACACCAGACAAGAATATCCTCACGGTCGAAGACCCTGTCGAATACCAGCTCCCGGGCATCAGTCAGATGCCGGTCAATGCGAAAATCGGACTGACGTTCGCGAGCGGGCTTCGCAGCTACCTCCGTCACGACCCTGACGTGATCATGGTCGGCGAAATCCGTGACCAGGAGACGGCTGAAATTGCCATTCAGGCCGCTTTGACCGGTCACTTGGTGTTCTCAACGCTTCATACGAATGATGCAGCCGGTGCATTTACACGACTCATCGATATGGGCGTCGAACCGTTCCTCGTCAGCTCTTCGCTTGAGCTTTCCATGGCGCAGCGACTCATCCGATGCCTCTGCCCGTTCTGTAGGCAGCCATACGTGCCCAGTGCCGAAGAACTCGCTGAAATCGGTATCACGCAGGCTCAGGTGGACAGCGTCGGCGGTCTCCTGTATAAGCCTTGCGGGTGCAAGGAGTGTAATAATTCCGGGTATAAGGGGCGAACGGCCATCTATGAGATGATGGTCATCAATGATGCAATCCGGCGGCTCGTCATGCAGCGCGCGGATGCTTCGACAATCAAGAATGAAGCGGTCAAAAATGGCATGACAAACCTTCGCGAAGATGGCATCGCCAAGGTTCTCGAGGGTAAATCAAGTATTCCAGAAGTGTTGAGGGTGACCCAGGATACAGCGGACTGATAAGATATGCCTTTATACGAGTACAAAGGACTGAGCAAGACAGGCAAGCCCGTCAAAGGGACGAAAGATGCTGCCTCCAAGGCTGCGCTCCGCGAGGCGCTGCTCAAGACCGGTGTCTATCTCAGCGAGGCCAAGGAAAAGACAGGCGCAAAAGCAGAAGGGGAGAGCAAAAAGCCGCTCTTCGGCGTAAAACTCGGCGGCGGTGTCAGCAAACAGGACATCAAGGACTTTACAAGTTCGTTCTGCACGCTTCAGAAAGCCGCAATCCCGCTCGTGGAATGCCTGAATGCTTTGGCAGATCAGGCTGAAAATGAGTCGCTCAAAGCGGCGCTCACGGATATCAAGTCGAAGGTCAGCGAAGGTTCCAGCCTCGCTAATGCCATGGCTGACTACCCCAAAATGTTCGACACGCTCTATATCAGCATGATCCGCGCGGGTGAATCCTCGGGCAGCCTCGATATCGTCCTCGAACGACTCACCGGCTTCCTCGAAAGCCAGCTGCGCCTCAAGTCGCGCATCATGGGCGCCATGGTCTATCCGATCATCATGATCGTCATCGGCGTCCTGCTCATGACCGTCCTCCTCGTGTTCATCGTGCCGCGCGTCACCAAGCTCTTTGAGCAGCAGCGCAAGGAATTGCCCGGCATCACCAAGTTCCTGCTCGCTTCGTCCGACTTTATGATGCACTACTGGTGGCTGCTCATCATCATCGTCGGTGCGATCGGCTTTGCCTTTAAAAAATGGACATCGACAAAGAGCGGGCGCCTCACTTGGGATACGTTCACGCTCAAGGTGCCGCTTTTTGGCGGCCTTTTGCGCATGGTCGCGCTCTCCCGGTTTGCGAAGACGCTTTCCACGCTGCTCGCCAGCGGCGTGCCGCTCCTCAAGGCGCTCGATATCACCAAGGCCGTTCTCGGCAATCAGATGCTCGCGAATGTCGTAGAAAATGCGCATGATCAGATTAAAGAAGGTGAGACGCTTGCCACGCCTCTCAAGCGCTCCGGGGAGTTTCCGCCGCTCATGGTGCACATGATCAGCGTCGGTGAACGCGCCGGCCGCCTTGAAGAAATGCTCAATTCTGTGGCCGATAACTATGAGGAACAGGTCGGCGTCAAGGTCGATGCGCTCACATCCATGCTTGAGCCTCTGATGATCGTCGTCATGGGCGGCACGATCGGCTTCGTCGTATTCGCGATCATGCTCCCGATCATGCAGCTCAGCGATGGTTTCGGTTGATCGTTTCCCAGGCGCGCCGACGCAACATCCTCTTTTCAGTGTTTAAACAAGCGCATCCGCGCATACAAAGGAGATCGATATGAAACAGTTTTTTAAGAGTTTGGCTGAACTTCAGAAACGCCCCGAGCTTCGCAAGGGCATGACCCTGATCGAAATCATGATCGTCGTCACGCTGATGGTCGCCATCATGGGCCTGATCGGTTACAACGTCATCGGGCAGGCGGATAAGGCAAATGACGGTCTCGCGGAAACGCAGCTCAAGTCCCTCAAGGGCGGATGCGAGATGTATCGCGTCCAGTACAGGAAGTTCCCGGACAGCATTGAAGCGCTCGTCAATACGCCCGACAATCGCCCGATTATCGAAGAAGTGCCTGAAGATCCTTGGGGCAATCCTTATAATTTTGAAAAGAATGGCAACAAGATCAAGATTTATTCATCAGGATCTGATGGCCTTCCCAATACGGATGACGATATCGTCGTGAATGTCGGATAATACAGGATGCCCGCGATTTTGCGGGCTTTTTTTTGGCTTCGGCTATGGGCATTCGCCCATACGCCTTCATGCTCCGGCTATGGGCATTCGCCCATACGCCTTCATGCTCCGGCTATGGGCATTCGCCCATACGCCTCCGCTTTTAATACAATTTGACAATGGATGCATCATTGATACACTATGTATGTATTGTCAGATGTGACAATACTCAATTAAAGGAGTGATAGATATGTGGAAATCATTGATTCTCGGTATTGTGATCGGTATTGCAGTCGTCGCGTCGTCATTTATACTTGCTGGCGGGTTTGGTACGATTGCAAAGCCTGATCGCACAGTGACCGTGCGCGGATTGGCAGAGCGCGAGGTGCCAGCAGATCTCGCGGTTTGGCAGATGCGCTTTAGCCTGGGTGGCAACGATCTCAAAGAACTTCAAAAAGATATCATTGCCAAGACTGCGATTGTGACCGAATACTTGAAAAAGAATGGTCTCGCGGAGAGCGATTATAAAGTGCAGTCACCAGACATAACAGATATATCCCTGCAGGGCTATGATATCGATAAGGCAAAATATAGATATATAGCCAAGCAGGATATTCTCGTGCGCTCGCATAACATCAAGGGCGTGAAGGATGCCCAGGAACATTCGCTTGAGCTGCTCTCTGAAGATATCACAATTCTCAAGGAATATGATAACGGCATCAATTACGAATATACGGCGCTCAATTCGATCAAGCCCGAGATGATTGGTGAAGCGACAAAAAATGCGCGCAGCGCAGCTGAAAAATTCGCAAACGATTCCGGCAGCCAGGTCGGCAAGATCAAGAACGCGACACAAGGGTATTTCTCAATCGATTCAGCCGCAACTGGCCTCGAAGAGATGAAAAAAATCCGCGTCGTGACGACGATTGAATATACATTGAGCGATTGAGAAAGGTAGGTGATTTGTGGGGGAACTTCTTTCTTTTGTGCCAAAAGAAAGAAGTTCCCCCACGCCCCTTCAAGAAAGAAAGGCGATGGGGGAGATTTGATTAGTGGCAGGTGTAGTTCATGCCTAAATCGCCATTGTAATTCCATGAGTTGGCGATTTTACAGTAATTTTCTTGGGACATGGCTGAGTTTTTGAACATACTGTCAGTATGGACACGCAGTGAGGCATAATAATTTTTCCGCCAACCACTTATATCTTGGTTGAAGGATGTAGCTCCATTAAACATAGAACGCATATCTTTAACATAAGTGGCATTCCAATTCATCGGTTGGTTAAAAGCTGTTGCGTTATAAAACATACTATTCATATTCGTGACGTGTAAAATATCCCAATTATTTATAGAACTGTTAAAAGCTGTTGCGTTATAAAACATATAGCTCATATCCTTGACGTTTGATGTGTTCCAATTATCGAGTGGTTGGTTAAAAGCTGTTGCGTTATAAAACATATAGCCCATATCTGTGACATTTGATGTGTTCCAATTATCGAGTGGTTGATTGAAGGCGTTTGCTCCAAGAAACATCCTCCTCATATTCGTGACGTTTGAAGTATCCCAATGATTGATTGGCTGATTAAAGGCATTTGCTCCATAAAACATACTATTCATATTCGTGACGTTTGAAGTATCCCAATGATTGATTGGCTGATTAAAGGCATTTGCTCCATAAAACATATTAGTCATATCCGTGACGTTTGAAGTATCCCAATGATTGAGTGGCTGATTAAAAGCACTTGCGCCCTCATCCCATGGATCTCCAAATATATTTATCATTTTTGTTATATGTGATGTATCCCAGTCGTTGATTGGCTGATTAAAGCTCGTTGCGCCTGCAAAAATACCTATCATATCTGTGACGTTTGAAGTATCCCAGTCATTGAGCGGCTGATTAAAGCGCCTTGCGCGAGCAAACATATATCGCATGTCTGTTACATGTGATGTATCCCAGTCATTGAGCGGTTGATTATAGAATCTGGCGTTATAAAAGGCATCGGATAGATCTGTAACATTTGAGATATCCCAATTATTAAGTGGCGCATTAAAAAGAGGTTCTATATCTTGTGAGGAAGAATTATCATAATTAGGGCTAAACGCTCTATGTAATGAAGTGAGCTTTGAGGCATCCGGTATATCTACTTGTGAGAGCTTGTTGAGATTGCGATAATCTTCCAGTGCAAATTCCCCCCACCTGCCCAAGCCAACGGGACCAAATGATTTGATTTCAACAATATAATAGCTCATATAGTACGAAGCATCACCATCCTCAGATACGACCAAAAAAAATCCATCGTTTGCGATCTTGAAACCGTCATATTTCCCTTTAATCTTTACGGTATATATGCCAGGTACTAGATAGTTATGGGAAAAATTGCCCATATCATCCAAGGGCAAGGCATTTTTTGATTCATATTTCTTAATGCGTGAACCATCGCCCCAGTCGATTGTGAAATTACAATCTGAAATGTAATCTGTATCTAGCGAAAACCTATAATCATTATCATCGTTTTTTTTGATATTAATCACAAACGTGAATGTATCTGGCGCGCATCTGCCGTCCGGACGGCAGATATAGTGGAATTCGTCGTCATCGACGCATTGGTCGTCGGATGTACATTTGGTCGAGCATTTGTAGCCAATAAAGCTGTCACAGAAACCGTCGCCTTTGCCTGGAGCTGTATCGCAATCGGCATATTTGCGGCAGGCTTTGCCCTGATTTGTGGCGGTTTCGTATGCGTCGTTCATGTGGTTGTGGTTATCATCGGTTTCCGGACTGCTGGTGATGCAGCCGCCGCCGACGCATCCGTTTGTGCATGTC
>JAFUEE010000066.1 GCA_017464085.1 Pseudomonadota bacterium
ATCTTCGTATCCGAGAGCTAACTGCCTCCTGGACTGATCGGGTTCCTGGATGGGCAGGCGTTAGGGCTGCTTTGAACATCATTTGTCCCGACTGGAATCAGTATTGACAATTACGTTTACACACTTTTCTTGACACTCTCAAGTAAATAATGCTTCTGCATGTGGCGAGCGTAATGTGCTTGCGGATGTCGTGTCGTTTTTGGTCGGAGGGGGATATGGGCAGGTTTCTCAATCCGGGAAATGGTGGATTTCAAAGGATTATTGATGCAGAGGTTTACGTCGATAAGACAGGTATCCTTGGGGTCCTGAACAAATGGATTAACAAGGATACGCGCTATGTGTGCGTGAGCCGTGCGCGTCGGTTTGGCAAGACCGTGGCAGCGCGCACGATTCGTGCGTACTACGACAACTCGTGCGATTCGCATGACCTGTTTGCGCCTTATGCGATTGCGCAGGACCCTTCCTACGAAATTTATATTAACAAGTATGATGTGATTGGGCTGGACGTGCAGTCGTTCTTTCAGGTCGGACAGGATCCTAAGACATTCATTGCGCGCCTTTCGGCCGAAGTACTTGCGGAAGTGTGTTCAAAATGGTCGGATATAGAGGGATTGAAGGAAAAAACGCTGGCCGATGCCCTCATCAAAGTCCATGAAAAGACGGGCGCTCGGTTCGTCTTTGTGATTGATGAGTGGGATGCCGTGTTTCGGTTTTGTCCGAATGACGAAGCATTGCAGAAAGACTGGATTCATTTTCTGCGCGATTTGTTCAAACAGGAAGATATGGATGCTGTCATTGCGCTGGCCTATATGACGGGCATTTTGCCCGTAAAAAAATATAAGACACAGTCATCGTTGAATCAGTTTGAAGAATATACGATGCTTCGTCCTCTGATGCTCGAACCTTTTGTCGGCTTTTTGCCGACGGAGGTTGATGCGCTGTGCGAGATGTTTGGCATGAATCGCGCCGAAGCTGCCGAATGGTACGATGGCTATATGTTCGCGCATGAGCATCATGTGTATAATCCATGCTCGCTGGCGCGTGCGATGAAGAACCGCGAATATGGCAGCTACTGGACGCAGACGGATTCGTTTGAATCGCTGCTCGATTATATCAATGCGGATTTGGATGGTATCTACGATGACGTGATGTGCCTGATTGGCGGCGGTCGCGTTAATATCGACACGGTGTCTTATGATAATTCCTTTACGGTGCCCAAGTGCAAGGACGACTGCTTTACACTGCTGACGCATATCGGTTATCTGGCTTATGATGCAGAAGCCTCGCAAGTATTCATTCCCAACGAAGAAGTGCGCATGGCGTTTCGTGCAGCGCTCAAACAGTGTGCCTGGCCAGACGCAATCAAACCCTATCAGCGATCCCGCAAGTTTATACAATCCATACTCTCCGAAGACAACACAACCGTCGCACGCATGGTCGAGGAAACACACCAGAACATGACATCCGTTCTGATGTATAATAATGAGAATGCCCTGTCGTGTGTCATTTCTGTATTATGCTTTTTTGCCGAAAATCAATATAAAGTTATTCGCGAATTTCCGACGGGAAAAGGTTTTGCCGATATTGTATTATTGCCCAAAAAGAGAATTCCCGGTCCAGCCATGGTCATCGAGCTCAAATTCAAACAGGAAGTCAAAGCCGCCATAGACCAGATACACGAGAAGCATTATCCGGATTCGCTAAAGAATTTCTATGGGGAGCTGATATTGGTGGGAATAAGTTACAATAAGAAAAAGGCGCATGAATGCGTAATCGAGCGGTTTGAGAGGGAAGAAGATATGTGATGATTTTGGGGGCGCGGCCTATGCGCTTGTGGCGCATACGGCCTGCGTGCTCGCCTAGATGCGTTCCACGGAACGCATCTACGGCTCGCTGTCGCCCGCTATTCCGTTGGAATACGCGGACGTTTATAATATATTATTACGGCAGTGCAAGGCTATCGCAATTGCCAGAATCTGACACATCCTTCACGTCACTGAGGACGCCGTTTGCATCCCCCTCAATGATAAATACAGAGTCACATGCTTTGGTAATACTTGCAGCCGCTTTCGCTTTAAACGTCTTGCCGTCTGAAATGTAATAATAAGTATAGTATAAAGGCGTGCTTGCATGAAAATAAAGTCTTTTCCAAACCTGAGTAAAATCAGCTTCTTTTGGTGTGTATTTCGCGTCAATCGTCGTATCGTCAACCCTGGGGCCAATCTGAACAGCTTCAGATTTCGGATATTCCTTTGTATACATAGTCGATTCATCATCACGCATGTGTTCAGACTCAAAAAACGCTATTGCGCCGTATCCAATCGCTTTAAGATTCTGTTTTGCTTCTGCCGCTTTGTTCGCTTTTATATTCTCATTCAGTTTGGCTTCGATATCTGGTTTGGCGGCTTTCGAATCATCTTTCTGTGCATTTGCTTCGGGTGACTTGGCGTTTTCGTTTGTTGCATCCACTGTTTCCGGGTTTTCGGCCGGGGCGATGGTGCCCTTTGAACAACCTGAAATTACAAAACCAGCCACCATGACAATATAAATCCATTTTTTCATTACCCAAACTCCTAAATGTGTTCAAGTCGCGATTTGATGTTTTGACCCACTGCTGTCCCACAAAAATGTGGCTTTATCGTTGGTTCGGAACCGATTTCTTGCTAAAAGGAAAGTCACGACAACCGCCTTTTGCAAGGAGTTCCGAATCATGGCACATGTATAACAGAGTTTTTCACACATTGACAAAAATTCTTTCGAGACATGAAATTGATCGTTTAGACCGAAAATACGGGCAGTGTGACAGACGGCGCAAGACGCGCCGGTACATCCAGCTCATTGTGATGCTCACGGTTCAGATGCTTGGGTTGAAGAGCCTTCGTGAGATTGAGCAGGTTCAGAAGAGCAAGCAAAAAAGGCTTTACAATCTCGGCGTCAAATCCCCCGTCAGTCGTTCCGCTCTTTCTCGTATGTAATGATGAACGGAGTGCGGATTTTCTTTAAGGAAGGTCTGAACAATTGCTGGCTTTTGGACAATAGTATCTCTGGAACATAAGTTTTGTGCGGGCGAGACGCCCGCATCCCCAGGCGGTTTAAGTTTTGTGCGGGCGAGACGCCCGCATCCCCAGGCGGTTTAAGTTTTGTGCGGGCGAGACGCCC
>JAFUEE010000067.1 GCA_017464085.1 Pseudomonadota bacterium
GACCTACGTTATCGAGTATACTGACGATTGGCAAAACACGGGGAGAGCTTACATTGAGGCAAGTGCTCTCCAAAATTACGCGAGGTAACGTTTGCTGATGCTGGGTTTCCAGTTTTTGCGAACTTTTATGGACACTACCGTCATTAAAGTAAATGCTTTGATTTGTCACGACAAGATCATTTATCATTTGATTCGTTGCTTGTTCAACAGCGCATTGCTTTAAGCTTGCGAGCGACTTCAGCTCTGATTTTTCAAATCCCTCGGAGGAGCATTGATCTTTATAGGATTTGTTTACAACCTCATCTTTGGTATTTGGATCATAGAGTGACGCTTGTATTTCAACCAGTCCATAGCGATATAACAAAGTTATCGGATTGCCATTGGCATCTTCTGATTTTCTTTCAGTATCATCTTCGTCAATGCTTACAATTGTAGGAACAAGGACGAGTTCTGTTTTTCCAGCAGCGCTTGTAATGGCTTCATCGGTTTCTTTAACATTTGTCAGGTCAGTGACTTGATAAGTGCCATTTGTTTTCAGACCTTGCAGAATCTGCTTATTGGTTGCTTTTACATAACGACCTGGATCGATATCATTGACTGTGGATGCAACACCAAGCGTATGGTAGGAATCCGGCGTTTCCCAAAAATCAGGATAACGCACGACATTGACGTTATAGCCTTTTGCGGATGCGCCGCACCCGCTCAGCGTAAACAGCAGACCAACTGCGGAAAGTAAAGCCAAAATAGACAAACGCAATTTCTTCATCATCGCATGCTCCGTAATGATTACTTCTCCCCACTATGGGGCGAAACTTACCGCATCATAAAAAAAAAAAAAAAAAATCAACCTTTCTTTACCAAAAAAATCCAAAAAATTGGATTATCTGAAATCTAGTATTCATGCGGTGATGAAGCGATTTTGGAGGATAGGCGGCCGTAGGCTGCCTGCCATAAGGGGCGCGAAGCGGATATGCCCGGCTGGCTGGAAAGGCGCCGGCGTATTGAGCGCCAGCGAGATAGCCGCGCCAGCGAGCTGTATTGCCCGAAGGGCAATAGGGGAGCGGGGGACGCGTATGGCCGAAGGACAGAGCGGCCCGACAGGCTTAGCGTTATTGTTCGTAACGGGTTGTATGGGGCAAGGGCGTGGTGCTTGAGGAAAAGGATGGGGGAGAGAATGTGCAGAGTGGTGCCGTAAGAGCGGCGTATGCAACTGTTTGACACATGGGGCTAATTTTATTAAAATATAATGGGCTTTTTTTTACGGGAGCTTGGGTTTGGAGACGGTACAGAATTCGGAGTCGGACAAGAGATTCAGACCGACAGACGAAGTAAAAGTTGGAGACGTGCTTGATGAGCGCTATGAGCTCACCGAGATCGTCGGGCGTGGCGGTTGCGGGATCGTGTTCCGCGCGACAGACTTGAACCTGGCGCGTGATGTCGCGGTGAAGGTGCTCGCAATCGAGGGGGATGTGTCGCACGATGCATTCGCTAAATTTGAGCAGGAAAGCCTGATTATGCGCCGTCTCCATGCGCAGAACACGGTCTATTTTTACGACTGCGGAGAGACGCCCAGGGGATTTCCCTATATCGTGATGGAGTTCGTGACGGGCAAGTCGTTGAAAGACCTGCTTGCGGAAGAAGGCTCGCTGACGCCGGCGCGGACTGTCGCGATATTGAGCCAGGTGCTGTCGTCGCTCGCCGAAGCGCATGAATACGGTGTCGTCCATCGCGATCTGAAGCCTGGCAACATCATGCTTTGCCCGAGACCGGGGTTTCCGGATGATTTTGTCAAGGTGCTCGATTTCGGCATCGCGAAAATTGTGTCGGATGATGAAAATCACAGCGAAAAAGACATCCCGGCCGGCACGCCGAAATATATGCCGCCCGAGCAGTTCAAATGCGAGCCGATGACGCCGCGTGCAGACCTGTACTCTGTGGGATGCATCGCTTATGAGATGCTGACGGGCGTGGCGCCGTTCGACGGCGAATCGATGCATGTGATGGTGGCGAAGCATCTGTTCATGACGCCGAGAAGCTTGCCGGCGGATCTCGACATCTATCCCAATCTTCTGGCAACGGTGTTCAAACTGCTGGAGAAAACGCCGGAGGATCGCTTTGAGACTGCCTCAAAGGTCATTGAAGCGTTTGAACACTGGAACGATCCTGTGATTTTGCCATGGCTTGCAGGTTGCAGGACCAAAGGGGATGATTCTCAGGATGGCGCGTTTGAGCAGGCGCCGGTGCCCAAGCTGTCTCGCATGGCTGAAGCGGCTATAGAAGCCAAGGCTGCGGGGCAGACGGAACAGGCGCATCGCGAGTTTGTGCGCGACCAGTCGGCGCTTCCGCAGGCATCGCTTTCGATGCATGAGATGGAGGCGATCGAGCACGCTCAGTTTGCGGGCATGGCCCCGACGGATATGAAAATCCGTGTCAGCGGCAAGCTTGAGAAAGATGCGGGCGTCCATGTCGCGCTTGGCGATGAGGTGATGGAACGCCCGCGGCCGGTCAGATCAAATAATCGCCGTAATATCCTCGTGCTGACGGCGGCCGGGCTGATCCTGATCATTTCAATCGCTGTGATGTTGTTTGTACCGTCAAAGGAAAAGGAAGAAAAACCTGCCGTTTCTGAAGTTGAAGTGCCAGAGAAAATCATCGAGCCGCTCGATATTTTGCTTGTGGACAGGACAGCGCATGTATGTATCGGCGCTTTTGAGGATGGGATCGCTTTCGGGCTTCAGTCGAGAGGCGTATTGAATCATCTCGACGATCCTTTTTATGAGGAAGAAGCGGAAAAGACCGAGACAGATGCGGTGCCGGAGGTGAAAGAAGCGCCGCCAGTCCATAAGGAGAGGAAAGCGAAAAAAAGCGCACCTGCGAATTTTGAATTCAAGGTCTATTATTCTCCGGTCACCGCGCGCGTGAGCTTGCTCAATGCACAGGGCAAGTGTTCCGCTGGCCTGTGCACGGTCAAGACCATATCGCCGAATCGCTTTGTGCGCATTGTCGTGTCTGCGCCTGGGTATGTGACACAGACAAAGGTGATCAAGGAGAAAATCTCAAGCATGCGGATCAGCCTTGTGTCGAATTCCGGGCGCCAGTAGGACGTGAACAGCCATGATACTCGATATCATCCTTGCTGCAGCTCTGTTCGTCTGGGCGGTATTCGGATACCGCAAAGGTTTTATCAAGCAGATATTTGTGCTTGCTGGAATCATCGCTGTCATCTTTTTGGGGCCGCCGCTTTCGGATATCGTTCTGAGAGTCTTGCAGAACGAGTATGGCATTGTCGTTGCGGGGCGCATCCTTCACGGGCTTTTGTTTGCGGGGTGTTCGTCGCTGATTTATATTGTCTGCTATACAATCGGGTATTTTCTGCACGATACGCTGGTCAAAGGGATTCCGCTTGCAGAGCGCACGAATCACATTCTTGGTGCGACGCTTGGCATTTTGGAGTCTGTCGTTGCATCGTACCTGATTCTTGGCGTGTTCTCAGTGGGGGCTTCAAAAATTGAAGAATATGCGCCCGCTGTTCACTCTGGCATTGAACAGAGCGTGGCCTATCAGGTCGTTTCTGGGAATAATATCTTTGAGCATTTTGATTATTTTCAGCCGCTTCTTGAGGTGCGTTCGGGTGCGAAGACGGATTCCGATGAAACTGCGAAGCCGTCAGCAGGCGTGGTCGGGGGCAGGGCAGGTCCGGCGCGTTCCGAGAATGAAGCAGGCTCAGCAAAAAACGCCGGTGAGATTGAGAGCTCCGGAACATATGACGTTTCAGAAACATCATATCCGGCGAATGAGCGGGATACGGCTGAGAGCGCCCGCGAGCCTGAGCGTCGTGGCACCGTTCATCGAAAAGTGACGGATTGATCAGGGGATGTGCTGACGTGAGTATTCAGAGAATGCGAAAATTTGTGGCTGTTGTGTCTGCCGTATGCGTTGCCGGGATAGTTTTGACTGGATGTCAGCAGAAAGTGTCTGTGAATGGACAGACCTCTGAAGGCCATGGCGCTTCTGTCGAAGAGCGCCCGGAACCGCCGCGCGATGCGTTTGCGTTTTCGGAAGATGCGCTTGAACCGCTCGGGCCTGCAGAACAGTCTGAGCGCGCGGCTGCTCACGATGTTTTTGTCGCTTTCAAGAATGCAGTGCTCGGCTATCGCGGGGAAGAAGCGGCCGGGTATCTGAGTGCCGGATCGCTCGATTATTATGAGAATCTTCTGGTGGCTGCTCGGCTTCTCAATCGTGACCCGGAGAGTTTTAAAGTCGCGGAGCTCAGGATGTCGCCCGCTGTCCGCACGAATGTCATTCTGGTCACGCGGCGGCTTGCGCCTTCATATCTTGAGAGCATCTCCGCGCGCGAACTTTATGTCACAGGCTTCAATCAGGGATGGATCGGATATAAGACGCTTTCGACGGCATCCGTGGACAATCTGCTGGCATATCGAAAGGACGGGGAGCGCTATCTCGTCGGGGACATTTATTACAAAGGAACCGGCAAGGACAAGGTCGTGATGCGCTTGGGATTCTCGCTTGAAGACAATGTGTGGAAGATCGATCTCGTGCCGCTCTTTGTGGGCATTGATCTGACGCTGAACAAGTTCCTTCAGGAAAAGGATGCCGACGCAGATATGACAATCGAAGAGACTGTCAAGGAAACTCAGGCCGCGCTTGAGCCTTCTGCTTGGCAGCCTTCGGTGCAGAAAAAAGACGGTTTTTCAGTCAAATTTCCACGTGCGCCGCTTTATGCGGAGGACGGCAGCGAGCACATTTACTCGGCCCGGCACTACAAATATGGTCAGTTCGATGTACGCATGCAGCATTATGCCGATACGCCGGATTCGCCGTATCATCAGAAGGCGCTTCGCGATGCTCAGCTCATGCGATTTTTCAGGCCGCTGAACATTCAGCAGCCGAAATGCCGTCAGCATATCGTCAACGAGGATTATTTCATACAGTGCGATTTTGAAGTCCCCGCGCATGATTCTCAGGGCAAGACTGTATTCGTATTTTCACCGACAAAGATGTTTCAGCTGTTCAATATTGCGCGGACCGATTCATACCAGAATGATGTGGCAGCGTATTTTATGAGCAGTTTTGGCTATGAAAGATGATGCCGGGGCTTGACGCGCCGCAGGGGCGTGTTTAGTGTGTGCGTCTGTGAAGGAGCCGGCAGGCTCCTTGTTGTTTTATCAATCATTCCAGAGAGGAAAACAGAAATGTCTGATCAGAACCAGGAAGTCAAAGATACTCAGGAAGTGAGCGAAGTTTCGGCAAATGATGCGGAAAATGCTGCCGCTGTGGACGGCAAATCTGCAGATCAGGCTGTGGAAGCCGAAATCATTTCGGATGAGGAGATACCGGAAGAGATCAGCAAACAGTCGGAAACGTCGGATGCTGGCGCTGAATCGGCAGCCGAGGCAGCGCCTGCTGAAAGCGAGGAGAAGAAGCCGGCAGAAGTGGATTGGAAAGATGCTTATATCCGTCAGGCGGCGGATTATGACAATTTCCGCAAGCGCACAGCCAAGGAGCAGGAGGAGATCCGCACGCGCGAGCGCAACCGCGTGATCCGTGCATGGCTCGAGGTTTATGACAATGCCGAGCGCGCAGTGGCGCAGCTTCCTGAGAAAGAAGGTCCTTGGTACGAGGGCTTCACCTCCCTGATCGCGCAGATGGACAAGTGCCTAGCGAGTTTTAACATCAAGCCGGCCGATGACCTCGGCAAACCGTTTGATCCGAAACGACATGAGGCGGTTGCCATCTTGCCCAACCCTGCGATGGAAAATAATACGATCATGCATGTCGAGAGCCGCGGGTTCGTCTATGAGAATGGTGAGGTGGCCAGGGTCGCGAGAGTGATCGTGGTCAAAAATCCATCCTGACTGCGCCGGCTGATGATCGGCATTCTCGAGTGGTTTATGATCCATATTTTCCATAAGAAGCCGAAGGCGCTTGCAGTCGAGATCGTTGAGGTGGAAGAACATATTGAACCTGACGAGGCTGGCGCGCCGCCGTCATCGACGGAAGGTTGAGGTTTGATTTCATTTCTCGCTTTATTCATTGACCGGCACATCGCCAGTTTTGCTGTTCTATCTGAGAATAGTGAGGCTGGCGTGCTGTTTTTGGTTTTGGATGTTGCGGGAACTGCCTGAATGATCGCTGGATTTGGACAGCATGTTTGTGCGGTTTATGACGAACATCTGGTTTCAAGCCCGGATGACCATTCAGAATACGAATGAGGTCGTAAAATGAGTGTTGATTATAAAGATTATTATAAAATTTTGGGCGTAGAGCGGTCTGCATCTGCTGAAGATATTCAGAAAGCTTATAAAAAACTGGCCCGAAAATATCATCCTGATCTCAATCCGGGGGACAAGACAGCCGAAGATAAGTTCAAAGATGTCGGTGAAGCCTATGAAGTGCTGAAAGATCCGCAGACGCGCGCGCAGTATGACGCGCTGGGGTCATCCTGGAAGCACGGCCAGAGCTTCACGCCTCCGCCTGGATTTAACGGGTTTAATTTCGGTGCCGGCGGTCAGAACATCCATTTCAATATGGGCGGCATGGGCGGTATGAGCGACTTCTTCCAGATGCTGTTCGGCAACATGGGCGGCATGGGCGGCGCTCAGGGCTTTGGCGGCATGGGCGGCGCTCAGGGCTTTTCTGATTTTGGCGGTGCGCGGCAGGCTTCAAGACGGGCTCAGCCTGCGCAGGAGGCGCCGATTGTCGATCTCAACATGACGGTGCTTCAGCTCTTGGATGAAGGACCTAAGAATGTCACGGTTGTCGAGAACTTGCAGCAGCGGACGCTCAAAGTCAACATTCCCAAGGGCGCGAAAGACAAGACCGTGTTCAAGCTCAAGGGGCAGGCCATGGATGGCGGCGATCTGCGCGTGCGCCTGAACATCGTCGATCCCGATTGCCGCACGGAAGACTTCAATATCATCCAGAAGTTGAAAATCACGCCGTGGGAAGCCGCATTGGGCGCGCAGCTTGAGGTGAACACGCTCTTCGGCATGGTCAAGCTCACTGTGCCGCCGTGCGTTCAGAGCGGCCAGAAGCTCCGCATCAAGGAAAAGGGGCTTTATAAGAAAGATGGCCGCGGCGATCTCCTCATGGAAATCATGATCTGCATGCCGAAGAAGCTGACTTCCAAAGAGAAGAAGTATTTTGAAGAATTGCAGAAATGTTCTGATTTCGATCCGCGTGAAAACGCCTGATTGATTTCTTTTAGCGTTTTTTTCGCGGCTATGTGCTATCGCACATACGCCGCGTTTTTTCGTCCGGCTATTGGCAAGGCGTGGCCTTGCCAATACGCCGGATCTGCGCTTCGCGCTTTGGGTTCAGGCTGACGCGCTTTAATTCGCATTCGTCTTTATTATTTCGCAAAACCCTTGATACTGTGGTGGATATTCCCTAGGATAGCTCGTACAGATTGTGAGTGCGAGCGTATTCGAAGCTGGCGTGTGCAGTTGAAGAAATGTGTTTGCAAAGCGCTTGCGATGCTTTGGGGATACGATTATGCATATTTTAGTGCTCGCAGGTTCTTGCAAATGGTCAGACTCAGAAAGAAAACTCCTGTCAGATAAGCTCAGTATGTAGAAGCTCACAAAGGGGACGAGATCAAATCATGTCGCGTAAAGGAGCGTAGAATATGGCTTGCTATAGATTGTACCATGAGTATTCCGATGCGTGGATACGGAAAGAGATTCAACGCGGTGCCGATGTCAATGCTCCCGTGGAAGACGGCATGACGTATCTGATGCTTGCGCACAGCGAGGCTCTTGTCAGGGAACTGCTCGCGCTTGGTGCCGATCCCCATGCGGTGAACATCGAGGGGCAGACGGCGTTGTTTGATTTCAGTTTATGTGGATCCAGCAAGGATGCAGGGGCTGTCAGGGCGCTGTTGGAAGCAGGATGTGATATCCATGCGGAGGATAAGTTTGGCAGAACCGCATTAAATCATTGTGGAAATACGTTTCCGGAACGCAATGAGGTTGTACGCACATTGATTGAGTTCGGTGCGGATGTCAATCACGCGGACTGCGATGGGACGACGCCGTTGCACGTGGCATTCGGGGATGCGCTCTATGCGCTTGTGGACGCTGGGGCAAATGTTAATGCAGCTACGACGAGTGATGATCCATTAGATTGGGCAAGAGGAACAACGCCTTTAATGCTTGCATCAGATTATGAAAGCGCAAAGTATCTGATTGACCATGGGGCGGATATTCATGCCAAAACATCCAGGGGCAGATCGGTCCTGATGGAACTATTGTTTAGGGACAGCGCCGATGCGGCACTCGCGGTGATAGAGGCAGGCGCGAATCTGAATGAAAAAGATAAGTGCGGAAATACGACATTGCATGCTTTATGTGGGTGTTATCCGCTCGACAGATCTATATTTAACCGCATTTTTAAAAAGTGTCTTACCGCAGGATGCGATCCCAATGCGTGTAACAAGCGAAAAGAAACACCGCTTAATTTTGCATGGCATGACTATGCCATCAAGGAATTGATAAAAGCTGGCGCAAAGATTGAAAGTGTAGATACGATAGGAAATACAGCACTTCATCATGTTAAGAATAATCTGCGGTGCATTAGGGCGTTATTGGCTGCAGGCGCCCATCCAAATCCCATTAATAAAGCAGGGCGAAACCCGCTCTTTAATATAGAAAATGCGAAAAGTGCCGTACTCTTGATTGAGGCTGGCGCGGATGTGAACTGTGTTGATCTTGATGGAAAGACACCCCTTCGATGCGCAGTGTTAGAAGACAACCGGAGGGTGGTTGCGGCATTTTTGAAACACGGCGCAAATCCAAATCTGCAGGATAAGGATGGCAAAACACCATTGCATTACGCTGTTTCAGGAAAGAACAAGCGCATGACCAGGCTTTTGCTTGAACATCATGCAGATCCGGGCATCAAAGACAATGCAGGCACGGAAGCATTAAGCCCGGGGGATCCGTTGTGGCCAAAAGCTAAAGGAAAAAACAAGGGATGAAGTCCCGATTGAGTTGTTTGTCAATGCATATCATGCCATACTCATGGAGGCGTATGTGAATAATATTTATCCTCGATATTTTACGGATGAGGGGATGGCGCTTGTTGGGCTGAAAAATCGAAAGGAAGGATAGCGCGGATGTGGCCGGCGTATTTGCCGAAGGCAGATAGCCGGCCTGGCCTGACGTATGCCCCGACGGGGCATAGGCAGGTGCATCAAATAAAAATATGTTAAATAATTATATATATTTCCCGGTGATGCTGTCCGGATGATTTCGTATGTCTTCAGGGGAGCCAGTGGCGACGATTTGTCCGCCTTTTTCGCCGCCTCCGGGCCCCATGTCGATGATATGGTCGGCATTTCTGATGATATCGAGGTCGTGTTCGATGACAATCACGGTCGCGCCGAGTTTGATGAGATGCCGGAAAACGGAGAGCAGGGTGGTGACATCTAATGGATGCAGGCCGATTGTCGGCTCATCGAATACGAAAACAGTATCGCTCTGACCTCGCCCCATCTCGCTTGCGAGCTTGAGACGCTGCGCTTCGCCGCCAGAAAGGCTCGGCGTTTCCTCCCCAAGCGTGAGGTAGCCGAGGCCGAGGTCGTGCAGGACTTGCAGGCGGTTGCGCACGACAGAGAGATCTTGACATATTTTGAGGGCTTCGTCGACACTCATGGCCATCAGGTCGGGGAGTGATGCGGCTGTGCCGTCTTTTTTGTGCCGCATGATTGAGAACGCGCGCCGGTCGTAACGCGAGCCTCTGCAGTCTGGGCATGGGATATCGACATCTGGCAGGAACTGCACGTCCAGGCTGATTTCGCCGGTGCCGTCGCAGGTTTGGCAGCGCAGACGGCCGGTATTGTATGAGAAATCACCAGATTTATAGCCGCTGGCTTTGGCATCTGGCGTGCGCGCATAGACTTTTCTGAGCTCGTCATGGACGTTGACATACGTCGCGACGGTGGAGCGCACGTTGATTCCGATCGGGGAGGCATCGATGAGTTTGACATGAGATATATTTTCAAAAGATATATTTTTGATATGTGCGGGCGGCTTGTGACCGCTGATGGCGGCTTCCAGTGCGGGGATAAGGCTTTCGAGGATCATTGTCGTCTTGCCTGAGCCTGATACGCCTGTGACGACAGTCAGTCTGCCCTTGGGAAATGCGACATCGAGCGGTTTGACGGTATGAATTGCAGATGTGGATAATATGATTTTGCCGATATCGAATATATGTGAAGAATCTATTTTGGGAAGCTTATCGTTTTGAGGATTCAGGAAAGGCCCGATCATGGAATGTGGATTTTTGGTGAGCGCGCTGACTGGGCCTTGTGCGATGATATGACCGCCGCCAGCGCCGGCTTCCGGGCCAAGCTCAACAATCCAATCGGCATGGGCAAGCACTTGTGTGTCGTGATCGACGAGCACGACTGAGTTTCCGTCGGCGACGAGATCATCCATGACACCTGTCAGACCTTCGAGATTGGCGGGATGGAGTCCGATGGAAGGTTCGTCGAGGACGTAAAGCACGCCGGTTGTCCGGTTGCGCACGGCTCTCGCGAGCTGCGTGCGCTGGCGTTCACCAGTGGAGAGCGTGGAGGCAGCGCGGTCGAGCGTCAGATAGGACAGGCCGAGATCGACGAGCCTTTTTGCCGTATCTTGGAAGGATTCGGCGATATTTCTGGCCATGGGGCGCATCGGTTCCGGCAGGGATTCTGGCATGTCCGAGACCCATTGGATGAGAGCTTCGAGTGTTTTTTCGCAGACCTGGTCGAGCGTTATGCCGCAGAGTTTTGGCGCGCGCGCCGCCTCTGAAAGCCTGGTGCCGTGACAGTGCGGGCAGGGCCCCTGCGTGAGAAAACGTTCCACGCGCTTCATGCCTTTCTCATCTTTGACTTTTGCGAGTGCATTTTCGACAGTATAGACGGCATTATAATATGTAAAATCCATTTCGCCGGCCATATTTGTCTTTTCATTATAATATAGGATATGTTTTTTTTCTGCCGGTCCGTGAAAGACGATATCTCGCTCTTTTGGGGTGAGTTCTTTGAAGGGCACATTTGTGCGGACGCCCATTTCTCGGGCGATATCTTTCATGAGCGACCACATCAGGGATTGCCACGGAGCGACAGCGCCCTCGTCGATGGAGAGCGATTCATCGGGGACGAGCGAGGTTTCGTCCACGGTGCGCACGACGCCTGTGCCCTCGCAGAACGGGCAGGCGCCTGAGCTGTTGAAAGCGAGGTCTTCTGCGCCTGGGCCGTAGAAATGGGATTCACATATCGGGCAGATCAGTTCGCGTTCGGCGGCAACATCGAGGGAGGGGGGAAGATAATGTCCGTTTGGGCATCGGTGCTGCGCGAGGCGCGAAAACATGAGGCGCAGGCTGTTGAGCAGTTCAGTGGATGTGCCGAAAGTGCTGCGTATGCCGGGGATTCCCGGCCGCTGGTGGAGCGCCAACGAGGCTGGCACATGGCAGACATCGTCGACGAGCGCGCGGGAGGCCTGGGTCATCCTGCGCCGTGTGTATGTGGAAAGCGATTCCAGGTACCGTCGAGATCCTTCGGCGTAGAGGATGCCAAGCGCCAGCGATGATTTGCCGGAGCCTGAGACGCCTGCGATTCCGACAATCTTCCCAAGCGGAACATCGACATCTATATTTTTGAGATTATGCATGCGTGCGCCACGGACCAAGATATGATCTGGTTTTGGGCGTTGTGTATTTTTCAAATCATTCTCCATATATCAAATTCGCCAGTTCATTCTGGCAAATGCTGAATGATATCATATTTGATGCTCGGGTGCGTGATGAACAATAGATTTACGATGTTCGGGCGGCGGGCGGATTTGCAGATAAAAAAAGCCGGACGGCTGGTCCGGCGGTAAAGAAAAGATATTGCGATTATCTGTCGGGGACAACGCACGCGCCATTGAGGCAGATGTTGTTGTCAGGGCATTCGCAGCTGAGTCGGCACTGCGCGCACATATTGGAGACGCAGATCAGATTGTCGCCGCAGTCGGCGTCTTTCCGGCATTCGACATCGTCCTCGCATTCGTTCATGGCGTTGCAGATGCGTCCATCGCCGCATTCGGCGTCGCTGAGGCATTCAGGGCGAGCGATGCACGCGCCATCGAGGCAGATCTGACCAGGTTCGCAATTGCTGTCGACCGCGCAGGCGCCCGGCATGAGGCATGCGCCGTCAACGCAGAGGCCGCTTTCGCACTGCGAGCTGAACACGCATTCGATTTCTTTGGATGTGTCGCAGATATCTGTCTGGCAGGGGATGCAGCGCCCTTCAGTGCAGAGCATATCGGCAGGGCAGTCGGAATTGACCTGGCATTCGGGTTTTGCTTCGCAGACGCCGTTGTGGCAGGTATTGCCGTTGAGGCAGTCAGCAGAAGAGTCGCATTCGAGCTTGAGCTTAGGCTCGCAGGTGCCTTCGTTGCAGAAGCGGTTTCTGCCACAGTCGGAATCGGCGATGCATTCCGGAGCGGCGCTGGCTTCGCAGATGCCATCGTGGCAGATATTGCCGTTCGTGCAGTCGCTGTCTTGGAAGCAGTCTGGTCTTGAGACGATGGGGTCAGAATAGCCAGGGTCATCAGGTGTGACAGGCGTGTCCGGCGCGGGGGGCTCTGGCGGCTGGTCGCATGAACTGCATCCGCAGCTGTCTTGGCCGCATCCGCAACTGTCTTGGCCGCATCCGCAACTGTCTTGGCCGCATCCGCAGCTGTCATAGTCATAATCGACCCAATACTCATCGCAGACCAGGTCGCCTGTCCAGTCGTCGTACCAGCATTCTTCGTAATAGGAAGACGGCGCGCAGTCGTAACAGGAGTCCCAGAAGATGCAGCCGGTGAAGCCCAGGGAGGAAAGCGCCAGCAGCATGAATAAGGACAATTTTTTCATAGCAACCTCCTTAGCATATCGATCTGAGTGCGTCGGCGCGCGGATTTTGATGGTTTGATGCGCGCGGCCGGCAAAAACAGAGGCGAATTAAAGCAAAATACTTGCCAAAGTATAAATGTGTGCACAAATTTATTTGTGCAGACAGGCGTTTCGGCAGATTTCCCGGTCATCGAAATGAATTTTTTGCGTGCCGAGTATCTGGTAATCTTCGTGGCCTTTGCCTGCGACGAGAATGACGTCTTGCGATGAAGCCTGAGCAATGGCGGCCTGGATTGTCGTTTCGCGGTCTATGTCGTGCATCATGAGTGTGTCCGGTTTCATGCCAGCCAAGATTTGCTCGATGATTGCGGCAGGATTTTCAGTTCTCGGGTTGTCGCTCGTCACATAGCATTTATCAGCCAATCGAGAGGCAGCTTCCCCCATGATCGGGCGTTTGGAGGGATCGCGGTCGCCGCCTGCGCCGAATACGACGGCAAGTTTTCCGTCACCGCTCAGGCATGACCTTGCGGCGATGAGCGCATTTTCAAGCGCTTCAGGCGTGTGTGCGAAATCAACGATGACAGTCGGGCCTTTGTGGCAGACGCATTCCATGCGCCCGGGGATCTGCGCGATTTCTGGAAGCGCGTTGCAGAGGGTGTCGAGCGCATAGCCGAGGCTGTGAAGCGCCGCGACTGCGCCGGCCGCATTGGCGATGTTGTATTGCCCGATGAGCGGCAGGCGCGTGTGACAGATGTATCCTTCAGCTGAAATTTCAAGCTGCCAGGCGTTGCGATCCCAGCCTCTGGCGCGGATATTCAGATTGGCCTGCTTTTCTAGCGTCGAGAATGTGCAAAGCCTGCCGCCCCATGTCGCGGGATCTGCCGCGTGAATATGTGCGATGACTTCGGGATCGTCGGCATTTGCGATGGCCGTCGGAGATTTGCCGGCCTTGTAGCTTTCCGCAAGATAGTGGTCGAACAGACGCTGTTTCGCGAGTGCGTAGGCTTCGCGCGTCTTGTGAAAATCCAGATGATCTGTCCCCAGATTGTTCCATATCGCGGCATCGAAGCGGACGCCGTCTACACGTCTTTGAACAATCCCATGGCTTGAGACTTCCATGGCGACGATGTCGCATCCGGCTTGCTTCATATTATAATGAAGCCTGCGCAGCTTGAGTGTGCCGGGTGTCGTGTTGGCCGAGGCTTCTTCATAGCCGGGATATCTGTGCGAGATCGTGCCGAGCACGCCGACTTTGAGCCCGAGCGCGCGCGCAATGCTTTCGATCAGATAGGTTGTCGTCGTCTTGCCGTTTGTGCCGGTGACCGCGACGACTTTCATATCCTGTGTCGGGGTGCCATAAAATGCATCCGCGAGTGCGGAAAGCTTGAGATGCGGATCGGGGAGTGCGATGACCGGGATGTCGGCGTTGATCCCGAACTTCGGGTCTGCAATGATTGCCGAAGCGCCTGAATTGACCGCCTGCGCGCAGAATTTCTCTGCCTGTTCCTTGTTCAGCGCCGCCGCGCCCTGCCGAAGCACGAAAATGTCGCCTTGCGTCACCTCGCGCGTGTCATCGACGATGTTCTGTGCTTCCGGAACGATTCCTTCCGCACCGAGCGCCCTCAATCCTGCTTCAAACTGTTCTCTGTTCACAATCTGCTCCATGGTGTCTGTATGCGTCCCATACGCCAGGCGCTTATTTAATACATGCGTTCGGTGCGGGGAATGTTTTTATTTTTGGGGGACGGATGTGGCGGCTATCTGCGATACGCCGCCGTGTTGCCCAGCTATCGCTTGCGCGATACGCTGGGCGTTCATTTTTTGTTTCCCCCCTGGAATCTGCAATGAAAACGCAACCGATACCGAGGGCAGTGTCACCTTCGATATCCGGTTTTATGCGCTTACGCCGAAAGATGAACGCCGATTTGTCTGCACGTCTCCTCGAAAAGGAGATCAAGATTATTTAAAAACTCGCCATTCGTGGATTGGCGAGTTATGGTGAAAATTATGATGGACAAGGGCGCAAGCTCCCCCCTTGTCGGATGGCGGACTGGAGGGTGCGATGGGACAGGATAGGAAGTTAAAGCCGTTTGGTGAGATTCCGGAGAGTTTTAAGGCTTTGCGAGACAGAGGAATTTACTATACTGATAAAACAGAGTTTATTCCGTACCTGATTGAGCAAGATCGAAATATCTGTGTCGTGACCCGCCCCCGTCGTTTCGGCAAGACCTTGATGCTTCGCACGCTGCAGACGTTTTTTGAGTATCAATTGGATGATGATGGCAAGCCCGTGGATAACCGCCGCTATTTTGAAGGGCTCAAGGTCATGGATGCCGGTGAGGATGTTCTTAGGGAAATGGGGCAGTATCCGGTGATCTCGTTGTCGTTTAAGGATGTGTCGGGGGATACATACGATTATGTGGTTGCACAGCTTCGAGGTGCAGTAAGGCGAGCTTGTGGACAGCATGAAAACGTTCTCAAGAATAGTGGTGTGCTAAGTGCTGTTCAGCTTGAGACACTTCAAGGTTATCTTGACAGGACCGCGACCGAAGATGATTTGACGCAGTTCCTTGATATCATGACGGATTGGCTGTTTAAGGCAACAAATCGTCAGACTGTGATTTTGCTTGATGAATATGATGTTCCGTTACAAAAGGCTGCTATCTATGATATTCATCATCCGGGGTCTGATTTGTTTGATAAAACCGTGGGTCTTATGGGACGCTTTATATCTGCCGGCTTTAAGTCCAACAGCAATCTTGCTTATGGTATTATTGCTGGATGTATGCGCGTGGCGAAAGAGTCTATATTTACCGGCATGAATAACCCGGGGGTGATTACGGTCACGAGCAGAATTCCAGATGAATTCTGGGGATTTACTGAACCAGAAGTTAAGGATATGTTATCATATTATGGTATAGAAGATAAATATGAAATGATAGAAAAGTGGTATGATGGGTATGAATACAGCGGTCGCAAAGTTTTTAATCCGTGGAGTCTGCTCAATGCCATACGCGGTTTGGTGAATGGCGAAGAAGAGGAGGCCATTAAGCCCTATTGGGGGTTGACGAGTGGCAATGATATTATTGATGATATGATTGATAAAAATCCCAGACATCGCGAGGCGCTGGCAAGATTGATGAATGGTGAAACTATGTCTGTGCCTGTATATGAGAACTTATCCTATCGGGATTTGCAACAGAATGAGAATGCGATATGGAGTTTTCTGTTATATACAGGCTATCTTAAATCAATACATGTTGATAAGGATGAGCGAAATCATCTTCGAGCAGAGGTGGCTATTCCCAATTTGGAAGTGTGGACTTTGATGGATTCATCGATGGAGCACTGGTGGAAGGATATCCGCTTGCCAAAATATGATGCACGGCCACTGATGGAAGCCATGTGTTCATCTGATATAGAAAAGATGGCGCGAGAAATTAATATATTACTCGAGAGTGGCATGAGCTGTTTTGATTACAGTGAGGCATTTTATCATGGGACGCTGTATGCTGTGATGCTGACGCTGGCAGACAGGGTGAGCTCGAATGCCGAGTATGGCTGCGGACGACCGGATCTCGTCGTGATTTGGCAGGAAAAGGCGTTTGTGCTTGAATTCAAGCGCGTGACTGGGAAGGAATTGGAAACTGCCAAATCTCAGAATAAGAATTCGTCTTTGGATGCGTGGGATATTGAGGATTCCTGTATGGAAAATAAGCTGGATGAGGCTGAACGTCAGATAAAGGATTGCAGATATGTAAAAGGCGTTTTGCGGGAGTTTCCCATGGCTCGCGAGGCTGTGTGCTATGGCATCGCGTTTTGCAAGAAGCGCTGTATGGTGAGGATGGTTGAGTAGCGGCGCGGGCGGTGCGCCCCCCCC